>NZ_RQSN01000007.1:0-185313 GCF_003957265.1 Actinobaculum sp. 352 | reverse complement strand
AATCGTCGCATTACCGGCCACCTGCAAGAGTTTCAGCCACAACTCGGCCGTCGGCTCAATATCCCCGGCCTTGACCGCTTCCAATGTTTCCCCCGCCTGACGAAGCGCCTCCTCAGCCTGTGCGATCCGCTCATCACGCGCTGCGCCAGCCTCCTCGAGCTCCTGTTTTGCTGCATCCAGGTCACCGGCCAGGCCTGGCAGCACGATCCGTTTGACCGGTGTAACATCGGCGTCCATGTTTCCCGGGTGCGCTTCGAGCGGTCCTAGCACCTGGTAGGGACGCCCTGCTGTGTCCACGAGCACGGACACGCGGCCATCTTCGACATACACGCCAGGAGCTGCGGGCAGAGTGAGCTCCTCGCCGCCCATGGACACGACCGCTTTCCCGTCGTCATCCGCGAGAGAGACGAGCGTGGCAGTGCGCACCGGCATGACCGTGCGCGGATTCCCGCCTGCTGCCTTCTTCGCTGCCTGTCGGCGGGCCGTGGTCAGTTCTGTCTTCCGAACCATTCCTATACCTCCGTTGCAATATCGATAACCATCGTGTCGGCGTGGGTCAGTGGCCAATCGACCCCGGTGACCAGCCCCATGCGGGACACATCGTTCACGGTGACGCGTACCAGGTCGTATGGTTCGATCCGCCAATCGGGGATCAGTTCGACGGGTACTATCACGGCGCGGGCGAGGCTTTTCGTCAGCTCGGCCCGTGCCACGAGCGAGGCTTGCGCCAGGTTGGGCACGTCCGCTCCGGAGATCTCTTTCGACCTCCACCCGAACCGGTTGACGGCGTAGCGGCCGTCCCGCTGGGCGAATTCGGCGACCTGGTCGGAGTCTTTCACCGGGACAATAATGTGATTGAAGATTTGGGCGCGGTCTAACGTGATCTCGGTGTCCACGACCGTGCCACCAACTCCGCCGGTAATGGTCATCACCGGGGTGCCGGTCGGCTCCGGTACGGGCCGGATCCGCACGTCAGCATGAGGGCTGAACGTCGCATACGCTCCGATGACTTCGAGGAGCGCGGCCCAGGCTTCGCCACGGTCCGTGCCAATCGTGTAATCGGACGGGATTCTCCGAGCGACAAGGTCTCCTGACCAGTCCAGGCGGACGCCGTCCTCCACGGCGAGGGCCTGGAGGACGGTTAGCGCGGATTGGCGCACATTCACCGGTTTCGCCGCCGCGTATTTGTGGTCAGCGATAGCGGCGGTGAGGAGTTGGCCGGTCACCTCGATGGTGCCGCCGTCCTGGCGGCGCACCTGGCTGATCTGATAGGTACCCATGGACCAGTCCCAGACGGCCGCACCAGACCTGGCATGACATTCGACGTGGACCCGGTGCCCCTCCGAGCCGACCAGGCCCGTCATGATGACGTCTTCCCCGGCCTCCGTGAGTATGGGCAGACGCAGCCCGGTGACCTGTACGGATGGGGATTGGTCGGCCTGCCAGACGACGTGGCCAGCCATGACGGGCAAGACGACGGCCTGTCGGCCGAGGGTGACGCGGACGGTGGTCCAGAATCGTGCACCGGCCAGCTCGCCCGGTGTGGGGGTGTCAGTCCGCATTCCACCCACCCTCCGCGAGTGTCCACGCCGTCTCTGATTGCAGGTCCCACACGGTGGGGAATCGTTGCTCGACGTCCCACCAGGTCGCTGCTGGCACGCCTCCTGGGCGTATATCGGTCAAGTCCACGGTCTGGAAGGTTGCCGTATACGTCATCTCGCCGAGGTCCTTCCGGGCCGTTACCGTAGAGGACACGGCACGGATGATCCCCGCCCGTGCCGGTGGGACGACACATTCCGGGACGGGGCAGGCCACGTGGTGGACGACGACGGGTTGCTGGGCGCGGATCAGCCGTCGCATGGCACGCACATGTACTCCCTCGATGCGTAGGTCGAGGGAGGTTTCTGCACGGGTTGTGGCCTGTCCGTAGACTGGCCAGGCACGGCCACCGACTTGGTGAACGGTCACGTCCGGCGTCTCGTCGTCCTCCCACTTGTGCGGCAGGATCGCCGGGACGACTGTGCGACCGTCGAGGGACGTGACCGCCCCGTACATGGCGGCGTCCCGGCGGATGGGAGCCGCGTCTTGCCCTCCTTGCGTGTAGACAATATCCGTGCCGATTGGGGCCAGCGGATCGATCAGAGAGACTCCGACCGGTGAAGATGCAACCGTCCACTCCCACGCCCCGTCTACTGTGCGGCCGGTGACGGGCTGGCCGGGGGTTATCCCGTTCAGCATGATTCGATCCACCAGTGTCGCCGCGTCGTGTACACGTTTCACGGTGACCATGCGCGTTACTCCCATCGTGCAGCTTCATCTGCTGCCCGCTCGACAACCTCACCGGCGACCACGCGGGCCCGGGCGAGGATTGAGCCGTCCGCGTCCACAAGGGTCACTCGGTCCGGCAGGGTCGCTCCGGCTCCCCGTGCCGCCAGGGTAGAGATCGCATCCCATTGGGCCTGGGTCAGTACCGGTTCGGGGCTGCCGGTCAGGTTCGCGACCGTTGCCATACCGGGCATGAGCCAGCCGCCCTGGTCATAGCGCGGAAGGAGGGGCAGCGGATTGTAGGGGGCTTGCCAGTTGCCTTTGTTCAGCTCCCAGTGCAGGTGGGGGCCGGTCGCGTTACCTGTCGCGCCGACCAGGCCGATTAACTGGCCTGCGGTCACCGCTTGGCCCCGGTGGACCTTCGACGCGGACAAATGACCGTAGTAGGAGCCGCCGTATTGGCCGTGGGACAGCATGACGCCGATACCTGACCTGCCCGCCAGGACGTTCCAGCCGGTGCCCAGCACGGTGCCGGACCGGTAAGCATACACTGGGGTGCCGGTCGGGGCGGCCAGGTCGATACCCGCATGGTAGCCGCCGTAGCGGGATACACCGAATGTTGACGTGAGCACGCCACCCTTGACGGGCCTGCGTGTCGCACCTCCCAGCACGACGGCGTTGCGTTGCAGATCTTTCAGATCCTCCGCGCCGGACAGAGCGGCCTCATTCATGGCCGCCGCATTGTTCTTCGCTTCTGAGGTTTCCCCGGATTCGTTGGATTCGTTGTCGATGCCGCGTACCCACTCGAGCAGGTTGTCGATAGTGCGGCGAAACGCATCACCGACCATATCGGAAATCGTGCCGTGCCCTTCGACCATGGACGCGATCTTCTCTTTAATCGGGTTGAGGACGAGTCCAGCGGCGTCGGCCAGGCGGCCACGCACCCAGGAGATCCCGTCGGCAACGAAATCTTTCACGCCCCGCCACGTTTTCGACCAGGCGTGGCCGAGACTGTCCCAGAATCCACCGATGGGCAGCAGGGACTGCGACGGGGACGACCCCAGCGCACCCTGCAGCAGGCGTTGGTCCCCGGTTTTCAGGGCGTGGATCGCACTCCACGCTTCGTCTGGGGTGTACATGCGGTCGGGCCTGAGATAGGGGGAGATGTCCGCACCTGCCAGGGCGGCCGCTGTTTCTTCGGCCGTGTACACGCGGGATGGCCGGGAGAAGTTCACTAGTTCGGGTCCTTCCTCACCGACTAGCGTCCACCCGGGCGGTGTCCACCCGCCCTTCGCACGTGCTTCCCAGTTCAGCGGGCCAGCAGCCCGCCTGCCAGATGTTGACGGTTTCGTGTTGGATCGGGACTGGGTGCCGAACGGGTTAATCGTTGAGGCTTCCTCCAAGCGAATGGACGAACCGACTGCTTGTGCGACCCAGTTGAACGCCTTCCGGATACCGTTGTTGTACACGGTGTCGATCACAAAGTTGATCGGTTTGACCAGCAGGTTCACCATCGCTTCCCACGCGCCTACCACGACGTCTTTCACCGTCTCGAACGCTTGGCCGACCAGGCCGACAGCGTCCTTGACCGCGTCGAATGCGGGACGGATAACGTTCTCCCATGCCCAGCTGATCGCCCCGGAAATCCCTTCCCAAGCTGGCCGAATAATGGTTTCCCATAGCCAGGTGAACACGGGGCCGAGCACGTTATTGACCGTCCATTTGATCGTGTCCCAGATAATCCTGATGACGTCCCATGCATTTCGGATAACCTGGGTGATCTTGTCCCACACCTGTTTAATGATGGTGTCGTATAGCCAGGTGAAGATCGGGCCGAGCGTGTTGGTAATGAATCCCCAAATCGCTTCGAACGCGGGCTGTATCCGCTGCTCCCACGCCGTCTTGACGGCAGCGGAAATCTTTTCCCAGATCGGCCGGACAGTGTTCTCCCAAAAGCCCTGCAATGCCGGAACTAGAGTGTCCATAATAAACGTGCGGATCGCTTCGAACGCGGGCTGTATCCACTGCTCCCACGCCGTTTTCACCGCGCTAGAGATCACTTCCCAGACGGTTTTCACTGCGTCACGGAACCACTCGCATTTCGTCCACAACAACACAAGAGCGGTGACAATGGCAGTGATGATTAGCAGGACCGGATTCGACGTGACCAATGCTTTGAGCACCACAGACAGTGCGGACACGGCCTTCTTCACATCCGAAACGAACTTTGTGACCTTGATCAGTCCGGCAGCTGCCGTGATGAACCCGGCAACCGCGCCGGTGATAATCGCAATGGTTTGCGCATTCTCCCTCACCCAGCTGGCAACCGGTTTCAGCACGTTATTCCACAGGTTCGTCAGTCGTTCGATCAGCATGTCAGCGACAGGACCGGCTTTTTCCCCCCACTCGTCAAACTTTTCCCCCAGCTTCGTGAGCAGGGGAGCTATTTTCGGGTAGATGGAAGAGATGAGTTTCTGGCCGAAGCGGGACATGGCGGCCTGCATGTTACGGAACGCGCCGCCTGTCGTCTCTCCGGCGGCAAGCGCGGCCCCTCCTACACCGCCTTCCATGGCTTGCCGGAAGATGTCGAAGGACACTTGCCCTTTGGAGCCGAGTTCTTGGGCTTCGGCGGCGGTGACACCCATAACGTCGCCGACCATCTGCCAGATCGGGATACCAGACTGCATGAGTTGCATGGCGTCTTGGCCTTGTAGTTTCCCCTGGGATGCGACAGACGCCCAGATCAGGCCCATGTCGCCCATGTCTCGGCCCGCGATTGTTGCCGAGTCGCCCACCAGTTTCAGAGTCTTTTCTAGTTCTTCACCGGATTGGATGCCAGCAGCGACGAGGATACCGGCAGTGGTGGAGGCCTCGTCGAGACCATAGGCGGTGCCCTGCACGGATTTCAGAGCGTTGTCCATAATCGCGGAGATTTCTTCCGACGACTTACCAAGTCCCTCGAGTTTTGCTTCTGCGTCTTCGATGGCTTTTGACCGGGTGAAGCCTTTTGTGACCGTGGTGATAAGTCCGGCGGTGAGGAGTCCACCACCGACTTTTGCGACTTTCAGCGCTCCAGTTTTGAATCGTTTCCCGGTGGAGGCGAGGATTTCCTCGCCGGTTTTATCACCAGCTGGTTCCCCAATCTCCTTACTGAGGGGGCCGAGTTCGGCGAGGATGGATTTCTTCGCCGACTCCTGGAATCCTTTGAACGATGGCTGGATTTGGACGGTGGCAACACCGATACGGGTCATGGGACACCACCTCCTTCTTACTGTTGGGTGAACATGTCCACCAGGTCTTGTGAGGCCTGCGGGGTCGCTTTCTTGCGTCTGTCCCACGCGGTTTCAGGGCGTGGGATCGGGTCCGGTGGGCGTCCTTTCCCGCCGAACGCGCGGACCACAACCTGTTGCAGGCTACGCATCGTGTCCAGCAGGGATGCGAGCAGTTCCGTGTCTTGCGTCCACCCGTATATGGCAGGCCTACTCGGCGTATCCCCTGAGACGGGATCGGGCAGACCGGCCACGTAGTCATCATCGTCCAGCATGGCGGCCCGTACCCGGGCAGTGGCTGGTAGCTGGTCGATAAGGACGAGCAGGTGCCGATAGCGGGACTCTTCGACCAGCTGGGACAGGTCGGCGGCATATTCGGAGGCGAGATCGGCTCGGATCTGCGGTTCCCACCGGGACAGCAGATCGCCGAGCCTTCTTATTCCCCCACCGACAATCCGGCGGTCGCCCAGGACACGACCTGCTTAAACAATGTGAGCCGGTCGATGGCGGACATGTCCGCCGCGGCGAGCTCCGCGTAATCCTCCTCGGACAGCCAGTACTTCATGGCCTGGTTGACGCCGAGTTCCACACCGTCGCCGGTCAGCGCATCAATCAGCGGTTTCGCACGGAGCGCCCGTTCACCGGTCCACCGTAGCGCGTCACCGAACGTGATTTCCTTCCCTTGAGCGATGCGGAATATGAAGGTTCGTTCCTCGGCGGGCTTGGGTGCGTCCTTCCGGATTGTTGCCAGGGTGAGGACTGTCGTGTTCTGGTTAGGGGTTGTCATGATGGGTTTCCTTTCCACTGGGGGTTACTTCTTGGGGGTAGGTTTGGGTTCTGGTTTTGGTGCGGGTTTGCGGACCGTATACCCGGCGGCGACCAGTTGTGTCTTCTCGGTCGGGTCAGAGGTGGTCACGATGTGACCGTTTTTCTGCAGCGTGTATGTAGCCATGAGGGGACCTTTCTCGTAGGACGTGGGTGGCGCGCGTTTCCTTTCGCCTGGTGGGGTGGTGGGGTGGAAAGGAAACACACATCAAAAAGGAAACACCCCACCACCCGGCTTGCTATGCGCCCTGCTTGAATCCGAGGGAGGTCGCGGCGGCCTTCGCGCCCGGACCGGCGATGAAGTTCCGCTCGGAGGTGCCCAGCGCCTTGTCGACCTCCGGGGTGAGCTCCAACGGGAAGGTAACGGCGTCCGTGGTCCATGCCTCTTCCGGGATGGATACCGAGTAGATGCGCGGGTAGAACTTGGCGCGGTAAATGTCACCATTGGCGGTGACGTCACGGCCGATGCGGATCATCCGGTAGAACTGTTTTTCCGGCAGTGCGGGCCGGTCAAACACGATCTCACCGTTCAGGGCTTGTTCGACGTCGTCCAGGGACATCATGTACGCCAAGGAAATAACATTCTTCCGGAAGGACTCGAGGCAGGTCACGGTCACGGTTTGCGTGGCCGAGGTAATATCACGGCGCACGGGTTGCGCGTACCCGAAGCCTTCTACGTCCTCAACGTTGACGTCGGTGGCGAGCGTGGATCCGTCGGTGGAGATGATACCAACCGGCCAGTAGCCCTCCGGTAGGGCCTTGAGTGCGCCGTTCTCGTCGGTCAGCGAGGTGATCGGGTCCGCCGTGATGGGGGCGAGCCACACCATTTGTTCGAGGATCTTCCGGACCTCGGACGTGGTATCGGCCTGATTCTTCAACTCAGAAAATGTAGGGGACATGGGCTATGACACCTTTCTGTTGGTTTAGTGGGTGGCACGGCAGACAGCGGATACTGTCAGCGTGATTAGAGATAGGTCGTCCGCGATGAACGGAGTGTCTGCCGGTTCGAGATCGACCGTGATCCGGTCGATCAGCCCCGCAGGGGTGACATGTGGGCCGCCGTGGTTCTCCAGCCGGTCACGGACCTGCTCGGCAACCTGTTCGGTGGCATCGCGGTCCTGTCCGTACATGTCGATCTGGACGCGGACGGTGCGCTGCCAGGTCACTGTCTGGGATTGTCCGGAGCGGCGGCGTATATGGGCGACCGGTAGGGTGTCGAGCTGGGCGGGCATCCACCGCACCGTTGTCACGAGACCGGCCAGGACATGATCGATGGCGTCGAGCACGTCGGGGAATCGTTCAGCCATTAGTCGTCGCCTCCTGTGAGGATTTCCTCGGCGGCAAGCTGGACAGCATCGGACAAGATCTCATACCAGGATTCCATACGCCGACGGGCCGGATGGGTGGAGGTGAGGAGCGACGCGGCACGCTGCGTGGACGCATTCCCCTTCCGATACGCCGGGGGTAATTCGACCACCGTGTCATCCACGGTGAAGGAGTCCGAATACACTCCGGGGCCGCCTGCTTTTCGGTCGTAGTAGCCAGTGGAGAGTTCCCCAGCGATAGCTTGCGCACGGGACGCGACACGAGATATCAAATCCCGCATGTCTTTCGACACGGCCAGTTCGACCATGCCATCAGGGTCCGGCTTGTACTTACCCGCCGATAGGAACTCTTTCGCCATTAGAGCCCCCCTGTGGGTGTGTGCCGGATGAGGTTAATCCGCCACCCGGCGGGCCATCGGATAGGGTCCCCGTCCACGTCCCACCGGCCCGGAAGAACAGACTCGGCCGGGGTGATGACCTGATCACCTGTCGCCCACGTCGAGTCGACGGGAGCGTACAGGGTGGCCCGGGTCGTGGTGACATCAGACAGGGAGCGTTCCTCTTCCGTTGTGTTCGGTGCGAGCAGGCAACCATCCACGGCGCTCTTTACGCCCGGGGTCTTGTTGCCGCGCACGTCCCGGCCCGCACCCGTCACCCGAGTCACCGACGTTTTCCATGCTTGAGGCAGAGCCTGAAGCGCAAACACCATGGTTAGCCTCCTGTCAGACGTGCCAGGACGTCGTCCTCAAACGCTGCAGGGCGGCCCTTGCCTAGGGACCGTTTCTCTGCGGCTGTCAGGTATAAGTCGCCGCCGGGATCCCGGAACGTGATCTGTTGGGAGAATGGGCCGACGGTTGCCTGCTGGGATGCCACGCCGACCAGGTCCATGTCCCCGGCAGGGGCGACCATGGCCCGCTTGACGACGGCGCAGGAGACGCGGCGCAGTGTCGCTTCTCCTGCCGCCTGCCATGTTGCCGGACAGGTATCACGGATCAGAGACGCCGCATCCATCAGCAGTACTTCGGCGCGGGCTTTCTCTGCCTCTGTCAGGGGCCGCCACCGGTCCTCTACGTCCTGCACGGTGGCGAACGCGTCACTCATTGGTCTTACGCCGTGCCTTCCTCACCGGTCCCGGTTCGGCCTCCAGTTCGATGCCGGGTAGTCGCAGCAACTGTTTCCCAGTCGCCTCGTCTACCTCGGCTATTCCGTCACGGAAGCGGACGCCGAGATCGGTCACCAGCAGATCCGGGTAAACGGTTGATCGTACGATCACGTCGTGACCTCCTTTTCGTGTGAATGGGCGGGACCGTCACCGGCCAGCGCGTCAATCAGTGACGGCCCCGCCCTGGCCTTTAGGCGGCGACGGTCAGAACGCCGTGCGCACGCTCGTTGCCGTAGACAAGACCGATCTCGCCGTAGAGTTGAGCGGCGTCAGATGCACCGGTCTTCGCCAGCGGCTCCACGAAGAAGTGCCCCTTACCTGGGATCTCGAGGAAGGCGGGCTTGCACTGCTCCAGGGAGACGACGGCGAGCGTGTCTGCGGGCATCCAACGGTTCAGCATGATGTTGGTCCGGCCGAAATCCGTCTCGATGTATTGCAGGTTCACCCCGCCGACGTTGCGGGACTGCTCCTGGTATTTGGCGTCCGTGACGAACGCGCGGGTCAGGGCGCGCTTGAGCTTGGAGCCGACCATGATGGTCCGGGTCTCCGTCTCCTTGATACCGCCGGCGTTCCACACGAGCTCCATCAGGTCGAGCACGTCCCCGGCTTCCAGGTTGTCTGCCGTATGGGTCGTGGTGGCCCGATTCGTCTCGATGGCCTCTAAGAGGCCACGAGTCTTGCGGGGCTGCGTGTTATCCGTGGGCTGTTGGAACGTGCCCTGGATAAAGGACAGTTCGACGTCGCGGGCAACCTGCTTGAGCTGCAGGTCGATCTGGTGGGCCAGCTCGTCTGCCGGGACGGCAGTGCCGCCGAGCCAGACGACCGGCTTGCCGTCCGTGGTGACCTGACGGGTTGCGCCCTGCCGCGTGTAGGACACTTCGACGCCCTCTTGGTGGATCTCGACGACGTTCGTCGCGTTGACCCGGGAGCGGCCATCAAAAGACGGCTTTCCGCCCTCGAGGCGCTGCCTGCCCGCTTCCGGCTCTCGCAGGTCTTCCGCCTGCCAGGAGAACACGGTAGAGCCAACAGACATGCCGCCGGACAGACCGCCGATGGCGGACAGGAACGGCGTGTCTTCTGGGGAGATCTGGAAGAGCTCGCCGACATAGTTGGGCAGGTTATACGTGGTTGCTTGTCCGGTGATACCCGGCATCACATGATCCTTCCATTAGGTGAGGCTCAGGCTTTCTTATCGCCGAGCTTCATAGCTTTCAGGGTTTTCACAAGCAGAGCATCACCGGCCTTTTCGGCTGCGGTGATTTGCTCGTTGATCGACATAACACCCGAACCTTCCGGTTCTTTGCCCTGGCTGGGCACCGGTTGCCCTTTCGGGGCCGGTTCCTTCTTCGCAGAGTCGTCCTTCTTGCCGCCAGACGTATCCGTGGCGGTGAGGGTGTCTCGCCATGCGGCGAAACGGTCCGCGAGCGCGTCTACGTCGCCATCTGAGGCGACGAGGAGATCGACGGGGACTCCCGTGCGGGCGGCGGCTTCGTAGGCTTTCACGCGGGCGTTCGCTGCTTCCAGGTCGGCCGTGGCCTTGGCGAGGGCGTCGGCGTTCTTCTGCGCGTCAGTCTTCTGCGCGTCCTCTAAGGCGGCCAGGCGCTGTGCAGCGTCCTGGTTTGCTTTTGCGCGGGCTTCCCATTTGCGTGCCAGTGCCTTCCAATCCGTCTCCGCCGTTTGCACGTCATCGCCGGTGGTGTTGGCCTGTGCGGGCTTGTCAGCATCGGCGGCGGGTGTCGGAGCATTTGTGGGTGGCATGATAATTTCCCCTTTCCGGGCATAGAAAAAGCCGCCCTGTGCAGGACGGCTATAGACAAGACACACCCCGGCGGTTATCGGGGTGTGAGAGTGAAGGGCTGACAGTCGGTGCTTCGACGGTCAGCCCTTCAGAAGGTTATGGGCGTGAGCTAGGAGGCTAGTTTTTCGCGCTCTCGCTCATCGTGAATCTTGCGCAGGTCCCGGCAGTCTTCTTCCATTTCCGGATCTCCGGCAACATGTTCTTCGATCTTGTCCAGCAAATCGTTTGGAACATACGCGTCCGCGTTCAGGAGGTCCGCGACCATGATCTGAAGCGCAGCCCAAGAGTCGTTAGGAATCAGATCAAGAAGAAAATTCGGATCTTCCGGAGAATAAGGCATGAGGTCACGGACAAGCTGCCGCCTGGGAAGTTCCATGTTGCGCCAGTAGGTCGCATAGTCGCCATAGCGCATTTCTCCTCCTCTACGCCTCATCCCAGTCCGGATAGAACCCTGCTATACGAGTGTGTCCGCGTTTTGTTGACGTGTATATGGTCATTTTAACGCCGTTGACCGTTCCCTCGCTATGCCCCCGGTTTTTCCCCCGTGGGGTGATCGGATGTTCACGGAGGAGCTGTTCGGCTGCGTCGCGAATATCCTGCGGCGTCCAGTCAGCGGGGAATTCTTTCCCGTTATGAGTCCAGCCGTATCCTGCGAGGTGTCCGCCGCCGCGTTTGTCGCCGTAGAGGACATGGTTCCATTCGATTGCGCGTAGCTGTGGAAGGTCTGATGGCCACCCGCCAGGGATCTCCGGAAACTGCTCGGGCGGGATTTTGAACCGGACCGGGTCAGCGCCGGGAGGGAGCAGGACCGCGATATCCCGTCGCCATTTCTCGTACACGTTTGCCTGTAGCGTGCCGTCTTTACTTGCTCCTTTCGGGAGCGGGGGCCATTTCCCGTCTTTGTACTCTTCCGGGTGTAGTTCCCGCATTTTCTTCACGATCTCGTTGACGGATGGATTAACACCGCCAACAGCTTCCTGGGCTTCCGTGTAGAGGGCGTAGTACCTGTCCGGATCATATCCGGACATGTGGGTGGCTTTCCGGTCCCACTCGGGCACGATCTCACAGTCGCAGTGGTCGTGGAACCGGTGGGAGGCGTCACCTGCCTTCTGCGGGGACGTGTACACCCAGCCCCTGGAGGCGAGCATCGTGCACCAAGCGCAGGTTTTCGCGCCCTGCGGGACGCGCGCCCAGCGCGGCTTGGACGGATCCCCAGCAATACAGCGGCGGATCGTGTCCCGCTGGGAGTATTTCATCCACCGGTCCATACTGCCGTTGAGGACACGGAGCGTATCGTCCGGGTTGTCACCCCACAGGTGCCCGGCCGCCCATTTGACCGTGTGCTCAATGGCTTCGCGAGGGATGTTCTCCCCAATGGTCGGTGCGTAGCGGGGGAGTCCTGCGACCTGCTCCCGCAGGTCTTCATACCACTCCAACGCGGCTGTACCAGCAATGTCGCCGTACATGTTCACCAGTGTGGGCACGTAGGTGACAAGAGCGTTACGCACCAATTCGGGCTGGGATAAGTCAAGCCGAGACCAGAACCGGGCCAAGTCACGCCGGGCCAGTAAATACACTTTGTCGGTGGACCTGCGGAGCCGTTGCACGTCGCGTACGGTTGTCACGACGGCACGTCCTCACCCACGCCAGTATCAGCCCCTTCGTTTGCGCGAACACCACCGAGAATCTCTGTGAGCGTCTGCTTGGCTTGGGATCGTGCCATCTGAGCGCGAATACGGGCGATCTGCTCAGCCGTATACCCCAACTCCTCCAACGCGACATCAGTCTCAGCAAGCGCCGGGATCGCGGAGATCTGCTTAACCATGGCATCAGACTGAGAAACGACGGACGGGATGGCCGGGTTACGCCACCGGGTAGAAATACCGGTCAGGTCTCCGGACGGCTCGGATAGGCCATCGCGGAGCATGACCGCGTTCTGGTAGACGCGGGCCAGTGCGTACCCGTATCCGCGATTCGCCACAGTTGCTTCGATGACGAGCTCTTCTTTCGCGGCGTAGATCGCGTCAGCCGAGGACGGATTGTCTTGCACGATACCCAACGCGGACAGAGGCAGGGACGTGGCAGCAGAAAACTCGCCCGCCAACTCCCGCAACTGCTCAACGAACGGCTGTACCGACTGTTGCGGTAGGCGTTCGACGTCTACGAGCTCGCCTTCCTCGGTGCGGGACAGACCACGTACTGCGCCGAGCCGCCATGACCATTTCTGCACTTCGGCCCACTGCTCTTCCGTGATCCCGTTGAGGAGCAGCCCAGGCGTTGTTAAAAACTCGGCGGCGACGTCCATGCGTAACGCGGTACGGATCGCCCGGTCTGTGATCGCCATGACCGGCCGGGAAATCCGGGAACGGCCCATCTGCCGATCCAATGATGGCTTAAACGGCAGTGGCTCGACCGGTACCCGGCGCAGGCCGTGGGGTACGTGCCGGGAGACGAACCAGCCAGCCCCGCTCGTCCGGCACTCAACGGCCTGCGTGGCCGTGATCAGTGTGAGAGCGGTCGGCCGGGCCAGGTCGTCAATGTCATCGATTGTCAGCGCACAGCGCAGAGACCGGGTGCGCCGGTCCCAGATCGCGGACGCCCACTGGGCCGTATACGGGCGAATCAGTACGTCCGGCTCACCCGATGCGACATCACCGAGTGTGGTCGTGATGAACGCTACCGAGTGAATCATGGAGGATGCGATTGTCTGCGAAATCTCCAGATCGAACCGGTTTGCGTGTAGCAGGGAGGCAAGCTCGAACGGGTCCTCTTCCCCGGACGGGGCAACAACCCCGTCCCACATGCACCGGTTCGCCAGCCCGTAGACTGCTTTCTCCGGCCATGAGGACACGATCCCCAGGTCTTTAGCCACAACCTCCGGGACGGCAATATTCAGCCCTTCCGGGATTCGTTTCGCGTCCATGTACAACTGGCGGAGCTGGTTCCGTGGCCGTTTACGCGCCCACACGGTGACGAGCTCGTTCACCTGGTCTTGCAAGTCCTCTGGCAGGCCGATAATACGGGGCGGGGTGAACGGGATCGGGGCCAGGTGCAGGTCGTGTCCATACATCATGTTGAGAAAGCCCCCGTCCGTGCTCGTGGTCGTCGTCTTGTTGTGCGTGTGGCCCAGTAGGCCAGTGACACGGCTTCTAGGGGCGTGTCGTCCCCATCGTCCGTGGTGGCGTGCCAGCCCCACGCACCGTCCGAGGCGCGACGGCGCGCGTCGCATACTTCCACCGACGCGTTCAACGCGTCACCTGGTCGTCCCACAGGATGTGTGACCGTGCACTCCTGGATGGCCGAGTGGAACAGGGCGCACGCCTTGTAATACTCGCTCGTCGTCGCCCCACGAATCACGGACGCTGGGACGCCCCGATCCCGCAGGAGACCTTCCAACGCCGTCGATCCAGACCTGCCAGACAGTGCAATCATTCCTGCCTGCTTCCACCGGTCAGCCAGCCAGTCCGCTAAGGCGGTCATCCCTCCCTCTGACGGGCCGGACCAAGAGCCGATCAGCTCCACGTGAGTGCCGACCGTGTGCTTAATCGCTCCGGCGATTGACATGCGAGACCCATCCAGATTGAAGGCGACACCGAAGCATCTCAGGCCGCCTTCTAGGCCGTCCGGCGCGGTCGTGACACCGGTGGATTCCCATTCGTGTTGGGAGATGAGTCGGCGCGCTCCTTCCGTGTCAAACAATCCGAGGGCTTCCCGGCGGAAGTTCTGCATGGAGCCAACGAGTTTCGCCATGCGCTGCACAGCCTGCTTGGATGTACGGTGCGGAAATGAAGGGTTCGCTTTCGCGACCTGTCCCCAGTCGATATGCCCTGCGGGCCATGTTTCCGGGCGCGTGTCATCGTCTGCGCCAAACTCGACATACAACGTGTCCTTATCCCCACTGATCGCTTCGCGTCGGCGGGCGAGGAATGCTTCCCCGGGGTCTTTCGGACGGGGCGGTGTACCCATCATGATCACGAGGCCATTCTCGGCAGCGTTCGTTGCCGGGACCATGTCCGATAGGGCTGCCTCCGTGAGGATCTGGGCTTCGTCCAGCACGAGCAGGTCAACTTTGTCGAATCCGCGACCGAACCCGGACTCTCGGGCACCGAAAAGGATCCGGGCACCATTCCGGAAAATGATCGCTTCCTTGCCGTTCGCCGTGCGCACCGTCGCGATTGACGGGGCAACGGTTTGCCGGTCGGCCATGGCCGCCATCTTCCCTAACGTTTCCTGACTGGTGCGCACCCGGTGGGCCGTCCAAATCACCGTCAGCCCAGGGCGAAGCAGGCACAGAGCGAAAACCATCCATCCAACCAGATAGGTTTTACCAGTCTGCCGGGGAATCGACATGACAGCGCCACCCACACCAGCCGCATACTGGCCGTCGTCCCGCTTCGCCAAAATCAGCGATCCAAGCCCGGTCTGCCACGTGTCAAAATGGATGCCCAACCGGGCACACCGCCGCTGAACCGCACCCCATCCGGTTGCGACGATGCCCGCCGGGACACAGAGTCGTTTCGCGACGTCAGACAGTCGAGGGGTCGAAGTCGTCGTCCCCGCCGTCCGTCTGCTCGGCATCCTCTGCCTCCTGTCGCTCCAACGCCTGAATCTCCCGGGACACCTCCATCAGTCGGCGCGACAGCGAGGACAAATCACGAGGCGGAGTGGCCTTATCGTCAATTGCTTTCGCGAGACGGTTGCGCAGCACGAGCAGGAGCTCCAACTGGGTGCCCTCATCCGCTGCCTTGGCGACCGACCGGCGCGTTGTAGTCTTCCGGGGCGGTTTAGTGTCCTGACCTGCTGGTGGAACCGGTTGGAGACGACGGGCAGGCATGATTCGTCACCTCACTGCAGGGTCTATATAGGGTGTGTGGAAAAACGGCCGGGGAGATATCCCACTATGTCACCGGGGTGTGCGGAAGGGGGCGGGGAGGGGCCTATCCCCCCTGTTTTCGTGATGTACGTCTCGTTTTCGGCCGGGGTGGGTTGTGGGAGACGCGGCTGGCTTGGTCGGGCGTCGGGCCGGGCTACCAGGTGATGAGTGTGGTGGTTGTGGCGGGTTGGTGTTTGTCCGGGGTGTGGCGGGTGGTGTGTGCTCCGCGTCGTTGGTTGCATTGACGGCAGATGATGCGGGCATTGTCTGGGGTATTGGTGCCGCCGTGCGCGTACGGGGTGATGTGGTCGGGTTCGGCCGAGTTCGGTTGCCTGCTTGTCGTGTAGGTCAACTGTGTTCCGCACAGTGGACAGTGTGTTTGTCCGTTGTTCTTCGCTTCTGTGAGCGCGTGCTCTCGCCATTTTCGATGGGAAGCCGTGCCGGTGCGTGACGTCGTCATCGTGATATGTCCTGGAGTGTGTGGATGAGCGGCCAGGCCGACCGTATGGTTTGCCGTTAGAGGGGCGACTGGTCGGGGTGTGCTTGTCCGGGGTGGTGGGTCGTTTAACGGTGTGGGGCCCGGTTTTCGTGACGGGGGTGGTCACTTGTGGGGGAGGGGGTGTTGTTGGTGGGGCGGGGCGTTTCATCGTCCCCGGGGCATAGTTCTTCACTGGAAAGCGTTTCACGATTGGCCCCCCGGGTCAAGTGTCGGCCTCTTCGGCGTGTCGGCGCTAGCGAGACGGTAGGCGTCTGCAAGGGGGATCGTCCTATCGGGGCGTTGGTGAAGTTGTCCCCGGGCGATCCAGACGCGAATCCGGCCACGTGGGACCCGCAGGAGGTGTGCGGCTTGGTCGCGGGTGACGTAGGGTGCGGTGGCGAGGATGCGGAGGCGTTGGTACTCGGCGATACCTTGCGCGGTCCAGTCATTGTCGCAGTCTTCGCAGTGGTAGACGTCGGCGACGCCGCGGGCGGTGACGGGGTGGACGAGGGTCTGTCCGCAGGTGGGGCAGTGCCGGTCGGTGGGGATGGGGGTGAGGCCGCAGGCTTGTTGGAGTATGTAGTGGACGGTGTTGAGCTCGGCGGCGAATTGGTCCATGGCGGGGTAGGAGATTTCCGCCCAGGGGAGGTTGGCGTGGAGCCAGAGAAGGGGTTGGCTGGTGGGTTGGGGTTCGCTGGGGGTGTCGCGCCATGTCCACCACGCGGTTGCCCACGCCTGGGCCCATTGGTCGAGACCGGTACGGCTGCGGATGCCTGTCGGGTCGGCGGGTGGGGTGTCCCAGTAGTCGAGCGTGGCGGATAGGCCGAAGGGCAACGTGTCCGGTTTCGATGGGGATCCGGTGACGGGCCGGGACGGATCGGCGGCGTGCACTGGCGACCATGTCGCATGCGGATCCGGCATGGACGCTGCGAGGCGGATCACGTCTTGAAGCCGAGCGGCAAGATTATCTCTCATTGGTCCTTCCTGGCAGGTGCGGAGTACAACGTCGCGAGTGCTTGGAGGATGTGTCGGGTGGTGTGGTCGGTGTGGTTGGTGATGGCGTTTTGTAGGCGTTGTGGGGTGTTGGTGGTTTGTGGGGTGTGGTGGCCGCAGGTGCAGGTGATGAGGGCTCCGTTGGTTGTGAGGTGGTGGTAGGAGAGTGTGCGGGCGATGACGTCGTATTCGTCGTCGGGGTTGATGGGGGTGTCTGTGGGGTTACGTGTGGTGAGGTGTGCGGCGGGTGATTCGGGTGGTGTGGTGGTGTCGCGGGGTGGACGGGTGTCCGCTGCGAGCTGGCGTATCGTGTGGAGGGCGTCGTGGATGGCGGTGTCGTAGCCTTCCGAGTATTCGGGGCTGAGTCCTTGGGTGATGTCGGCGTGGATCTGGTGTCGGTTGGGTTCTAGGCCTGCGATGCGGTGGTATGCGACGGCGAGGGTGGTCATGCGTTGTCTCCGTGTTCGTGGCGTTGTGCGCGTGCTTCGTTGTTTTGTTGGTCGAGGAGGCGGGCGAGGTTGCCGGAGGGGTCTGCCGGGTCGGGGTAGCCGATGGTGGCTGCGAGTCCGGCGAGGCGTGCTTCGTAGCGTGGGCTGTTTGTGGGTTGGTTGAGGAGGATGAGGGCTTGTGCGATGGCGCGGCCTATGTCTGCTATTTCGAGGGTGGCGTGGATGCCGGCGGCGGCGAGGCATCGCCACGAGTCTGTTGCCGAGGTGGTGCGGGATGCTGCCAGCAGCCGGGCAGCGGCCTCGGCGTGGGTTTCTGGTTTTTCCGTGGTCATGCTTCCTCGTCTTGGTTGGGTTGAAATCCGACGGTGCGGGGCGTGCTCGGGGTCTCCTGCTCGTACGGCCCGCTGGCGTCGTCGTAGGGCTGGTCGGTGTCTATGGTGATAGTGATTCTCACTGCTGGCCGTCCTCCGGGTTGGCTAGGGCTAGTAGTACGTCTGCGTGGCATGGCTGGTCGGGCGGGCAGTAGCAGGCCAGGTCGTGCCCGCCCAGCGTGGCGCGGATGTCCTCGACGGTTGGTGCTTGGCGTGCGTTTTTGCCGTTCGCGAGCCGCACGACGCCGGTAATCCAGTCGGTGTACCACTCGACGGCTTGGGCGGCGTCCCAGATGTAGGGGCGTGCTTTGCCGCCGCCTGAGTGGAGTTGGTAGGGCATGCGCTGGCCGATTATGGCGGGGTTGCCCCAACGGGTGGGGCGTCCGACGTACCAGGCGGGCTTCCCGCAACCGCAACCACAGAGAGGCATCTTCCATCCCCTCGTGCGGCGGCGCTGCACGCGTTTCGGCGTGTAGGTCATGGTGCTAATGACTCCTTGAGGTAGCGTTCGACGTCGTCTAGCGCGGCCTTGTAACCGTCCTTGTAGGAGCCCGGCCCATCGTCTCTGAGATAGTGCGCCTCATGTCGTAGCTCGTTGAGGACAGTCCGAATGTGCTTGGGGAGTGTTTGGCCGCGCAGTCCCTCGATCTGCTCAGATATTCCGAGTATGGCCCCTGTCAGTGCCGAGGTTTGCGCTGTCGCCGTGCTTACATGTTGGGTGGCGTCGCGCAGCAGCGCTGCAAGGTTGGGGCTAGCTTGGTCGTCCTCGCTGCCATGTGTTGTTTCGTAGGTGGCGGCGAAAATATCAGGGTCGCAGGGGTAGAACTCACCTTTAACGCCTTTGATGATGTAGTGGCCGATGGATGCGCGCATGTCCCCTTCGAGGGTGCGGATCATGAGCATGCCGTCGGCGGGGTTGATGTACCATCCTGTGTCGGTTCGCCCGTCCGCCGTTTTAAGGGTGTTGGGCCGGGACGCGTCGCCGATGAGCGGCGGGCAGCCCAGCTCGTCTAACAGGTCGAATGTGTAGTGGTTGCCGGTGAAGTGAAAAGCGTCGATCACAACTGGCTTTTTGCGGAATCGTGGCATGATTTATGTCCTTGTCGTTGTAGTGGCGGCAGTGGCTGGCTCTGAGAGCCAGACGGTTAGCTGATCTCCTGTCCCGCCGCGGACTGGTGGTCGAACTGCGTTTGGACTGCCCATTGCAGGGCGGCGATCAGCTCGACGCAGTGCCGGGTGGGGATGCTGGTATGCCGCCACGACGCGACGGGATACCCCGTCGGCTCTACGTTGTGGTCCCATCTGTACTCGTCGGCCAGGTCCTCGTGTATCTGCTCGGCGGTGGCGTCGAGCTGACGGCGAAGGAGGTCCGCGCCGGTGGCGTCGGTGCGCTGGCAGTGGGCGCGTAGGAGGCCGTTGGCGTGTAGCTGGTAGAGCATATCGGCCGCCTGTTTGGCGATGCTCTCGTAGGCGGTCGGCGTGGGCTGCGTGTAGTAGGTCATGATCTTCTCTCCTTAGAAGGGCGGAAGGCTGTCGAACGCGGAACCGGCGGGACTGTTGGCCTGTGCGGCCCAGGGGTCGTAGTCGTCACCCGCCTGCCCCTGGACCTGGCTGTGAGCCTGGCTGTTGGTGTTGGTGGTTTTGGTGACGTGGGCGGTCGCGTAGCGCAGGGTGGGGCCGATCTCGTCGACGGCGACCTCAAGCGCGGTCCGCTCGGCCCCGTCGTGCTCGTAGGTGCGGACGGTCAGCCGACCGGTCACGATGACGCGCATGCCCTTCTGAATGGTTTCGGCGACATGCTCGCCGTGCTCACGCCAGATCGTGCACCGGTACCAAGCGGTGGCACCGTTCTCCCACTGGTTCGTCTGCCGGTTGAGGGTGCGCGGCGTCACGGCCAGGCTGAAGTTACATACTGGCGTGCCGGACGCGACGTATCGGATCTCGGGATCTGCTCCGACATGACCGATCAGGGTAACGATGGGCTCTCCACTCACGATGCTCTCCTCACTAGGTCACGGATTCGCTGTTTGGCCTGGTCTGCTTGCGCTTGTTGGGTGGGATCGGCGCGGGCCGCTGCGAGCGCGGCGGTCTCGACGCGGCGGCGCTCGCGGTCGCGGATGCGGTTGTGTTCGCGGACTGCTGCGGCTGTGCTGTGATGTTGACCGTGGCGGGTCTGGTTGGTGTCTCGGCCGTCTGGGTGGCGGGTGGGTGGTCTGGGTGTGGTGTCGAGGAGCCAGCGGGTGAAGGCGGCGTCCCAGTCGCAGGCTTTGCGGTGGTGTTCGTGGGCGTGGAGGCGGAAGCGGGTCGCTTCGGTGGTGATGGATAGGTCTTGTTGGCAGGCGAGGTTGAGGTGGTCGGGGTTTGGTGTCCAGGTGTCGGGCAGTGGTGTCGCGTCCGTCGGCGGCGGCGCGACCTTCGCCGTGGGAGTGGGGGTGGGTGTGGTGTCGCGCGCGGGCGCGTTATATGTATCTATAGGTTCTATAGGTTTGTAGGACACGTGTGTCCCCCCGTTTGTCCGCCCGGACATATGTGACCCCCCGTTGGTTTTTGGCGGGATTTCGCCGTTTAGCGTGTTTTCACCCGTTTTCACGGGGGGACAATTTGTCCCCCCGTTCTGGACGGAAAATGTCTCAACCGATCCCGCATCCACAGGCTGGGCCGGGGCGGGTTCGGGTTCTGGCTCGGGGTGTTGTGTGGGTGTGGCGTGTGTGGCGTGTGTGGCGGCCGTGCGGTCGGCGTGGTCGAGGTTGAGGTTCCAGACGGTGGGTCGGCGGTCGGCGCGGATGTGGTTGACGATTCTCTGGTCCCCGCGGTGGATCACGCCGGAGTCCTCGAGGGTTTGGAGGTGTCGGCGGATGGTGCGGGGGGAGCAGTGTGCTGCGGCGGCGAGGACGGCGTGGGAGGGCCATGCTCCGGTGCCGTCGTCGGCGGCGTGGTCGGCTAGTCCGACGAGGACGAGCCGGGAGGTGGGGTTATCGACGGGCGCCTCGTAGATCGCCCAGAGGATGGCGCGCAAGCTCATGATTCCGCCCCTTCCTTGGCTTCTTCTTCGATGGTTAGTGTGATGATGTGGAGGCCGCGTGGGCAGGTGCCGTTGGCGCGGCGGTGGTCCGGGCCGATCACGTGGGTGTGGTCGTCGTCGGGCCAGATTCCCGCGTCGGTCAGCCCGTCAATCAGCGCCTTCGTGGTCGGTGCCGCGTTGTTTGGGTCGGCCCGGCCACGGGTGGGGTATTGAACCCAGGCAGTGACTCGCACGCGGCCACGGGGAGGGCGGAGGCGCTGGGCGCGGGCCTGCATGGCTGCCAGGCGGCGGAGATTCATCGTCTTGCGCCTCGTGACGGCCCAGTGTGTATTGACCCGGCCGGAATGGTTTGCGCTCATCCACAGCGTAGGGCCGAGCGTGAAACTAATTGTCTGCGTCCTCATGCGGCCACACCTCCTTCCAGGAACGCCCCAGTGGGCCGGTCTGTCGTGTGGACGGGGAGGACAGCACGAATGGACCGGGTGCCCGGTTCCCACCGGGTGGCACCGGCACCGGTGACCTGCCAGCCGCGTCGGCGGGCCTCCGCCTGGGTCCGCGCCAGAGCTTCGGCGCGTAGGTCCGCGAGGGCACGGGACCCATCAATAACGGGGAAAACCATCACGAGGCGGGTCATGAGGCGTCACCATCATCGGTGGGCTGCATGAAGGAGTGCTCTAGGACGTTGCCGCACGCGTGGGTCAGATTACGGGCGAACCGTTCGGCGTTGATCAGGTCCAGTAGCAGTGATACCCGGCGGCCACCAGACGCGGTCAGCTCAACCTCAACATGGCCCGGCGGGCGGGGGCACACCCTTGCGGATGCTGGCACCGTCTCCCGCTCCGGGGGCTCGTGCTTGCGTCTAGGCCACAGCATGCTGCTCCTCCTCACCGGTCAGCGTGCGCTGGGTGGGGGTGGCAGCCCAGACCGTGTACCGGCGCGGGGACCCATCCGGTCGGGTCGTACCAGCCGCCTCAACCAAGCCTGCGCGTACAAGGTCGGCGCGGGCGCTCCGTAGACGCTGCCCGGACCAGCGGCCCCCATGCGAGATGACATAATCAGCGATCTGCGGATCCGTCATCGCCCCACCCGTACGCAGCGCGGAAAGAACGGCCTGCTCGGAGGCCCGCATCTGCCCATCACTGATCGCCTGCGCGGCCTCCCACGACGTGACAGGATCAGACGTCCGGGCCACCGGCCCATCAAGATTCGGGAACACGGTCATGACGCTGCTCCCTCCCTTCGTACGGTCTGCGTTGTGGAGATGGGCTCGAGCATCGTGTCCGTGTTCACAGCCCACACGATTGAGTGGCCGATAATGTAGGCGACAATGTGACAGTCCCACGCGGCTGTGTATTGTTCTCCTTCGTCTTGGGGGATGACTCGCGACCAGTACTGGTCGAAGTGACGGAAAGCAAACCGGCGGGCCATCTCCTCGCTGGGCGCTTTGATCTTGGCGACCGCCTTATCCGTGATGAGCGGGTTAATAGGATGCGGTTCGTCGGCATACTTCACACCGAACGTCACATAGTAGATAGGCATGAGGCGTTTCCTTTCTTCGATTGTTTGAGGTTGCGTCGGTAGCAGGTGATACACAAGGGCCCGGCAGCGCCGTAGCCCATCGTGTCTGGCATGGCCTGCTTGCTGGTGTGGAGTGGTCGGGTTAGTCGCCCGCAGGACAAGCACGGCTCGGCCGTGCGGGGTGTGCTCGTTCTGCGTCCGCCGTAGAACCGTGCCGCCCATACGCCTGACAGGCGTATGTTCTTCGCGAGCAGACTGTCCGCGTACTCCCGGCACGCCGCGAGCGCCGGACAAGCCGTGCACCGTGCGCAGGCCGTGGCTGTCTGGTCTTTATGGCTCGGCTCGGGGAACCAACCATCCGGATCCGTGCGGCATAACGCGTCCGTGAAAATGTCACTCATCGTCGTCACCGGTCCTGGTAGTGGGTGTCAGGGCTGAGGCGGCGAAGAGGCAGGCGATCACACCAGCCGTACCCAGGACGACGTCGCTAGCACTGTGGATCATGCTGCCGTTGACCGCGAGCGCGGAGGCGAGGACTGTGAGCGCGTAGATCGCCGTGTAGGCGAAGATGCGTAGGACGCGGATTGCTTCGCGGTCGAGGTAGTGGAGGATGCGTTTCATGCGACCCGCTCCGTTGTGTGGGCTTCGGTGCTGAAGGCGGTGTTGAGCATGGACATGATGTGGGGTGCGTCAGCGTCGTAGACGATGGACTCACCACAGGCCAGGGCGACCACTCCGGTGCGGGGATCGCTGGCGTGGTAGGCGACTGCTTCGGCGCGGGTGAGGATCCTTGACCAGTATCCTGCGAGGTGGTGGACGGCGGTGGCTCGGGCTTCTTCGAGCGTGTTGGCCATGATCATGACCAGGGACAAGTGATCGATCCGCTTAGACGCCGGGTGTGGCGTGTTCGAGTACTTCATGCCGAACGTGACGAAGAATGACTGCATGATATGATTCCTTCCGAAACTATTTGATTTGTTTGGCCGCGTCCCGTGCCCACCATGGGGCGCGGCATTCCTTTTCTGTGGTCCTCGATGGAGAGGGGGGTGAATTAGCTGTGCTCACGCGACGTGAACAGTTGGCCGAAGCGCTCACGAACATTCAGACTGGGACGGACAAGGCTCGTGTACTCAAAGACCGGGCCGAAGACCCGGAGGTGGCGGAACTTGCGAAGGCCGTCTACGCGTTGACCGACTGGGGTCGTATGAACGATCTGGACTTGTAGGCCATGCTGGGTGGCGATGGTGTGAAGCAGGCTGATCAGAGTGTCTGTGCTCATTGGGTTCGTACCGTCGAGTAGGTCGACGAGCTCGACTGCTTCACGCCATCCCTTACGATGCTGGCCCATTTCTCCCGTGCTCCTTTCCAGGGGTGTGTCATGTGGTTGCTTGCCCAGGGCGGTCTTCGTCCAAGCCCGCTAGCCAGGCGTCGATTGAATCGACCTGGTAGACCGGTTTCCGGCCCACGAACCGGCGAACAATGCGCGCGCCGTCCGCGAGTGCCCGGTCAACGGTCCGTGCGGCGATACCGAAGACTTCTGGGATTTGCTCTCGTGAGACCCATACCGGCCGGGATTCACCCATCAGGCCGCCTCCACGTATGGTGTTGCGGGTCCTAGTTGCCGGTTGTATGACGCGAGCGCACGGCAGGCCTGCCGGTAGGACAGGTAGCTACGCCGGTAGGCCGCGTAGAGTGCGTCCCGCCAGACCAGTACCGGGTCCACCCGGTCCGGGTTGTTTGCCTTGTCGACAGTCGTGAGGAGAGCAGCCTCCCACTCCCAGCACTCGCCACCCATCACGCCACCCCCGCTGTGTCATCCTCGACGAGGGTCGCGACCTGATCGAGAGACGATGCTAGGCCCGCAGCGACAGCGCCAGCCATGAATCGAGCCGTCGGCATCGCCTTTCCGGTCTTAACCTGGCTGTAGAACTGTCGAGTGACACCGATAGCCGCAGCGACAGCCGCATCGGTCAATCCGATTTGAGTTACACGATCTAGAAATGTCTGCGATAGCCGCAGCTCGGGTGAATGTGTATCCATAACGCCTCCTACTCGCGACGAGTAATTGATTACTCGTATCGCATAACTCGACGATACACTGGTGTGGCGTGCAAGTCAACCTATTGCACATAGAAAGCTATGCGCTACGAGTAGCGTCTGTTAAGATGGGCGCATGGATATACTCGACTGGTACAAGGCGACTGTCGGAGACGACTCAGAGAACACGGTCGCAAAGAAGGCCCGTATCACGCAGGGCACGCTTAACCGTCAACGCCATGCTGGAACACTCTCACCAGATACTGTCATCGCAATTGCAACGGCCTACGGCGCAGACGTTATTGAGGCGCTTGTCATCCTTGGTTTTATTACTCGCGAGCAGGTCTCGCGCCATGGAATATCGGCAACACTCGCGGATGCGACAGACCTAGAGCTTTCCGAAGAAATCCTGCGTCGTTTGAAAGCGTCGCCCGGGGAGCATTCGGTATTTGACCGGTGATGATTAGTGGCATGGGACGATCAGCGCTAGAAGTTGGTGAGACTGAACATATTGCCGTGCAACTTGTGGCCGAGCAGCTCGCGACGCTCGGCTATTCGTGGCGCGAAATTGCCACGAAGGCTGACATTGGACGCACACGACTAGCGGCTATCTTCAACGGGGAACGGACGATCACGCTTGAGGAATTTGTTCGGCTATGCGATCTAGCGCGTCTTGACGTGCGTGACGTGATTAGTCGGGCGCGGGAGCAGGCTCGCTAGTGGACATATTCGAACATACTCTCGCAGGGGAGGCACGGGTGTGCGCAGACTCTCGCGGGGGAGGCGCGGGCTGATGAATGGGCAGCGAAGCTCTTAATCTCACCAGTGGAGTACGCGGCCACAGAGCGCTTGTATGGGCCGTCTCCCGACGTGCTGGCCCGTGAGCTTGGGGTCACGAGGTCTCTCATTATTGCGTGGCAGCGCGTCGTCGCGCGTGACTTCACCCCGGCTGTCGCATGAGTGTCGTGCCTCCTAGTCTCACCGGATAACACTCTGAGAGTAAGGTGTGTCATACTGGAGCCTACGAGCAAGGGCGTTTACGGCGGGTGCTGATGTCTTAGCTGAGATCGAATACGGCGAAGTATTCACCTGCTAGTGGGTCGTCGAGATCTGCTTGACCTTAGGAGGGATAGCTTTTCATCATGGGACTATTGAGTTGGTTCAAGCGTTTTGCGGATAACGCGTCAACGCAACCCGCGAGACAGAGAGTCACATATTTTGTCAGCGCCTCGAATGCTGGCCAGGCGAACGGTCCTGATACTAACGAGTGGTTTATGCCAAGATACAAAGGGCGCGACATCTGCGACTGGGGGCCTGAAATAGCGCGACTCAAGCGCGAAGGCCAGCTCGATGACGCTCTCAGGCTAGCAATGGGTTGCATGGACGCAATGACTGCGGCTGCGGAGCGAAACCCAATCAATGTGATGGAGCATTACGTCATTGAAGTCGCAATTATTCAGCGCAAGATGAAGGCATACGCGGAGGAAGTGAGGACGCTTGAAGACTGGCTAAGTCGTGATTTCCCTGCACCGCGTGAAGATTTTCGACTCGACTTAAGAAAGCGACTCGCTAAAGCGCAAGAGCTCTGGGCTAAGGCTGAAGGGCGAGATTGGAGCGAGTTCAATGCTGAGTGGAAGCGTCTCGTCGAACTAACAAAGCAACAAAAAGAAGCAGGAAGGCCCTCAACAGGTATCTCCTCTGGCCGTTCTGCGGCTAACCCAACAGTTACCTATCCTCGTAGCAGATCCACGTCACGTCTCATTCCAACCGAGTCAGAACTGCTGGTAAACGGTTTTGTCGCGGTCGATTTCGAGACAGCAAATAGGGATGGAGGCGTCTCCGCCTGCCAAATTGCGCTCGTGAAGGTGATAGGCGGCGATATCGTGGACAGGTACTCGACATTACTCAAGCCACCACCTGGATACGACTCATTCGAATTTACCTACCTTCACGGGATTAGCGCTCGCGATGTCAAACACGCTCCAATGTGGCCTGCTGTAGAGACTGGTGTTTCTCAGTTTGTCGGCGAGTTTCCGGTGTATGCGCATAATGCATCATTTGACGCTCGTGTCTGGCGTGATCTCGATAGTTTCTTCGGTACTAGCTCGTTACCGCAACGGTTCTTCTGCTCCTACCGGACAGCGCAGAGTATCGTGCCCGGACTCGATGATTACAAATTGCCGACAGTCGTTCAGGCATGCGCGCCAGGGTATCGATTAGACCATCACCGAGCAGACTCAGATGCTGAGGCGTGTGCACTAATCGTTGCTGCCTTGCAACAACGTGTTGTCAATGGGCAGCGCTAATCGCACAGGGCCGCGACAAACCAGGCTCCGGCCAACGAAGAGGAAGCGTGAGGAACCGTGACGTGGCGTGGGCAGTGGTATAAAAACTGGTATATATTCCAGCATCATGCCTGGGTGGTATAAACGCGGGTATTTTTTCCAGCATGACTCACCCCCGCGAGCGCTAGTGTCGTTCCCGGTTCACTGCTGTAAACCGGGGAGTAGTGCTGTCATGTACTGGTCGTAGGCGGCGACAGCGTCTAACTGGTCCTCGACCTCGCGGTGCGTGTAATGCGCGGTCATATCCTCTGAAGAATGGCCCATGATCTCCTGTCGTGTCCGGTCGGCGATGCCGGCGGCCCTCATGAGCGTCGCGGTGGAGTGCCGCAGCGCATACAGTGGATAGTGCGGCAGCCCGGCCCTATCCAGCATCTCACACCACATGCCGTAATCACGGCGCGGATGTACCGGCACTCCAGGGGATGCTTCGAACACAAACCGGTGTGGAGTCTCCAGCACGTCGAAATACCTGGTCATGACCTGCACCGCGAGCGCACCGAGAGCGATAGGACGAGTCGAGCGGACGGACTTCGGCGGGAGGAGCCAGAGGCTTCCGTGCACCTGCTCGGCCTCGAGGTAGTCGGGGATGTGGAATCGGCGGGTGGGGCAGTCTGCGGCGCGTTTACGCCCGCACGTGCCCGCGCAGCCGTGCGCGTAGCGTATTACTGCGAGCTCACGGGTCAGGGATACCCAGGCGGCTCCCGGGGTGAGGTCGAGACGGTCCAGCTCGAGGCCGAGGATCTCGCCCTGTCGGGCGGATGTGAGCAGGGCGAGGATGACGCGGGCCAGGTAGGGCTGGTCGGCGTTGGCGGTGATGAGTTGCACGAGGTGTTCTGCCGGCATGGCATCCCGCCGGCCGGTTTTCGCGCGGGGAGCGTCCGCTGCACGGGCGGGGTTCCGGCGGATGAGACCTTTCCGCTCGGCGTCGGCGAGGGCACGGCCGAGGATCCGATGCGTTTGGAGAGCGCTCGCGGCGGCTCCGCCACTGTCGATTATTCCGGCGGTGACGCGTTCGATGTCGAGTGGGGTGAGCTTGTCGAGGTGGCGGCGGCCGATGATGGGGAGGACGTGGTGTTCGATTTTGGAGCGGTAGCCTTCCCATGTGGCGGGTTTGAGGGTGGTGCGGCGTAGGGTGAGCCAGTCGGTGAGGTAGGCGGCGACGGTGGGTGTTTGGGTGGCCAGGTCTCCGGCGGCGTCGAGCTCGCGGCGCATCTCCGCCAACTTCCGCTGCGCGGCACCCTTCGTCTTTGCGGTGCGTACCTTCCGGCGCTGCTTCCCCGTGAGCGGATCGGACGGGAGGGTGAGGGCAGCGCACCACTTACCGTCGGCCCGCTGGTAGATCGATCCGGAGCCCGCGTCCCTACGCTTCGTCGCCACAGTTGCCTCACGTCCCCTCGTTGGTTAGCTAAATGGTTAGCTACGCACAGTCTAGACCAGTCAAGACTGGACATCCTAGAATGGCGGAATCTCGCGGTTTTTGTTGGTGTCAGTATACCGCACCCGTGGACTCATAATCCATCGGTCGCGGGTTCAAGTCCTGCCGGGGGCACCGCTGGAAAACGTCACCATGACACCAAAAGCGGCCAATGACACCGCTGCGAAGTGGCCATGAGATCCGCTGCCCGCCCGCGTGTGGTGGGAAATACCGCACAGTGAGCAAGGCGGGCCTCTCGCGTTTACAGGCAAAAGGCGGGCTACCATGGGGACATGCTGTTTGGGCCTCCCGCTCCTTTGCGGGGTCGTCACTTCCGCGAGCAAGGCCTTGCGGTGTTTGCGTCTACCCGGACCGAGGCCGCAAACCGGTCGCCTAAGCACAGCGTTGCTCCGCGTGCAGCCGCCTCGGCAACCGCACAGGCACAGCCTCGGCGAAGCAGCGCGGCGCGGTCCTCTCTCGTCATGTTCCTCGGCACGCTCGTGTCGCGTGTTCTCGGGCTGGTGCGTTCACCGCTGATGCTCGGTGCAGTCCTGACCATGACGTCTCCGGCGGCGAACGCCTTCGACGTTGCCAATAAGCTCCCCAACCTGATCTACATGGTGGTTGTCGGCGGTTTGGTTAACGCGGTATTGGTTCCGGCCATTGTTCGCGCCACCAAGGAGTCGCGCGATGGGGGAGCGGCCTTCCTCAATAAACTGTTGACAATCGCCATCGTCTTCCTCGGCGGCGTCACCCTCCTTCTTACTCTCGCCGCACCGCTAGTGGTGAAGCTCTTTGCTGCGACAATGTCGCATGACTGGTATCGGCTAACGGTGGCCTTCGCGTACTGGTGCCTGCCGCAGATCTTCTTTTACGGCATGTACACGGTGATCGGCCAGATTCTCAACGCTCGTGAGAACTTCGGCCCCTACATGTGGGCGCCGGTGCTTAACAATGTGGTGGCAATCGCGGGATTCGCGGTGATTCTGGCCGTTTTCGGAGGTGCTACACCGGCGGATGCCCAGGACGTTACCCGATGGAGTGCCGAACGTGTCGCAATGCTGGGTGGTTTCTCCACAGTCGGTATCGCGGCTCAGGCCCTGATCCTGCTTTGGCCGATGCACCGTATCGGTATCCGTTATCGCCCCGATTTCGCCTGGCGAGGTTCCGGGCTTGGCACGGCGGGCCGTGCGTCGTGGTGGATGCTTCTCATGATGATAACCGGCATGGTTCCCACGATTATCGTCTCCAATGTCGCCGCAGGCGCATCCGAACGGGCTGCAAGTTCCGGTATGGACTTGCTCACTGTTGCCGGAAACTACGCCTACACGACGGCGTACACAATCTATTCGATTCCCACATCCCTCATTGTCGTGTCGATTGCAACCGCCATGTTCACCCGCCTGGCACGATCAGCGGTCTCCGGCGACATGGATACCATGCGCGCCGACACCTCGAAGACACTACGAATGGTCGGCACGCTGACCTTCCTCTCTGCTGCAGGCATGATCGTTCTCGCGGTGCCCTTGGCGCGGCTGCTGGCGTTCACCGTAACGCCACAGGAAGCGGTGACCCTTGCCCGCGTCGTTGTCTCAATGTGCTTGGGGCTGGTGTCAATCGGTGCTGTAACGGTGCTTGATCGTGTCTACTACGCGTTCGAGGACACTCGCGGTGCCTTCTGGATCAACCTTCCCTTCCAAGTGCTCGGAATGATTGGTTTCGGGCTGTGCGGGCTGCTGCCGCCACAGTGGACCGTTGTCGGGATCGGGCTGGTGATGGCCGCCACTAATACGATGGCCTTTGTTGCCATGATGCATGTGCTTTCAGGGCGTATGGGTGGGATGGATGATCAGCGCGTCTGGTCCAGTTACGGCAAGTTGCTCGTTATCACCGTCATCACAATGACCGCCGGATACCTTGTACTGCGCGCGTTTGGACCGGTGTTCGCTCCGCTCGGAGTACTGGGCGCTGGGGCTCGCATCGTGGTGGTCGCCCCCATCATGGTGGCAGTGTATTTCGGGCTTATGCGACTCCTGCGCATGGAGGAACTTGCATCACTGGTGGGCCCCGCCCGCGCACTCTTGCGGAAGATTGGAGTACGGAATTGATCGGTACGGAAGAATCTGCTTCTCAGCTTCTGCCGGTAGTCATCGGCTACGACATCGCGACCTACAGTTTTGCGCGTATCTTTCACGAGGCGGCCGGTTTACGTTCGCTGGTTATTTCCGATGCGCCGCGCGGGCCGATCAACGACTCGCGTATCCTTGATGTTCTTCTGGTGCCGCACGGCACATTCGACGACGACGCACAGTTCTTGCGCGTGTTACAGGAGGTAGCCGCCGATCATCCCACACAACAGTTGATCCTGCTCGTGAACGCCGACGAGCATGTCGAGTTCGTGGCCAATCATCGTGATGAGTTGAAGGAACGCTATTTTCTGCCGTATGCCACCGCTGCTGCCGTGCGTACGGCGAATTCGAAGCAAGCCATGGCGGACCTGCTCGGCGGATTGCGGCTCTCTGTGCCCATGCGCACTGCGGTGGATCTCAGCGATCCGCAAGGGTGGTCCGAGCGGCTGACAGAGGTGACTTTCCCCGTCGTCGTCAAACCCGAGAGTGGGAGCGAGCTTGCCGAGAACTGGAATCAGGGGTTACGGAAGGTCAGCGTGGCGCGTACGCGTGAAGATGCGATGGCGCTGTTCACGCGGTGGCATGACAACAATATACGTACGCGCCTGATCGTCCAGGAACTCATACCCGGGGATGACACCACGCAGTGGGTTGTCAACGGCTATGTAGATCGAACAGGGCGGATAACGGCGTGTGGATCGGGACGGGTTCTTCTCGGTCTCCATCAACCGGAATACCTCGGAAACGCCGGAATCATACTTTTGGAGCGCCGCGATGACCTCATTGCCGATGCGAAGCGTATTGTGCAGGCGGTTGGTCTGCGCGGTTTCTTTTCACTCGATGTCAAAGTCGACCCCCGCAACGGCTCCGCGCGCTGGCTCGACCTCAATCCGCGTATCGGACGAGGCCACTACTATCTGAAAGTCGGAGGGGTTGACTTGGCATCTGCGATGTTGAGCGACTTACGGGGGCTCGAGACCTCGTATCAAACGAACACGCGCGAAGGAATCTTCTGTATCGTCCCGGCTTTTCTCGCTAATAGACGCTATGTTCGTGACGCGGAATTGCTCAGGAGGGTGCGGCGAACACGTCTGCGGCGTCGTCCCATCAACCCACTCGCGTACAGTGCCGACCGCTCGGTGCGCCGTACCATTTACCGTCTAGGGAACGGATTCAATCAGTGGCGGCGTATGCGCCGATGGTACCCACGCCCCACAGACTCCGGCTTCTAGGTTGTGCCCCGGTGGATGAGGCACCTTGAGCCAGTGCCGGTCTAGGACAACGCTCCCAATCGTTTGGCAAGCTGTGGACGGATTGGCAAGACGAATGTGCCGATGAACTCCTCCACATTACCGTTCAGCCACCGTTTGAACGTCAACACCGTGGCATCCGGTGCCGTCTCGTCGAAAATGCCGGAGATACCAAAAGTGTTGTAGATGGAGACACCATGATCGCAAGCCCATTTGAACAGGGCACGCTCCACCGGATAGTCGCGTGCGTAGGCCGAGAAGCGTTTGTCCATACCGCCCAACAGTAGGAGCAGCTCGTTGCCGCTGTGAAATCCGAGTGCGGCGTTGAAAGGAATCTCGTCACCGTAGGTTGAGAGCGCTTCCCGCGTATTCTCCTCGCGCCAATTCAGGGCCTCTAGCCGTTCGGTCAGTTCCGCTGTTTCCCGCTCGCACGCCTTGGTCCGGCGCCTCTGGGACAGTACAGCCAAGCGTGCCTTCGCTTGCTCGCGCTCGGCAGCGATCTGCTGGAGGTAACGAGTAGGGGAGAAATAGGCGACTGCCAGGAGGGCACGTTCCGGCCCGAGTTCGCGCATGAGTGCGCGGTAGAAATCCTGCGATGCGCTAGACAGACTAGCCATTGAGGTGCGTTCCACGGTCGCGTCATGCAGCGAATCAAATACGGCGAAGTCGTCAGGGCCGAGAAAGCGTACCTCGACGCCATAGCGCCCCTCATTGTGAAAACGGCGCCGGAGACCCTTCGCGAGTGTCGCGGTCGCCTCTTCGAAACTCATACCGGAGATGTCCTTGGTATAGATATACCGAATCTGAACATCCGACTGTTGGTAGAACTCCTTCTCGATTCGGCGAGCTCCCAGTGCGCGCAGTTGGCGCTCGGCACGAGCGGCGGTGGGATTGCCGGCCACGATCTCAATGTCGTGGTAGAAGACGCGGGGCAGCAGCGGATTGAATCGCACGGCGAGTATACGACGGTCGCGGCGTAGATGCGCCCGTAAGCCGGTGAAGAAGCAATCGACGATGGTGCTGTCTGACCAGTCGAGAGTGGGGCCGTAGGAGAGCAATGCGCGCCGATAGATCTTCTTCCATGGCTGGAGTACGACGAGTCCGGCTGCGAGGATCGCAGCATCCGGGCGGGCTCTCGGCGTCTGTCCGCGGCGTGCGGGTGTCTGGACATCGGCGTGTGACACCACGCCCACGTAGTCAACCCCCATGCCGAGGTTTGCGCGCACAGCGCCGTACTCGGGAAGCTGAGGAAGGAAAACACGGTCTGCTTGCCGTACGAATCTCTGATATTGCAACGGCGTCAGCTGAACGAATTCCATGTGGCCATATTACCAGGTAATTACCGCAAAGGAAAGGGGGAAGCGCGAGATGTACGCCATCAGTCCGAGGTTAAGGCAGTGAGTCGGAATCAAGCAGACCGGAGCATGAGCTTGCAGCGGAAGGTGCAGCGCGAAGAGAAAGTAACCTGGCGAGAGGGCGCCGCAGGCCGCTAGGCTGATCGCAGGACAGAAGGAGGCTATGCGATGGGAAACTCGGAACGCGACGGGGTGTCGAAGGAGGACTCAGCCTTGGGCGTGGAGGCAGAAGCGAGTTCAGAGAACGAGGCACCGGAGGTGGCAGTCACGACGGCTACCCTCGATGCCACCGAGTTGGAGCAGTTACATGCGATTCAACGACGTCGCATGATTATTGCCCTGGTATGTGGACTTGTACTTCTTGTGCTCGGGTTCCTTGCCGGGCGGCACGCCCGCGAGTCGAGAGCCATGGAGGCTAACCCAACGGTCTATGTCGGTACAGTCGTGCTGACCGATTCAAGCGAGTTGCCCAAGGGGTGAATTCGATGCTGGCCCGATGCCAGTTCGATAGGGGGCATGTGGATGTTTGGGCGGCGTAAACAACCCGATGCCGTGGCCGGTGTACGGGGGCGACCACTAGCTGCGGCCGAGCTGGAAGGAGACCCTCCGCGCTGGCTGGCAGTGTACGAGGACAAGCTTGCCACCGGCGACGGGCAAGCAGTGTTCGAGTATGCGTGGCACGAGTTTGAGGGAGCGGCCTGGGACGGTGCCACGCGGATTTTACGGCTATCTTTCGTTGATTCGTCGCGCACACCTCTGGTGCTGGTGTGGTCGGAGGGGGCGCGCGACGCAATTGCGCTGATTGTGCGGGAGCGCCTTGAGGGGTCAATCGTGTACCAGGAGCATGTGATTCTTCCATCGGGAACCCGGGCTCGCGGTCTGGTGCGCCGTGATGGTGACGGTCTGTTCACACAGGTCATCATCGCCGGACAGAGCCTTGCATCGGATCGCCCGGAGATAGCGCGGCTCGAAGCTTCACTGCGCGACGTGACGGGCATAGATCTTGATGACGCGCTGGGGTGATCCAGGGATGCGCCGGGAGCCGTCACGGTGACAGCGGGAGTTCGTTGGTCATGGTCATATGATGCCCGGACGTGACGGGAACCGCACTCCATGTGTTCGCCATACCGCCTGCATCTGGTATAGTTTTTCTGGTCGCGATCCCGCGTAGCTCAATGGCAGAGCACTCGACTGTTAATCGAACGGTTGCTGGTTCGAGTCCAGCCGCGGGAGCCACGGCAGGCCCGGTTCCGTGGAATCGGGCCTTGTTTTTTGCCGTCGCGCCGGTATAGTCCGAGCACGAAGCCGGTGCATGATGTGAGAGGATCAGGCCATGACCTACCGTGAGATCCGAATCGTCGGCGACCCCGTCCTTCGCACGCCCTGTGCGCCAATTCATGAGATCACACCGGGAGTGCGGGCATTGGTTGAGGATTTGCTGGAGAATGTGGACGACGACGGCCGCGCCGGATTGGCTGCGAACCAGATCGGTGTTTCAATGCGGGCCTTCTCTTGGCACATTGACGGCGAGATCGACTACATTCTAAACCCGGTGATTGTAGAGCTCTCCGAGGATCGTTTCCAAGACGGCGATGAGGGCTGCTTGTCAGTGCCCGACTTATGGTTCCCAACCAAACGCCATTACTACGCACGGGCGGAGGGGATCGACCTGGACGGCAAGAAGAAGATTGTCGAGGGCGAAGGCCTGATGGGCAGGTGCATTCAGCATGAATGCGACCACTTGGACGGGCATCTGTACATTGATCGGTTGGAACGCTCGGTTCGTAAGAAGGCGATGCGCGCCATTCGTGATCTGTAGGTGCATAAACACTGCTCCGCTTAGCTCCCCTCGGGCCGAAAGGTGCGCCTCATCGGGAGAGATTGGCGTGAACGCTGGTGTTTAGAGAACGGATGTGGCAAACTTAAGGCGCATCCTGATGTGCGGGTGACAAGGGGAAAGCCACCGAAGCGCAGGAGGATGCTATGAAGGCAAAACACGCCACCCGAGGCGTCATATTCATCCACTCGGTTACACCGGCCGTTCAACCTCATGTTGAGTGGGCGGTTGCTAGTGTACTCGGCTACGAACCGCACTTCGAGTGGACTCGGCAACCTGCCTTACCGTCGATGAACCGCGCTGAAACGTCGTGGACCGGTGAGGCGGGTACCGGTGCGATGCTCGCCTCTGCGCTCGGCGGATGGGAACATCTGCGTTTCGAAATCACAGAGGACCCCACTGCGGTCTCCGAGGGAGGCAGATGGTCATGCACTCCTGGTTTGGGGATCTTTTTCGCACAGACCGACATGACGGGGAACGTCGTCGTCCCGGAGAATCGGATTCGTGCCGCACTCGACCAAGCTGGAGAGGACTCCGCCGAGCTTCGGCGACTACTGGATGTGGCGCTGGGCCAGGCGTGGGACGACGAGTTGGAGCCGTTCCGTTATGCCGGTGCAGGTGCGCCGGTGCGTTGGTTGCATCGAGTCGGTTGACGGTGGGCGATCGGGTACCCGGCGAGCGTGACCCGACCGCTCCTCATCCGCCGTGATATCGCAGATGGTGTAGGAGGTCGTTCAGTGGATGGGTGGACTAGGGAAGAAGGTCGCGAATCGTCTGGGCGGCGCAAATCTGCTCATCTGTAAGCTGTCCGCCTCCGGCAGACTCAATGGCAACCGCCACCGCCCATCGCGTGACACGGTCCACTGCCCGCAAAGAAAAGTTGATGTCCACATGTTCCGCCTCCGGCACGCCTTCGCGGGCCAGCACCTCACGCGCCACGGCAATTAACTGGTTGTTCATAACATCACCTCGCATAATTCGCTAGGCTCAGGATATGGCACGTCTTGTTGAGATACACCCGATTGACCCGCAACCACGCCTGATAGACCGGGTGGTGGAACGGCTACGCAGAGGCGAAGTCGCCGCACTACCAACGGATTCCGGCTACGCCATTGTCTGTGCCCTGGGAAATAAGGAGGGGCTAGACCGTATTCGTGACATCCGCCAAGTGGGGGAGAAGCACCACTTCACACTGCTCTGCCATGATTTCGCGCAACTCGGTCAACTCGTCATTGTGGACAACCCATACTTCCGGCTCATCAAATCGCTGACCCCCGGCCCCTACACCTTTATTCTCAAGGGGACAAAGGAAGTTCCCCGTATGACGCTGAACCCGAAGAAGCGGACGGTGGGAGTGAGAATTCCCGATCACAAGATCACGCAGGCATTGGTCGGCGCGATGGGCGAACCCCTGCTGTCTTCCTCCCTCATTCTTCCCGGTGAAGAGGAGCCGCTGAGCGAGGGATGGCAGGTCAACGAGTCCATTGGTCATGCGCTTGATATTGTCGTTGATGGTCCGTGTGGTGAAGGCGGTGCGACAACGGTACTTGATCTTGTAACTGGCGAGATCGCTCGACAGGGCGCCGGCGACGTGACGGGCATATCACTATGAGACCGGTACTCTTTGACCTTGACGGCACATTGACTGATTCGGAGCCGATTGTTACCCGGTGCTTCGCGGAGACGATGCGGGAAGAAGCAGGTGTTGATCACGACCCATCGTTCTACCGCCACTTTATTGGGCCGCCCCTACGAAGCTCCTTTCAAGAACTCGGGGTAGACGACATTGCTTACTACGTGCGCGCATACCGTTCGCGGTATGCACAGCACATGTACGAAACCTTGTTGTTTCCCGGTATTAGCGGTCTCTTGAAGAATCTCGCCTCCGCCGGTATCCCCCTGGCCGTGGCCACCTCTAAACGTGAAGAATCTGCGCGTGACCTATTGGAGTACCTCGGTGTCGCAGGCAATTTCACGGTGATCTGCGGTTCCGATGCACTGGAGGGAAGAGCGGGCAAAAGCGAGATCATAGCCGATGCTCTCGCGGCGCTGCGCGCCGTGGGGATTGCAACTGCTGACGCCCTGATGGTCGGTGATCGGTGCTATGACACTGACGGCGCAGCGGCCAACGGCATGCGGACGATTCTGGTCCGCTGGGGTGCAGCACGCGAGGAAGAATACGTTCAGGCATGGAGAACAGCGGCCACGGTTGAGGAACTGGAGGTCATCATTCGTGACGCTGTGCTCCCAGAGACTGCGCCTGATACAGCCGCGCGTATGCTCCGCCGCGAGCAATGAGATCCTCGTGCCGCCCGGTTTCTACGGCATCGCCGTGTTCCATAACGACGATGAGGTCCACACTGCGGATCGTTGAGAGACGGTGAGCGATCACAAACGACGTGCGCCCGCGCCGCAGCGCGCCATGGCGCGCTGCACAAGCATTTCGGTGCGGGTATCAACCGACGACGTCGCCTCATCGAGAATGAGGATGTCGGGGTCGCGCAGGTAGGCTCGGGCTATATGTGAGCAGTTGTTTCTCTCTGGCCGAGATCGACCCGCCGTCGTCGGAGACCGGGGTATCGTAGCCCAGTGGCAGCATGCGGATCATCTGGTCGCCGCCGGTCGCTTCCGCCGCTGCAATGATCTCGCTGCGTTCTGCGCCCTCGCGCCCGAAGGCAAGGTTCTCGGCAATTGTTCCTTCAAACAGCCACGTGTCCTGGAGAACCATCCCCATGGGTTCGCGCAACGAATCCTTCGTCATGCTGGAGATGGGCATTCCGTCAAGGAGGATCTCGCCTCGAGCCGTGTCAAACCTTCGTGCTCGAGCTGGAGATGGGCATTCCGTCAAGGAGGCTCTCGCCCCCGTCGAGTTCATAGAAGCGCATCAGTAGATTCACCAGCGTGGTCTTGCCTGCGCCGGTTGGTCCGACGATGGCCACGGTTTGCCCGTGTTGAATGGTCAGGGAGAGATCGTCAATCACTGCCCGCTCGGTGTACCCGAAGTGTATGTGTCGGAATTCGACGTGTCCCTGGCGCTTCTCCGGCGCCACAAGCTCCTCGTATGGGGTGGTCGCATCCGGCATCATCTCCGCGGTATCAAGAAAATCGAAGGCACGCTCACCGGAGGCGGTACCGGACTGAATGAGATTCGCCATGGATGAAAGTGCCTGGATGGGGTTCGTCAGTTGTCGGGAGTACTGGATGAATGCCTGAATCCCACCGATCGACAAGCGTCCTGCCCAGACTTGGAAGGCACCCGCAACAAGCACAATGACAAAAGAGAGATTCGCGACGAAGTTCATCACTGGTTGCGACAGCTGCGAAAGTGCCTGCCCGCGGAATCCCGCCTGAAAAAGCCGCTCATTGGCTTCGTCGAAGACGTCCTCGAACCCCTCTTCCAAGGCCGTAAGCGGTGACGACGTCAAGGCCTGTGAACGACTCCTCGATGATAGCGGAAACGTCTCTTGTGGTCTTCCATTGCCGCCGAAACTGTGTCCGCGAGCGACGCAGAATCGCCAGAGTTCCGACCACGCCGATGGGCAGAACGGCCACCGAGAGCAACGCAAGCGACCATGAGGTCGAAAAAATCATGGCGAGTGCCAATAAGGAGGTAGATCGAGGAGACTAGCTGGTTAAGCGTCTGCAGCAAGGTTTGCGTGATGTTGCCGATGTCGTTGGTGACTCGGGAGAGCAAATCGCCACGCTGCTGCCTACCGAGAAATGACCGGGGCAGGCGGTCGATTTTGTCTCGCGTAGCGCCTCGTAGCCGATAGCCGAGGTTTTGCACAACTATTCGAGTGATGAAGCCGCCGATAAACTGCAGAACACCGGCGGCGATGTAGTACGCGGCTACGACGGCGAGCAGGTGCAGCAAAGCGGCGAAGTCGACTCCGTGTGCCGCAACACCATCAACCACCAGGTTGGTTGCGTCTCCAAGTAGCTTCGGTGCTGCTACGGTACCGACGGTGGCAGCCAGGCTAATGAGGAGAATGGCGATGATTTGTAGACGCGCCGGCTGCAGCATGTCCGCTAGACGTTTCAGGGCGGTGCGCAGGTCGCGTGAGGTGCTGTACGGCTCTGCTGCGCCGCTTCCGGGTTCCCTCATGCGGAGCGAATCCGCTTGGCGTTTACCACTGGGATCGGGCAGGCACCGGTACAATGCACGGGCAATGGTCAATCGCTGCCGTTGCCCGCCGGAGAGGTTACGGCCGCCGGCCTTGATCGAGGCGTGAATGTCGGCTTCGGAGACGAAGGCCCATGTCTGGGCTGCCTTCAGTGCCGCGATTACGCGTTGTTCCTCCTCACCTCCGGGGCGAATACGCCCCGTGACATTGGATGCAACAGTCCCGGAGAGCAAGAAGGTTGCGGTACGACGGCTACGCGCCGTCGCAGCTCCGCAGGATCCGGTGCTGTCAGCGGGATGCCTCCGGCGGTGATGGCGCCGTCGCCAGCATCCACGAGCCGAGGCAATAGTCGTACAATCGAAGACTTTCCCGAGCCGGTGGAGCCAATGATCGCGGTCGTAGTGCCCGGAGCCAGTGTCAAGCTGACGTCCCGCAGCACGGGTTCCTCCGCTCCCGGATACCGTAGCGTCACAGGATCACGGGCAAAGGTCAGCGGGCCGGAAGGAATGTGCAGTGGATGCTCCGGTGCGGCAATTGACGGCCGGGTATCAAGGATTTCCCGGATCCGTTTGGCGGAGACCTGCCGGCGCGTATAGAGCATGGACATCATTCCCGTCATCGTGACGGCGCCGAGAATCATCATGAGGTGGGAGATGAACGCAGCTGCGTATTGGCGTCGTCAAATGTGCGCGCCTCGGCGCCTTGTCGGCGAAAAGCCCGGATTACGCGCACTCCGGTGAGCTGCTCGCGCAGAAGCGTCGAGATGCGATCAATGCGCTGCTGCTGGATCACATGCCGGGGACTCAGTGCGGACATGACGAGCAGGATGAGTGTGAAGAGGAGTGGAACAACCAGTAGGAGCAGTAAGGACAGCTGAGTGTCCTGCCTGATCGCCATAACCACTCCGCCTATTCCCATGATGGGAGCGTTGACAATCACGGTGAACGTCAGTAGCACCACCATCTGGACCTGTGTGACGTCATTCGTGGTCCGGGTGATCAGCGTGGGTGCATCGAAGTGATGCCGGTTAGCGGTGGTGAAGCGTTGGACGTGCCGGAAAGTCTCCGCCCGCAACTCGCGTCCCAGTGCCATTGCGGTACGCGAACCAAGATAGATCGCCAGAACGGAACACCCCATCTGAACCAGGGTCGCACCGAGCATGATGCCACCCGTATGCCAGATGAATGCGGTGTCACCGTGCAGGATTCCGTGGTCAATAATGTCCGCGCCGAGCAAGGGAGCGATAGGTTGAAAAGCACCTGCGCGAGCTGGAGCAAGACGATAGCCGCTACGATGCCACGGCGGCGCCGTAGGAAGTTCCCGGCCATTCGGATCAATGTCACGGGAGCTTCCTACGGGTTTCTCTAAAGATCGCGGACAGGCTCCGCTGCATTGGGGTTGAACAGATCGTAGCGGTCAATTGCCTGCTTGACCACGCTGCGATCAATTGCCCCTTGGTCTGCGAGGCCCTGCAGAGCGCGCACCACCATGGATGCGGCATCGATCTTGAAATTGCGCCGTGCGGCTGAGCGGGTATCTGAGAACCCGAACCCATTTGCGCCCAGTGTGTAGTATGCGCCGGGGATCCAGGGGCGGATTGCGTCCTGTACCTGATGATCATAGTCGGAGGTGGCGACAAAGGGCCCCTCGGCGCCCTGTAGCTTCTCCGTCACATATGCAGTGCGTATCGGCTCCTCCGGGTGCAGGAAGTTGTGCTGATCGGCGGCGAGCCCATCCTTGCGCAACTCATACCAGGATGTCACCGACCAAACGGCCGCTCGCACGCCCCAGTCCTCTGCCAGTAAGCGCCGCGCCTCGCGCGCCCACGGCACCCCTACGCCGGAGGCAAGCAGTTGCACGCGCGGCCCATCGCCCTCGACGCCGTCGAGGAGATAGATGCCCTTAAGAATACCTTCGGCATCCACATTCTCCGGTTCTGCGGGCTGGTGAATGGGTTCGTTGTACACGGTCAGATAGTAAAAGACATTCGGATCGCGTCCGTCAGAGCCGTCGCCGTACATCCGCACCAAGCCGTCACGGAAGATATGGGCGATCTCGTAGGCATAGGCCGGGTCATAGATCACTGCACTCGGGTTGGTGGAAGCGAGGATCGGGGAATGACCGTCAAGATGCTGCAGTCCTTCGCCCGTGAGCGTCGTACGTCCAGCGGTAGCACCGACGACGAAGCCGCGCGCCATCTGGTCGGCAGCCGCCCAGAAGAGGTCTCCGGTGCGCTGGAAACCAAACATGGAGTAGTAGATATAGAAGGGGACCATTGGCGTGCCATGGGTGGCATACGAGGTGCCGACAGCCGTGAAGGCCGCAGTCGAGCCGGCTTCCGAGATACCGGTGTGCAGCAACTGGCCCTTCTCAGACTCCTTGTAGGACAGCAGCATGTCTTGATCCACCGCAGTGTACTGCTGGCCAAGCGTGTTGAAGATCTTCGCTGAGGGGAACAGTGCCTCCAATCCGAAGGTGCGGGCTTCATCCGGGATAATTGGCACTATGCGGTAGCCGAAGTCTTTATCTTTGATGAGGTCCTTCACCAAGCGAACCAGCGCCATCGTGGTGGCTACTTTCTGTTTTCCAGAGCCGGGTTTCAAGGTATCGAAGTGCTTCTTCTTGGGCATGGTGACGCCTTGAGAAAAGACGCGTCGTTCCGGCAAGAAGCCTCCAAGTGCGGCGCGCTTGTCCAGCATGTATTGCATTGCGGGATGATCTGGCTCCGGCTTGTAATAGGGAGCCGTGTAAGGATCCTCCAACTGGGCGTCGTCGATGTCGAGATGTAGCGTGTCGCGTAGCAGTTTGAGGTCCGCTGAATTCAGTTTTTTCATCTGGTGCGTTGAATTTCGGCCGGCGAAGTTGGTTCCCAGCGCGTAGCCCTTGATCGTGTGCGCGAGAATCACGGTGGGGCGTCCGGTATGCTCCAAAGCCGCTTTGTAAGCCGCATAGACCTTGCGGTAGTCGTGGCCGCCGCGCTTAAGCGACCAGATCTGCTCGTCGCTCCAGTCGGCCACCATCGCCTTGGTGCGGGGATCACGCCCAAAGAATTCGTTGCGTACATAGGCACCGTCATGCGCTTTGAAACTCTGATAATCGCCGTCGAGCGTCTCGTTCATCAGATTGACAAGTGCGCCATCCTTATCGGCTTGTAGGAGCCGATCCCACTCGCGACCCCAGATCACCTTGATGACGTTCCAGCCGGCTCCCTTGAAGAAGGCTTCGAGTTCCTGAATGATCTTGCCGTTACCGCGCACCGGGCCGTCCAGGCGCTGGAGGTTGCAGTTGATCACGAAGGTGAGATTGTCGAGGCCCTGTGAAGAGGCGGTTTGCAGTAGTCCACGCGATTCTGCCTCGTCCATTTCGCCGTCGCCCATGAAGGCCCACACGTGCTGGTTCTTGGTGTCCTTAATCCCGCGCTCATCGAGGTAGCGGTTGAACCATGCCTGGTAGATGGCATTGAGCGGACCAATACCCAAGGAAACGGTCGGGAACTCCCAGAAGTCCGCCATCTGGTGCGGATGCGGATAGGAGGGCAGGCCACGCCCACCGGAAGGCCGTGACACCTGCTGCCGGAACGAGTCGAGATCTTCCTCACGTAGCCGACCTTCCAGGAAGGCGCGCGCGTAGTTGCCGGGAGAGGAATGACCCTGGAAGTACACCTGGTCGCCACCGCCCAGGTGATCTTTGCCGCGGAAGAAGTTATTGAAACCGACTTCGTACAGCGTTGCCTGCGCCGCGAAGGACGAAATGTGACCGCCGACTGCCACGCCCGGGCGCTGCGCCCTGGTCACCATCACTGCGGCGTTCCACCGCACCCAGCGTCGAAACTGCCGCTCGAGTGTCTCGTCACCGGGATAGAACGGTTCGTCTTCCACCGGGATGGTGTTGATATACGGAGTGACGAGATTTGGCGGGATGTTCACACCCTTCTGGCGTGCTCGCTGCTCCAGGCTGGTCAGGATGTAACGGGCGCGTAAGGCGCCTCCTGACTCGATGAGGTTATCGATTGAATCGACCCACTCACTGGTTTCTTCTGGGTCGATATCGGGCACCTGGCTGAGCTGACCGTTAATGAGGGGTGGAGTCTGCTGGCTCATGGAATCTCCCTTGGTTGACAGCGGCGTTGGCCCCGGGTGTGTTCTGTGCCACCGGTCATGATGGACGAAAGTCCCGGGTGTGGACTAAGTCTATCCTGCCTAAGCGCTTCTGGCGTGTGATCCGTATGCCATTATGCTCACGTCGTGCCTTCTCATAGCTGAATTGCGGCACGCGGAAGGTGTCTCCACTTGCGAAATCGCGGGGAATGCGGTGGGCTAGTTCCCATGAGATCGTTGGGTTTCACCGAGGGAAGTGTTGTCCAAGAATTCGGATACGACGATGACGTTGACGCCACCGTGCGCGCAATGGTTGAAGAGGCCATAGGTGGTGAGTTAGTGGATGAAGACTACCCAGACATTGCGGATGGGGCACTGGCCTGGTGGCGTGACGACGACGGCGATGCCGATGACCTCGCTGATCTCATCCTCGATATCAAGGCAAACCTCGATTCAGAGGCGGCGCTGTGCTGGCTTCTTGTGCCCGGTCCGCGGCAGCTTGGTCACGTGCAGGCGGACGTCATCGAGGAGGCGGCGGAAACTGCGGGGATGCTGGCTACCACAACGGTGGCGGTCAGCGACACGTGGACCGGTGTGCGTCTGACGGCGCAGGGGCCGCGTCGCTAGCCGGGCGGGTTGCACGGCGTGCGCCTGCGGATACGCCGACCGCGCGTCGTGCGGATTGCCATCAGTTTGCGGTAGTGTATGACGAGTGCCCACCCGTGACCGCACGATAGGGGTCTGGGTGGACATGGGCCTGTAGCTCAGCTGGTTAGAGCACTGCGTTTACACCGCAGGTGTCGTCGGTTCGAATCCGGCCGGGCCCACCGCAGTGGACGCTGGTAGCTCATTCGCTTCGGTTGGGACACCGCCCGGTGCCCTTGCGTCGTCAGTATTCAGTATTTCGTGAACGCCCAGGTTCTATGCGGGCACGTTCTGTGCGGCCGTGACTCTCCAGGAGAGTCGTGCCTCCGTCGGTGGCTCGCCTATCCGCATCTGTGTGTGCGACGATATCTAGTCCCTGCGCCGGGTCAGGCGTGGACGCCGCGGCGCGGCGCAGGCACCGGTGAAAGCCGCGAGCAGGGGCATCAGCACGATCAGCGGGATGAGTGGCCAGGGGATGTGTAACTCCGACGCGGTTATGTGCACACTCAGGGCGCCCGCGTAGATTCCGCCCAGAATTCCGATCGGACTGCATGCCAAGGCGATCAAGGTGGACTGGGCGGCCGCGTAGCGGCGGCGCAGTGCGGGGGGAGCACCAACGGCATCCATGGTGCCGAGGTCGTCACGAGTTTCCTGGCTGGCGAGAGCGAGCACCAGGAGCACTGCGCCTATCAGAATGAAGAGGATGAGGGCACTGAGTAGGAAAGGAGTTAGTACTTCGACGGGACGCTGTTGGGATACGATTGCCCTCAAAAGGCTGTACTCCGCGCGAATTGTGCTACGAACCTCATCAGCTTCGAAGGCATCCGGCGGATTCTTGGGCACGATGAGTGTGCCGACTTGAACCGGTGTCAGTCCGAATTGTTCGATTGCTGCCGGACTGAGCACCATGTAGGGGAAGGTATAGGGAAGCGCGTGGACCGCGGGTAGTTGCATCTGCTCCAATAGGATTTGCTCGTTGTTGCTACCGTCCCAACCCCACAATTGCATGGTGGCCCTGCCCTCGACGATGGCATTGGACTCGTAGAGCACCACGCCGCCTTCCGCGAGAGTCCTCCGGGCTTGCGCGAGTTGCGTGTCAGTAAGCAGGCCACTTGTCTCCAGGTAGTTTCCATCGTCTACGAGAGCAAGGATGCCGTCATCAGGGCTGGGCAACTCGGGCCTCTCCCACCAGGAATTGTTGAAGAAGCTCTCGCACCTTGGATCATCCGTGTACTGCTTTTCGATTGCGGGGGTCTCATCGGCATTGGGGATGGTGTACAGCGGGCATTCCTGTTCCGGCGGAATATCGGCTAACAGATATGTCATATGGGTGGAGTCCCACACCGCATATAGAGGTGCGGTGGCCGAAGGGCCGACGATCTTCTCAACGCGTTCGCGTGCGGCTGTCAGCTGCCGGTAGTCGGCGTCGGTGGCCAAGTCGAGATTGCGCGGGCCGACGAGAATGGAGGCCTGCGGGCCGACACGTGCCTGACGGGCATAGTTTTGCATGGTGTTCGAAGTTACCGTAACCAAAGTCATACTCGTCACTAGTGTTGCACCGAGTATAGCGGCGGTCGCCGGCACGGTACGGTGAGAAGAACGGCGCACCTCGCGACTTGCCAGGCGCAGGGGTAGTGAGATTCGTGAGGTTGCGTAGGCAGCTAGCGCAATGAATTGCGGTGCGCAGCCTATGAGACCAAGAAAGAACAGACCGGTGCCGCCAACGAAGGTCAGATAACGTGTTTCGCGCACTGCCAAGAGCTGAATGAGTCCGCCGATGACAATCAAAGCGGGGAACACAAATCTTCGGAACTGGTGTCGCCGTCCGTGTTGTGTGGCGATGGCACGTCGACCAGATAGAGCGCGAATGACATTGATCTGTCCAGCGGAACGGGCGGGGAACCAGGCGGACACAATTCCAAGAAATAGTCCCAGCAACGCCGTTCCTACTAGCCATAACCACGGGATGGTTGGTAGAAATTCGCGGTGGTGCAGATAGCCGATGGCGGCAGTGCTCCCGATCCCGATACCGAGGGCGCTGCCGAGGAACCCGAGAATGGCTCCCTGGAGGAGCACAAGTAATCGTTGTTGCCTAGTGGTGGCACCAATTGCTGCCGTCAGCGCAATCGATCTTGTCTGCCGCTTGACGGACACTGTGAAGATAGGCGTGATAAGCAGTGCCATCTCGACAAGTCCGGCAGCTACGAGTCCACCGGTCCACAGCCAGTCGCTGATCGAGAAACCAGCCCCGGCTCCTGCCTGTGAATCAGCGAGAATATCGGGATACTGCTTGGAGAGCGGCGGCGGATGGGCTAGTACCCAGGCGGACTCAACGACAAAACCACGTTCGTTGAGCGCTTTGACGGTGTCCCAGTCAATGGGCGTTGGACCCGTGATAATCCACCTCGCCGTACCGACCGTTAGGGTGTCGTCGTTTGTCACCAGCTGATCGGGGGCCAAAAGATTGCTACCGATTCCGACGACGGTAACACGAGTCCAGTGACTGTCGTAGTAGAGCTGCACGCTGTCACCGATGTGCACGCCCAGTTCGCGGGCGTACTCCTGCGTCAGGGCGATTTCCCCCTTCCCCGGTCGTCCACCGGTTGTAATGGGCGTGCTGGCTGTGAGATCACGGGTGTCCACTTGGCGCAGAGTGGCGAAAACCTCTTGTGTGGAAGAACGTATTTTGACGGTGAGGTCGGCATCGAGCGTCACGATGTCGTCGTCGGGGATAAGAGGTGTGACCGCCGTCGGTACATCGACGGAGCTGGGTAGTTGCCCGCCCCTCGTGTTGATGGCGTAACCAGGGGGGTCCTGGTGGACGGGTACCCCGAAATAAAGGATAGTGGCCTGTACGTTTTCCTCGAGTTGGGACTGGAGGTTGTTGACACTAGTGCTTACAACACCGAGTGCACTGATTGCGGCCACCGGCAGCGCCACCAGCAGCAGCGCGAACAGACTACGTATGCGGTGACGGGTGAGTTCGCGCCGGGCCAGGCGCCAGACGGCGCGGTTCATGATGGATCCAGTAGGCTCTCAAAGCTCTCGTACCGCGTGGCATCGGTGATGTGCCCGTCGCGCAGGAAGATTGTCCGATCAGCCCACGCCGCCAGGCGCGCCTCATGAGTGACGAGAACTCCGGCTGCACCGTCGTCAACCCTTTCGCGCAGAACTGACATGACGGCGTCTCCGGTGCTGGAGTCCAATGCGCCGGTAGGCTCGTCTGCCAGCAATAACGAACGGGTCCCCACGACTGCGCGCGCGATCGCAACCCGTTGCCTTTGACCTCCGGACATGTCATCAGGGAAGCGATCAGCCAGGTCCAGCACCCCGAGGTCGTCAAGTGCGTTGCATGCTTCCTCGCGTGCTTGCGCACGTGGCGCGTGATCCAGTTCCAAGGGAAGCGTAACGTTTTCTACTGCGGTAAGAGATGGGATGAGATTGAAGTCCTGAAACACGTATCCGAGCCGACGACGTCGCAGCCGTGCCCGACCGGCAGGTGAGAGCCCGGAGAGGTTCGTCCCATCAATCGTAACGGTCCCCACATCGGGAACGTCGAGGGCACCGCAAATGTTCAATAGGGTGGACTTGCCCGAACCGGAGGGGCCCATAACAGCTACGAGTTCCCCGCGTGAAACGGTCAGATTGATATCGTCAATAGCCACGACAGTGGTGACCCCACTGCCGAAGGTACGTGTGACATGCTCGAGGCGCAACACCGGAGCGGAAGAGCCGCGACCGGTCATGTTCAGCGATTTCGACCCGCGGGGGTTGGATTATCGGCCTCGGCGTAGGAAGCGGCGGCGAGCGGCGCTCGGCGAGCGGCTGCAGCCACGGCAGCGCCCTCGATGTGGTCGAGCCAACGCGCCTCGGCCTCGAGATCGAAAATGCGGCGGTCTAAGACGAGCTGCCAGGTGGGGTCGTCATCGGTGCGCTTAAGCCGGGTGACATCTCGTAGCTCTGACAACGTGGCATTGCGTTGCTGTTGAATGAGCCGTTGCACGTTAATCCCGGGAATGGTTACAGCTAGAGCTACCTTCATAACTAGATCGTCGCGTTCCGAGCGATCAACGGTTGTCGGTGTATCCCACCAATGCTGGAGTTCCTCATACCCTGTATCGCTGATCCGGAACAATTCGGCACGGCCTTCGCTGTCGGCATACTCGACGAGGCCGTCACGCTCCAGACGCTGCATGGTCTGGTAGACCTGGCCAATATTGATATTCCACGTGGTGCGCTCCTCAAAGAGCTGGCGCAACTGGTACACGCCGCGTGGCTCTTCGATAAGCAACGACAGCAACGCGAGACGAACAGACACCGTGCCTCCTTTGTTACCCGGTATGTGTGACAACACTCATGTTACTGGGCGGTGAGCCGAGCCGCAAGCAAAGCGGTATGGATTTCTCGTGCGGCCGAGTTGTATGTGATTGCGCAGGTGCGGGCAAGATACCTACTCGAACAATCGGCAGTGCTAGCCCGGTGATGCGACATTCTTGGCGGGTTGGCGCCGGGTAGCGTCGGGCGGCGTCGGGCCGACGAGGGGTATGGCCGTGCTCGGCACTGTCAGCGCCGCCTGCGGTGATGGGTCGCAATGCGGGGCAGTGCTGTCTAAACGTCTTTGAGCCGGTAGGCTTATTGCATGACTGAGTCCGGCTCTGCGCCCATAACCGTAGGCGATGTAGTAGCGGTGATGGATGCGTTATTTCCTCCCGATACCTGTGAGGCATGGGACCGCGTCGGCCTATCGGTGGGTGACCCGGCCGCCAGTGTGAGGAGTATAGGCTTCGCCGTCGATCCGGCACAGGCAACTGTGGATGAGGCCCTGGAACGCGGCGTCGATATGCTCATTACTCATCATCCGCTATATCTGCGCGGTACTCACTCAGTGGCCGCTACGACGGGTAAGGGACGGTGGGTCACCTCGCTGATCCGCGGTGGAGTGGCCCTCTTCTCGGCGCATACGAATGCCGATGTCGCCGCATCGACGGCGGCGCTCGCCGAGCTGTTAGGCGTGAGCATCGAGGCGCCGCTTGATGAAGAGACCGGCATAGGCGGGGTCGGCACACTTGAGCAGGCATTGACGTTGGAGGAATTCGCGCGGCATGTTGAAGAGGTACTTCCGCGGGTGCCGGCGGGTGTGCTCGTGGGCGGTGACTTGCAAGGCCCGATACGACGAGTGGCCATTTGCTCCGGATCGGGTGATTCACTCCTTGATAATGCCAATGCGGCCGGAGCGGATGTGTACGTGACGGCCGATCTGCGCCATCACCCGGCAACGGATCACCTGTGGAATGGCGGCTGTTCGCTTGTCTGCGCTACGCATTGGGCAAGTGAGTGGCCATTGCTGCCGATTATGGCAACGAGGCTTGCCGCGCACCTGCCGGGTCTGGATATTAACGACATGTATATTTCTGAGATTCCTACCGATCCCTGGTCCCTTTCGCTAAGGTCGTGAACATGGCACAGGCACCCGCATCCGATCAGAGGCAGCTCCTGGAGGTTGCCGAACTGGATTCCCAGATCGCCCGCCTCGAACGGGACAACAAGAAACATCCCTTACGCCAGGAGTTGGTCGGCATGATGAACGGCGCGGCGGCCAAAGGGCGCGAGCTGCAGGCCGCAGAGGAACGAGTGGCACAGGCGCAGCAAGAGTTGACCGCGGCCGAGGCGAAGAGTGCCGCACTGCAGCAAGACATCGAGACGAAGGAAGGGCAACTGAACTCAGGCGAAGGGTTGACTTCACGTGACCTGGTAGCACTGCAGGCAGAGATCGCAGGCCTGCGAGAGATTCTTGCGCGCGCCTCCGATACGGAATTTGAGGCGCTTGCCTTCCTCGAGGAAAGCGAGGAGAACGTTTCGACGCTGCGGGGTGAGATTTCGCGGCTCAAGGATGAGATTCTTGCCCGGCGCGCCGAATTGGAGGATGTTGTTGAGGGAATTACCGCTCAGCAGGAGAAACTGAAGGCCGAGCGTGAACGCCTGTTTACGCCGCTGGCCGAGGATCTGAAAACCGTGTACGAACGGGCACGGGCCACTGGCGGCTACGCGGTGCTCGGGATGCGACCCAACGGGCAGACCGGAGCGGGTATTACGCTGTCACCGGTAGAAGTAGCGCAGATCAAGTCGGCACCGGAAGATGAGATCTATCTGTCGGAGGACTACGACTGCATTATCGTCCGTTTGCCGAACTAGAGCGCGTCAAGCCGACGCGCGGAGTCAGGTATACGAGGCGGCGTAACGCGAGTTGATAGGTGCCCGTAAGCAGGCCAGGCAAACCGGATGGTGTGAAACAGGTGCCCTGCGGTCAACGCCGTGTGTATTGATCGGCCGGAGGACCTCACCGCACAGTTTCCCGACGGGCTTCTGGTGGACTACGATGACAGGGCGAATGAGTCGGCCAGGCGGCCGCGTGGCCTGCGGGAATCTGCGGGCCCCGAGGAACGTCCGGGCTCCATAGGGAACGGTGGTGGGTAACGCCCACCCGGGGCGACCCGCGGGATAGCGCCACAGAGAATAGACCGCCGCGGCTGCGGCCGAGGTAAGGGTGAAACGGTGGTGTAAGAGACCACCGCGTTGCGGGTGACCGCGACGGCACGGCAAGCCCCACCGGGAGCAAGGTCAGACAGCGCGCGTTTGAGGCGTCCCGCTTAGCGCGCGGGTGGACTGCTCGAGTCTCGTGGTAACACGCGACCTAGATGGATGGCCGCCGCCGCCCGGTTTTCGGGCGGAACAGAACCCGGCGTATCGGCTGACTCATTCGCTCGCATGGTGGCGCAGACCAGAGCGGTGCGCGGCTGTAGATGTCGCAATGAACGCGGTGCCACCGGCGCTGCGGTATCACTGACCGGCGCTGCGCTATCACTGCTTTCACGCCTTCTTCTGCTTCTTCTTTGCTTTTTTGACCTTGTCCTTCTTGGACGTGGAACTTTGCTTGGATCTATTGCCCTTGTTGGACTCGGAGGTGAACTTGCCCGCCTTGGATGTGTTCTTCTTGCGTGAGCCGACCTTCTTCGCCTTCGTGCGACGAGGCGCATCCGCTTTCCTGCCCTCATCCGCTTTCTCCGGCAAAGGCGGCAGTGGGGTGATCGTCCCCGGAGCTCGGCCCACGGCTTCTGCGGCCAGAAGCGCCGAGCCGACAATACCCGCAGTATTCAGTAATCGGGCGGGAATCAGGGGCGCACGGGTGTCGATCAGCGGCAGGAACTTCTCAGACTTCCGGCTGATACCGCCGCCAATAATGAACACCGATGGGAAGAAGAGCCCCTCCAGGTAACTGAGGTAGCGTTGCAGGCGTTTCGCCCATTGCTTGTAGCTCAGCTTCTCCCGCTCGTACACCGCCGATGAAGCGCGTGTCTCGGCGTCGTAACCGTCGAGTTCCACATGACCCAGCTCCGTGTTGGGAACCAGCACGTCATTGACCACCAGCGCGGAACCGATGCCGGTACCCAGCGTAAGAACGATGGTCAGTCCGGAACGTCCCACAGCGGCTCCGTAGCGCACTTCTGCGTAGCCCGCTGCGTCGGCGTCGTTCACTAGGGTAACCGGACGGCCAAGTACGTTTGCGAAGAGCTCGTCCCCGTTCACACCTGCCCACGACTTATCCAGGTTTGCCATGGAGGGGATCACTCCATCCAGGATCGGTGCGGGCAGATCAATACCGATAGGCAGTTCACCGTCGGGATCGAAATGCTGCACCAACTCGGCAACGGTAGCCGCGACGGCCTCGGGCGTTGCCGGCTGCGGAGTGGGGATGCGGTGGCGCGGCGCGAAGAAAGTGCCGGTCTCCAGATCAACAGGCGCGCCCTTGATGCCTGACCCACCGATGTCAATTCCAAGAGCAATGTTGCTCGGGTATGCTGCCATGACGTTTCCTTTCGGTCCTACTGGCAGACTACCGCAAATGGGGCATGGAAGGAGACGCCTTATGCGCTCGCGTTTTGCGCCGATTGTGATCCGGGTGCTTTACCGCCATCGTCTCGAGTGCGGCGCGGGCACGCGACGCACCCTGATGTCACAGGTGCGGGGCGAGATCCGGGGTACTCGGAAGCGTCAGAATCTCCGCGCCGTCGTCGGTCACAACAATCGTGTGCTCCCATTGGGCGGTACGACCCCTGTCTTTCGTAACGACGGTCCATCCGTCGTCCCACTGCTCCCACACAATATCCCCAAGCGTCAGCATTGGTTCAATCGTGAAAACCATGCCGGGCTCCATGACGGTGTCATAAGCCGGGGCGGCGTCATAGTGCGGCACGATGAGGCCGGAATGGAATGCCTCACCCACTCCATGCCCGGTGAAATCCTCGACGACGCCGTACTGGAAACGTTTGGCGTACGATTCGATAACCCGCCCGATGACGTTAATCTGGCGGCCGGGCTTAACAGCTTTGATACCGCGTAGCATGGAGGTGGCCGTGCGCTCGCACAGCAGCCGCGACTCCTCATCGACGTCACCCACCAAGAACATTGCGTTGGTGTCGCCATGCACACCGTCCTTGTATGCGGTGACATCAAGGTTGATGATGTCACCTTCGGATAGCACCGTGGAATCGGGGATGCCGTGGCATATCACCTCGTTGATGGAGGTGCAGATCGATTTCTGGAATCCCATGTAGCCCAGGCAGGAAGGGTAGGCGCCGTGATCGCACATGTATTCGTGGGCTATACGGTCCAATTCATCCGTCGTTACGCCCGGTGCAATTGCGCGGCCGGCCTCGTAGAGCGCATCGGCGGCAATGCGGCCCGCTTCCCGAATACGCTCGATCATCTCTGCATCCTTGATATCCGACGCTGTTACCACTTCCGGACCGTCATGGAACATGTATTCCGGACGTGAAATGGTGGCGGGGACATGACGAGAAGGGGAGAGTTTTCCGGGAACAAGAGTGCCCAAAGGGGCTCGATCTGCCAACATGAGGCTAAGTCTATGCCTTTCACTCGTCATCGGGCGTCACTCGCCGCCGAAGGTGCTGGTGGGGCACCGATGGCCTCCATACGCAGCGAGCGCCACCCGAGGGTACCCATCGGAGAAATCGGATGGCAGCGTCGAGGCATTGGTATCCGCGAGGCAATCTGCCCGCTGCGGCACGCGGCGCGGTGCGTTGGCTGCCACGGAGCCATGACTGCAGTGAGCGCACTACTGTGACCACGCGCGGGACCGTTTCTGAAGACCGTGACCGCGTTCAGAAACTGTGTTGTTCCTCCGGGAACTGGCGTTCTTTGACCGCGCGACAGTAGTTGGTCGCAGCTTCGCGCAAGGCCTCACCCACGTTGCCGAAAGTCTTTGAAAACCGCGGCGTCCATGATGCCATGCCGGCCATGTCCGTCCACACCAACACCTGTCCGTCGCATCCGGCGCCTGCGCCGATCCCGATGGTGGGAATCGTCAGTATCTTTGTGATCTTTGCGGCGAGCCGCGCGGGTACCATTTCCAGGACGACGACGACGGCGCCGGCATCCTGGACCGCCACAGCGTCGTCGATCAGTTGCGTCTCCGTATTCTCGGTACGCCCCTGCACCCGTGGTCCTCCCAGGCTGGATTCTGACTGCGGGGTAAAGCCGATATGACCGACGACGGGGATACCGGCTCCGGTGATGCGGGCAATCGTGTCGGCCTGCCGGGTACCTCCTTCGAGTTTTACGGCCTCGGCGCCGGCCTTCATGAGGCGAACCGCCGAGCGCACCGCTTGGGCAGGCGACTCCTCATACGAACCGAAAGGCATATCCGCGATGACGAAGGCACGTTGTGTACCGCGGCCGACAGCCGCGGTTGCAGTCATCATCTCCTCCAAGGACACAGGAATGGTGGACGGGTAGCCGAGCATGGTGTTGCCGTACGAGTCACCGACAAGCAGCGCGTCTACGCCCTGGGCGTCAAAAATCCGCGCAGTGATTGCGTCATAGCAGGTCAACATGGTGATAGGTTCACGGCGCTCTTTCATTTCGCGCAAGTGATGAACGCGCACACGTCTGATGGGCGCAGCATTCGAGGTACTCATCGACTCTCCTTGGCCTGAGGGGTTCTCCTCATAGTAGCCGGGAGGCATAGTGGGAAGCCACAGCAAGGCGATATTCGGGCAGTCGGTGAGGGACAGAGCGGACACTCGGTGAAGATCACAGCGCGCGCCGGATACATGAATGGAGGCGACGGGCAGTAGCATGGGGAAACACGTGGTGCCAGTGTTGTTGGCACGGGCACCTGGCACGTATGGGGCGAGTGAACGGAAGGAATGCTGATGAATGCCGTCCTTTCCTACCTCGGGGTCACAACAGCAGAGTTCTGGGTGGGTGCTTTCCTGGTGGTCTTTGCGCTCGGTATCTTGCTGGCCGCGTTGCGTCCTGACCGGGAGTTCGCCGACTTGCCGCGCGGAGTGTTTCCGGCTGCGGGTAGGGCTCACTCCCTGCAACGTGCTCGCAGGACGGAGCCGCCGCTGCGAGCCGAACGGCCGGAGATGACCATTGCGGAGGGTGCATACGCTGTTCGCGATGCCAGCACGGTTAACCTGAGCGCCTCCATCCTCATCGACTTAGCAGTGCGAGGCTTCATCGAACTGGTGGAGTACCAGCATCTAACAGCCGGTCATCCCGCCATTATGATTGTCTACCGACGCCCGCCTGATTCTTCCTGCTCTCCTGAGGAACGTGCTTTTCTTGAACTGTTGTCGACCCCCGGCGCTGCCGAATCTCCGGAATACGCCCGCACACACCCTTTCAACGCACGGCTTTTCCGCAACGAGTTGGAAACAGCAGGCATTCCGCTGTTGGGAGAACCCACCACGCGGGTCTCGGGCTTACGGGTCTCGGCCGGAACGCAGATCGCCGCACGGGTGCGCCGCGAGGTCACTGATCGGCGGGCCTGGTTCGCCAGCCGTCATGAGCATTTGGGAACCGTCGGTGCGATCGAACTGGTCAGCGGTGGGCTCGCGCTCATATTCACCTTCGTCCTGGCAGCATTGGGTGCGTTGCGGCCGTACTGGCTCGTGGTGAGCGCATTGGTGACGATTATGGGTTTGTTCACGGTGCGCGGCTACGGGGTACGCACCGCTTACGGCGTTGTGGCGCGCGACCAAACGGCCGGATTTCGCCGGTTCCTCGTTGAGGCTCCCCCGGAGTGTGGCGCCAGTGTCGAGCGGTTGGCAAAACTGGCTGCCTGGGCACTTGTGCTCAGTTGTGTGCGTGAGTGGGCGCAGAGCCTGGAACGGCTCGGCCGTGCGGCCGGTGTGCCGACGGCGACCAGCATTGAGACCCTCCTGCCGTGGGCGCAGCGTTCCAGTGGCGCGTTTCAGACATGGCAGGAAGTGGCAGACTTCATCGAGTTGATCAATGCCCGCACGCATGCGGACACTGCTGCCAGCGACGCCGATTCTCCGCTTGGCGACATGACAGAGGGCTGGGGGAGGGTTCCCTCCAGCTGGATCTAACCCTGGCCGTTTGCAGCGCCGGAGCGTGCCTCACAACCGCTTGGACAGGTTCGCGCGTCAGATATGCCTAGGTGGAGTATCGGAGTGGAGCTGTTGGCCGACGGGCCTTAGCCGCTAGGAGCCGCTTAAGCTGAGCGGAATCGGCGGCTCGTACCTCCAGTTTTGACGCGGCGCGTGGCATAACCGCCGTCGTCGTCGCCCGCAGTGGCACAATGGGGACAGTTGGATACAAGGAGAGTTATGGACCGTCAACAGGAATACGTGCTGCGTGCCATCGAAGAACGCGGCGTACGCTTCGTGCGGCTGTGGTTCACGGATGTCGTCGGCAAACTGAAGTCGGTCGCGGTTGCTCCCGCCGAACTTGAGGAGGCCTTCGAGGAGGGGATCGGTTTTGACGGGTCGTCGATTCAAGGCCTGACCCGCGTGTACGAATCTGATATGCTCGCGCGCCCGGATGCCTCCACTTTCCAGCTGTTGCCCTGGCATAACGACCATCCGGTTGCGCGCATGTTCTGCGACATTATGACACGTGACGACGAGCCTGCCCGCTCCGACCCGCGATCCATCTTGAAGCGCGCACTTGCAAAGGCTGCCGACATGGGATTCACCTTCTACGTGCACCCCGAGGTCGAGTTCTACCTTTTCCGTCCGGAGACTGACCCGTACAAAGAACCGGTCCCCATCGACTCGGCCTCCTATTTCGACCATGTCTCGCGTTCGACCGCGCACGACTTCAGGCGCGACGCCATTTTGAACCTGGAGGAGATGGGCATCTCGGTCGAGTTCTCCCATCACGAGAACGGTCCAGGGCAGAACGAAATCGATCTGCGTTACTCCGACGCCCTGACGATGGCGGATAACCTCATGACCTTCAAAGTGGTGATCGAAGAGGTTGCCCTCGCCCAGCACGTTCAGGCCTCCTTCATGCCCAAACCGCTTATCGATCAGCCAGGCAACGGCATGCACACGCATCTGTCCCTGTTCGAGGGGGAGCGTAACGTCTTTTATGATCCGGGTGGGCGCTATGGCCTCTCGATGACGGGGCAGCAGTTCCTTGCCGGCCTGCTGCGGCATGCGCGGGAAATAACAGCGGTCACGAATCAGCACGTGAACTCCTACAAAAGGCTGTGGGGTGGCGGTGAGGCGCCCTCCTACGTGTGTTGGGGGCCGAATAACCAGTCGGCATTGATTCGTCTGCCGGCATACAAGCCGGAGAAACAGACGGCCGCGCGTTTGGAATACCGGGCAGTTGATTCGGCCGCGAACCCATACCTGGCCTTCGCGGTGCTGCTTCGTGCGGGACTGGCCGGTATCGAGGGTGACTACGAGCTCCCCGAGCCCGAGGACTCCGATGTGTTTCTAATGAGCGACATGGAGCGCCAGGCCTCCGGCATTGAGTCATTGCCGGAATCATTGAACAACGCGGTGTCTTTGCTGCGATCGTCAGAACTGGTTGCGGAGACACTCGGAGAGGACGCCTTCGACTACTTCATTCGCGATAAGCAGCACGAGTGGCGCGAGTACCGCCACCAAGTCACACCGATTGAACGCCGTCGTTTCCTTGCGACGTACTGACGGCGTCCGGTAAGAGATGAGCTCCGATGCGCCAGGAAAGTCTTGCGACGCGCCTGCGCCGAGCGGGTTTTACAGATCCCGCCCGGGCCGCTCGGCTGTTGGATGATCCCGCGTCAGCAGGATTGCTCGCCTCCGTACAGGATTCCTCTGGTGACGGCTTAGGGCAGATTCTTGGTGACTTCGCAGCCGTCGCTGACCCGGATGCCTGCCTGCTGGCGCTCATCCGTTTGGCGGAGGCCTGCGACAAGGACGGCTCCGCGGCTCCGGCCGATTCCGGTGGCCGCGTGTTGCTGCGGGAGATCGTGAGCGACCCAGCACGGAGGAAGCGACTCCTTGCCGTGTTGGGGATGTCCAGCGCCTTGGGAGACTTTCTGATTGCGCATCCCGCTGTTCTGGCATCGCTGGACACCGACGACGGCACCGCGCGTGCCGCCGGAATGGAGGACGACATCGGTGGACAAGCGATTCCTTCTCCCGGACTCGCCGTCGAGCGTGCGCGGGCCCTACGCGCGGTTGATGCTGATGAACAGGACGAATTTCCTTGCGCTCGGATGCGAGGCGCCGCCGGCATTAGCGCTCTCCGTGCCCATTATTTCTCGCGAATCGTTGCCGTTGCCGCCGCCGATCTGACGTGCGCCGACCCACTCGCAGCCGTCGTACCGGTGGGGGAGTCGATCGCCGATATCGTCGGTGGCACGCTGGAGGCGGCCCTTGCACTGGCCCGGGCCGAGACTCCCGGAGCCGAACATGTTGGGCTGGCCATTATTGCGCTGGGTAAAACGGGTGCCCGGGAACTGAACTACATATCGGATGTCGATGTCGTGTACGTGGTTCGTGCGCTCGACGAGACAACAAGCGAGGAAGAGGTCATTGCAGTCGGCACAAGGCTTGCCTCTTTCGTCGGTAGAGCGGTAGCTGCTCCCGCCGGCGAACCTGCGCTGTGGATGCTTGATGCCGCTTTACGGCCGGAGGGCAAGGACGGGCCACTTGTACGCACCCTCGATTCCCACGCGGCCTATTACCGGCGCTGGGCTAAAGGGTGGGAGTTTCAGGCGTTGCTGAAAGCGCGACCAATAGCCGGTGACCACGAATTGGGGGCGGCCTACATCGAAAGCATCTGGCACCTGGTATGGAGCGCTGCCGGACGAGAGAACTTCGTTGAGGATTCGCGCGCCATGCGCAAACGGGTAGAAGAACACGTACCGGCGCGGGAGGAGGGTCGCCAACTCAAACTGGGGAAGGGCGGACTGCGCGATGTCGAATTCACCGTTCAGCTGCTCCAACTCGTGCATGGGCGTACGGACGAGACGCTGCGAGTACGTTCCACCCTCGCCGCCTTGACGGCGCTGCGTGATGGAGGCTACGTCTCTCGCAGTGATGCCGCCAAACTTGACGCCGACTACCGCCTGCTGCGCGTTCTGGAGCACCGGATCCAACTGCAGCATCTGCGCCGGTCTCATCTGCTTCCGGCCGGTGTGGCGGATCTGCGCAGGGTTGCCCGAGCGATGCGTTGCGGGGGCATTGCAACAGGCGAGGACCTGGAGACGGCATGGCAACACACCCGAAGAGAAGTGCGATCTCTCCATCAAGAAATCTACTACCGGCCGCTCCTGCCGGAGGCTGCCAAACTTTCACCTGACGATATTTCTCTGCACACCGAGGCAGCCGAGGCGCGTCTTGCCGCTATCGGGTATCGGGATCCGCATGGTGCACTGCGACATATTGATGCCCTGACTTCCGGGGTGTCACGGTATGCGGCGATTCAACGCCAACTACTACCCGTGATGCTCGGCTGGTTCACCGAGGGGCCAGAACCCGACGCGGGACTGCTGGCATTCCGGTTGTTGTCGGAGAAAATGGGACGTACTTCGTGGTATATGCGCACCTTGCGCGATGGAGGCGCAGCGGCGCAACGCCTGTGCTACGTGCTGTCATCATCGCGCTATGTTGCCACGCAGATCCCCAACCTCGCGGAGTCCATTGGCTGGTTGGAACATGTGGCGGACCTTCATCCGCGCAGTCGTGATGAGCTCAATGCCGAGCTTGCCTCCATGCTTTCACGGCGCAGTGATCCCACGGCCATTGCGCAAGCCGGGAGGTATCTGCGGCGTCGTGAATTACTGCGTGTCGGTCTGGCGCAGACCCTGCGGGTCATCGATCCGCCCGGATGTCGAGAAGCGATCTCCCATGCGGCCGACATCGCGTTGGAGGCAGGACTTCGTGCCGGAATTCAGGCCGCGCAGGAACGCTTGAACGAACCGGAGGCGCTTTCGCGCTACCTGGTTGTCGCCATGGGCCGTATGGGCGGCGAGGAGATGGGCTACATCTCCGATGCCGATGTTCTTTTCGTGCATGAGCCGTTTGCGAACGTAGACCCGCAGCGTGCGCAACGCCTTGCCGTGGAGGTCGCCGTGCAGACACGTCGTCTACTCGCGGAGACCGGGAGCGAGCCCCCGCTTGCAGTTGATACCGATCTTCGCCCGGAAGGACGCAACGGCGCGTTGTCGCGCAGCTGGGAAGCCTACGCGGAGTATTACCAACGATGGGCCCAGACTTGGGAGATTCAAGCTCTTTTGCGGGCCCGCTACGGCGCTGGCGATCATGAACTGGGGGAGCGCTTCTTGGGCCTGATCAATGCGTATCGTTACCCTGTGGGTGGTATCAGCCAAGCCCAGATACGCGAGATCCGACTGATGAAGGCGCGTGTGGAGATGGAACGCATTCCACGCGGTGTCGATCCGCAGCATCACCTCAAACTGGGACGCGGTGGATTGTCGGATGTTGAATGGACCGCGCAGTTGTTGCAACTCCGATACGCGGGCGAGCACGAGGCACTTCGGTGCACCTCGACCTTGGGAGCGCTCGCCGGCGCGGCACGGGTGGGCATACTCTCTGACGCGGACGAGGAAATGCTGCGCGAGGCGTGGAGCTTCGCCTCCCAGCTGCGCGACGTAAATTTTCTGGGGACGGGTAGGGCCTTCACGACGAAGATAAGTGCTCTGCCGCACGATTCCGATGAGTTGGCGGTAGTCACGGCCCTGCTCGGATGGGACGCAGCCTCACGTCATGAGGTGGAGGAGAGCTATTTGCGCCTGGCAAGGCGATGCCGAGCGGTGGTGGAGCGAGTCTTTTACGGCAATCCGAGTATGCCCTCCGTCTGAGTTTTATGGCAGACTAAGCGGCAGATGGTGCGATCAAAGGAGAACAATGCGCCTTTACCTGATCCGGCATGGGCAGACGGAGATGAATGCCAGCCACACGATTGATACGGACTACCCGGGTGCACATTTGACGGAACGCGGCCGAGAGCAGGCCGTTGGGATCGTTGAGCGTCTGTCAGGGGAATCCGTTGATGCGATCTGGGTCTCGAGCCTGATTCGGACGCATCAGACCGCTGCGCCCTTGGCGCGCAGCCGTGGCCTCGTACCGGTAGAACGCGATGGTTTGCGCGAGATCGAAGCCGGGAGCTGGGAGGGCGGCAGCGACGAAACGGCGTACCGCGGCTACCTCTCCACCATTGAGCGCTGGTTCACTCATTCAATGGATGAACCGATGGGAGGATCAATTACTGGACGGCAGGCCCTGATGCGCTTCGATGCCGTCGTGCGGGAAATCGAGGCCACGAAGGCGGACAGCGTGGCCATTTTCTCACACGGTTCCATGCTCTCCTGGTGGTGCGGTATGCGGGTGGCGGGCCTGACCTGGAAGCACTACATTGACGGGCACCTTGACAATACCGGCATGTGTGTGGCGGAGGGCAGCCTTGACGCCGGGTACCGAGCGCTGTCGTGGATGGGCGAGACGGTGTGATTGATCGGGCCCTAGTGATCGAGCACCTTGGCGAGGAATTCGCGTGTGCGCGGATGATGAGGGGCGTCGAAGACGGCGTCGGGCCGACCGGATTCCACAATGGTTCCCTCATCCATGAAAACCATGGTGTCGGAGACTTCGCGGGCAAAACCCATCTCGTGCGTGACCACCATCATCGTCATCCCGGACGTGGCCAGGTCCTGCATAACGGCGAGCACTTCGCCGACCAATTCCGGGTCGAGTGCCGAGGTGGGTTCGTCGAATAGCATGAGGTCGGGTTCCATTGCCATGGCGCGTGCAATGGCGACGCGTTGCTGCTGTCCGCCGGAGAGTTGTGCCGGGTAGTGATCGGCCCGCTGCGCGAGGCCAACCAGGTCGAGCAGTGCGAGGGCCTTGTCAAAGGCGAGGTCGCGTGGCAGGCCGTTGACACGCATTGGTGCAGCCATGACGTTCTGTATGGCGGTCATATGCGGGAAGAGGTTGAAGCGTTGAAAAACCATGCCGATATGGGCACGTTGGCGGGCGAGCTCCTTCGGTCGCAGTTCGTGAAGTCGTCCGCGCGCGTCCTGCCGGTAGCCCATGAGCGTGCCGTCCACGGTGATCGAGCCTGCCTGGATTTCCTCCAGAACATTCACGCAGCGCAGCAGCGTTGACTTACCCGAACCGGAGGGGCCGAGAATCGTGCAGACCTCACCTCGATGCACGCTTAACGTAACGCCGCGTAGAACGTGCAGGTCTCCGTAGAACTTGTGCACATCGCGCACCTCAACCATCGCCATATCAGCTCCTGCTCTACGGGGTCCATTCGGCGGAGTTCTGCGCCGGTGTTGTCTGGGCGGCGTTTATGGCGGCTTGCCGTGCGCTGCGTTGCCGGTTCTTGTGGCGTCGCGAGACGCGAATGCTCGTGTCGCTGTTCCCACGTCCGTAGTAGGCCTCAATTTTCGACTGGAAGAACATGAGAATCGAGGTGATAACGAGATACCACAGGCCGGCAACCACCAGGAAGGGAATCGGAAGCAGCGTCTGCGAGCCGTAGTCCGTGGCGACCTTTGTCAACTCCAAGGTGAAGGGGACCGCGGTTACCAGCGATGTCGTTTTCAGCATGGAGATGGTCTCATTACCCGTGGGTGGCACAATAACGCGCATCGCCTGGGGCAGCACAATGCGGTAGAGAATAGTGCTTGGCTTCATCCCGAGCGCTTGAGCTGCCTCTTCTTGCCCTTTGTCCACGGATGCGAGCCCGGAGCGCATGATCTCCGAGAGATATGCGGCCTCGTTCAGCCCGAGCCCAAGAATCGCGGCGACGGCGGCGGTGAAAACATCGTAGGTGCGGAAGCTGAAGAACTCGGGTCCGAAGGGGATGCCGAGCGAGAGACGTGGATAGAGCACGCCGATCAGGCCCCAGAATATCAGTTGGGTGTAAATCGGAGTTCCGCGGAAGAACCAGATGTAGAACGTCGCCACCGCTCGCATCACGGGGTTGTCCGAACGCCGCATAATGGCGAGGATGATGGCGAGGACGATTCCGATAGCCATTGCGGCCACGGTCAGAAGAAGCGTCCACTTGATCGCATTGGCTATTTCGCGGGTGAATAGCATGGGAAGAACCAGGTCCCAGTTGAAGTTCTTGTTCGTCACCAGCCCGTGAATAGCCATGGCGGCGAGGATCGCAAGCATGCCGACGGCGATCCAACGGCCGTAGTGGGGAACGGGAATCGCACGGATGAGCTGGAGGTTCGTCGTCGCCGTCGGCTGCTCGCCGACAGCACCGGAGTGCGCGGGCTCGTGCTCCACCTCGTATGCCTTGTTCACATCGGCCATCATTTCACCGGATTCACTATCGCTTCGGTCGCCACGTTCTCGGTAATACCCCAGGTGGCAAAGATCTCGTCAAGCGTTCCGTCATCCATAAGCGACTGGAGTGCGGCCTGCACGGCCGCTGTCATCTCAGGATCGTCCTTCGCGACGACGACGCCCTGTGGTGCCGTCCCGGTGATGTCTCCCTGCAATTCGAGAGCACCGTTGGTGCGTTGTAAGGCGTAATCCACCACAGACGAGTCTGCGGACATCGCCTCGATCTTGCCACCGACCAGTGCCTGCGTGACGGCGTCCTGGCTGTCGTAACGCTGGATATTGGGCTTCACCACGCACTTCTCCGCAAGCGCCGCTACTTCTTCGTCTTCCGTTGTACCCGTCTGCACACCGATTGTGCGCCCACAGATATCGGCGGAGTCAAAGTCGGTGGGATTTCCGGTCTGCACCGCCCAGGAGACTCCAACCGTATAGAACTGGATCATATTGAAGTTCACTTCGCGTTCTGCGGTGATGGTAAAAGAGGATGCGCCCACCTCGTACTTCGTTGGAATCCCCGGCATGATCGAGTCGAATTCAGCATTCTTCACGTCGAGCTCAAGGCCCATCCGAGCGGCGACGGCCTTCATCATGTCGATCTCGTAGCCGGTGGGCTGCCCGTTGATCTGGAATTCCGCCGGTGCCCAGTACAGATTAGAACCAATGGTGAGCTTGCCATCCGCAGCAACCGATTCCGGTACCAGTGCAACGACGTCGGGATCTGTGCCCACGGAGGAGACGTCGTAACTGTCCGAATACCCGGACAGGCCCTGTTTGGCGTTGTACTCGGAGATGACCTCGTCGGCGGACCGGCAGGCGGTCAGCGCCAGCGCGCAGGCACCGATAAGTGCGGTAGCGGCGATTCGCCTTCTGAGCATGTGCCGTCCTCTCCTGAGCAGGTGGCCACCAGTCGGTCATTCTCATCCATGCTTGGACCGCAACAATCTACCGCGCTTTCCCGTAGTCCGGAATATCTGTGCGCATTATGAGCATTGCAGCCGCGACTGTTGCGCTTGCACCTTCGCGCCGTTGGGACGTATCGCGAAGGTGCTGCTCGCTGCGGCTAAGGTACTCAGATGTCGTAGTACAGTGCGAACTCGTACGGGTGCGGGCGTTGGCGCAGTGGAGCGATCTCATTGGCCATCTTGTAATCAATCCAGGTTTGGATGAGATCCTCGGTGAACACGTCGCCTTCCAAGAGATAGTCGTGGTCTGCATCAAGAGCGCGCAAGGCATCCTCGAAAGACTCGGGGAGTTGGGCGATCTGGGCATGCTCCTCGGGTGGAAGCTCGTAAAGGTCTTTGTCGATGGGATCGGCCGGTTCGGTCCGATGACGGATGCCATCGAGGCCTGCCATGAGTTGCGCTGCAAAAGCAAGGTATGGATTAGCAGCAGGGTCCGGAACACGGTACTCGATGCGCTTGCTCTTGGGCGACGTGCCCGTGACGGGGATACGAATGCAGGCGGAGCGATTACGTGCGGAGTAGACGAGGTTCACTGGTGCTTCGAAGCCGGGGACGAGCCGGTGGAATGAGTTCACTGATGGGTTGGTGATTGCCAGGAGCGATGGTGCGTGTTCGAGCAGGCCGCCGATATACCAGCGGGCCAAGTCTGAGAGTCCACCGTAGCCACGCTCGTCGGCGAATAGGGGCTTGCCGTCCTTCCAGAGGGACTGATGACAGTGCATTCCGGAGCCGTTATCGCCGAATAGCGGTTTCGGCATGAAGGTCGCCGTTTTGCCTGCCTGCCACGCCGTATTCTTCACAACGTACTTGAATTTCATGACGTCGTCGGCGGCAGCAAGCAGAGTATCGAAGGTGTAATTGATCTCCTGCTGACCGCCGGTTCCGACCTCATGGTGGGCGCGCTCGACCTGCAATCCGACCTTCGCTAAGTTGATGCTGATAGCGTCGCGCAAGTCGCAGAAATGGTCATTCGGGGAGACGGGGAAGTACCCGCCCTTCAGGCGCGTCTTGTAACCGAGATTGCCTCCCTCTTCCTCGCGGTTTGTGTTCCACCAACCCGCTTCCGAATCCAAGCGGTACGAGGATGAGTGCACAGTCGACTCAAAACGGATATCGTCAAAGAGGTAAAACTCGGCCTCCGCGCCGAAGAACACGGTGTCGGCGATACCGGTCGACTTGAGGTATTCCTCGGCATGCCGAGCAATGTTGCGCGGGTCGCGGCGGTAGGACTCATCGGTGAACGGGTCAACGATCGAGAAGTTCATCACCAGAGTCTTCTCGGTGCGGAAGGGGTCAATGAAGGCGGAGGAGACATCCGGAATAAGCTTCATATCGGATTCGTGGATGGCTTGAAATCCACGAATGGACGACCCGTCGAACATCAGGCCGTCGGTGAAGACGTCGTCTTTGAAGGTGTCGACCGGAATGGTGAAATGCTGCATGATACCGGGCAGGTCACAGAACCTGATATCGATGAACTTTACGCCCCGTTCCTTGGTGTAGGCGATGGCTTCTTCCGCACGTGTGAACATCCCGTTTCTTTCTGTCAGCGCGCTGGGCAGCCGTGGTCATGCTGGACAGCTGCCCCTGTTACTTCACCCGTTCTACCTCACCGGCCCGGTCGATGACGTGCACGTCTCATGAATCAGCGCCGGGCTGCGGCAGTGCTACTTGCCGCGCAAGGCGCGGCGGTCGGGGCGTGCCTTCATGGGATCGATTCCCTTCGGAATTGGCAGCGTATTCGTCTTGATCGCTTCCAGGCGGCGAGCAAGGGCGGCGACTTCCGCGTTTGAAATCGTCTTCGGAAGGCGTCGCATGGACTTTTCAAGACTGATCAGTTCTGTCTGACCGTCGTCATGCCCGATGAAAATGGTGTGAATGGGAGCATTCGGTGCGACGCGGTGGATGGCACGCCGTTCCTCGTCGATGAGCTTTCCGACTCGCCCTTTGGGCCCTTCCGCAATCAGCACGATGCCGGGGCGGCCGATGGCCCGGAAGACCATATCCTGCGTGCGGGCGTTGACTCGAACCGGTTCTGTGGAAATATCCCAGCCACGCTTGATGTTGTCCAGCACGGCGGAAGCGGCACCCGGCATGCCGTCAATCTGGGCGTAGCTGGCGCGGCGCACCAGCCGGGTGAGGGTGATCATCGGTAGGAGTAGTGCGAGCATGATCCCGATCAGCATCCAGCTCAGCCAACGGCCGGTCAGAATGCTCGGGACAATACCTACCGCCAGACCGATGGCGAATCCGGCGAGTAGCGCCCACGGTGTCCATGAGTAGGAACGCTTCGTAATCCGGTAGGCGTCACCAAGGTAGTTCCACCAGTGCTTCTTCTTCGGCTTCGTGCGGCCTGAGTCCTTCGCCATGTCTGTCCTTTCACCTGCGAACGCAAGAAATTCTAGTTGACATTATCCCGGGATAGAAACAGGAGTGGCATCCGGACAAAGCTCCAGCCGGGCGGCAACGTCGGTGACCCGAGCCCTGCGCCGAGCCGAGTAGAGGCGATGGGCGCCCATCTTGGCCTACTACCTCGTGCCACCCTACGCCTGGGACTGTGCCGCAACCAGGATTATGCGCCGCCGAGTTCAAGGCGCGGCGATGATACATGCGCGGTGGACTATTGCTTGACTCTGTGCCACCCGATGTCGTCTGGGGCGGCGGATGATCCTTGTGCGGCAGATTCTTGCCGCAAGCCGATCCGATTATGGTCGGATGCCACTGGTGACGGTTGCACAGAGGTACGCAGGGTTAGGTCGGCCGCGGCCCTGTGGATAACCGCTGCAGACGGTGAAAGCGGGTGGTGAACTGTTGCCATGAGGCAGTGGTATGCAGGAATCGCGGGTCTGTTTGTCGGCATCGTCCTGGCGCAGGTGCTATGGGGATCGTCGCCACCGCCACCACCGACGCCGTCGTCGACGTCGGCAAACGAATCGTTGTCTGTACTGGAGAACTCCGCGGTACCCAATGCGCGTGAGGCCACCGCAGTTGTGCAGGACCTGCAGAGCCGACGCGATCAGGCACTGATGGCTGATGACGCCGCTGCTTTGGCGGAGCTGACATCGGATGGAAGTCCCGCGCGCGCCGCCGATACGGCTTTACTGAGGGAAATGCGGGGAAGTGTGGCAGTGCTGAACACCGAAGTGTTGGGGGTGAACGTGGTAGCTCCGCACACGTGGGAGGTATACACCGTTCAGCAAGAACTCAGGCTTAGCACAGGGGAGGTGATAGGACCGCTGGCACAGCGCTGTACTCGTTGGGAGCTCGCTCCCGCACCCTGGAGAATCGAGAGCACTGCGGAGTGTATGAACAACCTGAGTCAGCAATGACCCGATCAGCCACGCGATGGTGATCCCTCTCGGGGCTGAGTCATCGGCGCGCGGAACGGTGGCGTGCCGGTCACGGTTGCAAACTGGCAGTGAGCGGGCTGGTCACGAAATCATCTCGTGCACTGCGGGCTGCTGTGCTTGCGGGTGGGTATCACTGGACGGGCATTTGACGTGTAGACGGGCTACCGGCGCGGCTAGCTGCGGGCCTGACAGGGATATGCAGGGCTGACAAGGTCGTGGAGCTGCCAGGTCTGCGGGCGGTTAGGCAAGCTGGGCTGCAGGCGGGCCGAGCTACCCGCAAGCACTGTCGTGCCTCCTTGCGGCGGTGCCATCGGATGAAGAGTAGGGTGCACCGGCGGGCCTGGCGGTGCTACCAGATTGAAAGCGGGGCGCACCCTCAGGATGCGCCCCACACGCGTCGACCGACTCATACGCCGAGCCGCGAAACAGTCTCAGGTACCCCGATCAATCGATCACAGATCCCGAGTCGGCCTGTCAGATTCCCAAGTCAGCTTCGAAGTCACCGGCTTCTAGGCGTGCCTTGAGATCCTTGAGGTACCGCCCGGCATCCGCGCCGTCAACGAGCCGGTGATCGTAGCTCAGAGCCAGATACACCATTGAACGCAGTCCGATCACTTCATTTCCATCGGCGTCACGCACGGCGGCAGGGCGCTTCACAATCCCGCCGATGCCCAAGATCGCGACTTCCGGCTGGTTGATAATCGGTGTATCGAACAGTGCGCCGGTAGAACCAGTGTTCGTGATGGTGAAGGTCGACCCGGAGAGCTCGTCCGGCTTGATGGTGCTATTGCGGGTGCGTGCCGCGAGATCGTTGATCGCCTTTGCGATGCCAGCGATATTGAGATCGCCGGCGTTCTTGATCACCGGAACGGTCAGCCCCTTGGGAGCGTCCACAGCAATCCCGATATGCTCGTGATCGAAGTAGGTGACCTGCTTACCATCGATGGTGGCGTTGAGCTTTGGATGCGACTTCAACGTGTCAGTGGCAGCCTTGACAAAGAAGGGGAGGAAGGTCAACTTCGTGCCCTCTTTAGCCAAAAACTCGTCCTTTTTCGCTCCGCGCAAGGCGACAATCCGCGTCACATCGGCCTCAACGACGGTGGTCAGTTGAGCGGACACTTGCAGTGACTCCACCATGCGCTTGGCGATGACCTGGCGCAGGTGAGGCATCTTTTGCGTGGTTCCACGCAGGCCGACCGCGTCCTCCTGCGCGGGTGTGGCGGAGGAAGGAACTGCACTAGCCGCAGGAGCCGGAGCGGCAGCGGCGGCCGCTGCCGCAGCTGCTTCCTGCGCGGCCTTTGCGGCGTCTTCGACATCCTGGCGGCGGATTCTGCCTCCGACACCGGTGCCGGTCACGGCGGATAGATCAACGCCTAATTCCCGGGCGAGTTTACGGACAATGGGTGTCACATACCCTGAAGGCTCGGAATCCACTGCCACGGGAGCGGCGGCTTCGCGTTGAGCAACTGGTTCCGCTACGGGAACAGGAGCCGGGGCGGGAGCGGCGGCTGCGGGAGCGGACGCCACGGGCGGGGTCTGCGGAGCGGGGGCCGGTGCGGCGGTGGTTTCGACGGCGGAAGTAATCACGCCTTCTCCGACGTATGCCAGCACGGTTCCGACGGCGACTGATTCGTCTTCCTGCACGAGAATCTGCTGGAGAACGCCGGAAGCGGGCGAGGGAACCTCGCTATCGACCTTATCCGTCGACACCTCAAGAAGTGGCTCATCCACCTCAACCGCGTCGCCGACCTGCTTGAGCCAAGTGGTGACGGTGCCCTCCGTTACCGATTCTCCAAGTGCCGGCATTGTGACTGCTGATCCGGTGGCCGCACCTGCTACCGGTGCCGAGGGAGCTTCTGCCACGGGAGCTTCTGCCACGGGCGCGGGGACCGCAGGTGCGGGCGCCGCAGGCACCTGCGTCGGCGTTGCGGCCTCCGGCGCACCCTCGGCCGACGCGGCACCGGATCCGTCGCCGATATAGCCGAGAACGGTCCCGACTTCCACTTCCTCATCCTCTTGGACGAGGATTTGCTCCAGGATGCCTTCGACGGGCGCCGGAACCTCGGAATCAACCTTATCAGTCGACACTTCCAGGACCGGTTCGTCGAGAGAAACGGCATCTCCCACGTTCTTCAGCCACGTTGTGACGGTTCCGCTCGTGACGGACTCGCCGAGTGCGGGCATTCTAATTGGTTCGGACATCATTCCTCTTCTCAGTTGTGGGTGTGGAGCGGTTTTCCGGCTAGAGCCAATACGGCCTCGCCGATGGATTCGTTCTGGGAGGGATGTGCATGGATCAGGCCATCGAAGTCTTCGGGGCTGGCTTCCCATGCCACCATGAGCTCGCCCTCGCCGATTTGTTCGCCCATACGGGCACCAATGGCGTGGAAACCGAGGATCGGTCCGTTCTTCTCACGCACGAGTTTGACGAAGCCCTGCGTGCCGAGCATCTGCGACTTGCCGTTGCCCGCGAGGTTGAACTCGACGGTTTCGACATTGTCCTTGCCGTAGACTTCTTCAGCCTTGGCCTGATTCAAACCCACCGATGCGATCTCGGGGTTGCAGAAGGTCACCCGCGGGATGTAGTTCTCGCTAATGGGCCGTGGATTAAGCCCGGCGATTTCTTCGGCGACGAAGATCCCCTGCAAGAAGCCGCGGTGCGCGAGCTGCAGCCCGGGCACGATGTCGCCGACGGCGTAGATTCCGGGCACGTTGGTACGTAGCCGTTCGTCGGTGAGGACGAAGCCGCGATCCATGGCAATACCTTGTTCTTCGTATCCGAGATTGGCGGTGGCAGGACCCCGACCGGTGGCAACGAGCAGGTAGTCGGCGACGTAGCCCTTGCCGTTCTGTGTAAAGACGGTTACTCCCGCCTCCGTCTGCTCCACACGGTCGAACATGGTTTTGGTGACGAATTTGATGCCCCGCTTGCGGAAGGAACGTTCCAGCATCTTTGAAACGGCTTCGTCTTCATTCGGAGCGAGGTGCGGAAGCGCCTCGATAATCGTCACCTCAGCGCCGTACGATGCCCAGATCGAGGCGAACTCGACGCCGATCACACCGCCGCCGAGAATGATGACGGAACCGGGCACTTCATTCATGCTGAGCGCCTGATCCGATGTAATAACCCGCCCGGTGATGTCCAGACCGAGTGTTTTCGAGTATGAGCCGGAGGCCAGGACAATGTTCTTCCCTCGGTAATGAGTGCCGTTGACCTCGACAGTGTGCTTGTCGACTAGGCGTCCCCACCCTGCAATGGTGTCAACGCCGCGGCTAGAGACTAGGCCGGTCAGCCCTTTGTACATCTTCTGGACGACGCCCTCCTTATAGACATTGAGGGCTTGCATATCGATGCCTTCGAATGCTCCGCGCACGCCTATTGACGGCCCTTCGCGCATCTCATCTGCGACCTCTGCCGCGTGCAGAAGTGCTTTGGTGGGAATGCAGCCGCGATGTAGGCAGGTGCCACCCACCTTGTCGGCCTCGATGAGCCCGACTTTCAATCCGAGTTGGCCGACACGTAAAGCAGTGGCGTATCCACCGCTTCCCGCGCCGAGCACGATTACGTCGTATTCCCTGGTTTCAGCCACGTCCCTCTCCCTCGAGCAGGAATCGACTAGCAGCTTCAGCTAGTACCTTAGTCCCAATTATCCACATGGGGCGGAGAAAAATTAACCCCTCACCATTGTGCCATGCATGACGTGTGATTTTACCTACATCGCCTACGCTGTGGGCGTGTGGGCGTATTCGTCTGACATCGCCGGATTCGCCCGGCTCCGTGTTTGGGCTGCGGGTTTGCGCCTGAGTGAGGCACCGACGTCGCGTGGTGCGAATCCGATGCCTACAATCTTGCGGACAGCAAGCGGGCCGATAGTGGGCGTACGGGTGTTGGCCGCGTAGGCTTAGAACATGGGTTTATTCTCTCGCAGGCGTTCCGCCGCTTCTGCGCATGGCTCCTCGCGGCGTGAGCAGAATGCTGCCAAGGCCGCGACAATAAAGCATTTCCAAGAGTTCGTCGCTAGCCGGCAGGGGGTTGAGGCATACTTCGAACCGGAGACACCGCGAGAACAGTCAGCGTTACTCCTCGTGGCTCGCGACGGTGAATGGACTCGTCGTCGGATACCTGATCCAAGCTCGGGAGCGCAGCTCGCCCAGGAATTGGGCATTCCGTTCTATGAGGTTGTGAAGACGGGGTACCCCGATGCCATGCGTCAGTGGAACCGGCGGCAGGAGCGCCGCTGAGATTCGCGATTTGCAGGTGTAGGTTTCAACGGGGCACAATCCCTCAGGCGCATGAAGGTAGCGCCTATCGGCGAGAGGAGAAGAATGGGCGACGCGGGTGAACCCATGGGAGAGAGCACGGCGATTCCCGCTCAACATGGTAATCAAGCTCTACCCGATGATCGGACGACGGCGCACGGCTGGCCGCGTATTCTCCTCTTCCTCCTTGCCGCGGGCGCGTTGATATTCTCCTGGCGGGGGGTCGTGGCATCCACCGTGGCCTTCGGTGACGGCGACGTATCCGAGGCAGGCCTGACGCTGGTTTCCGACATGTGTTGGATCGCCGGTGCCGTCGGCATCATTCACAACGGTAGGCGAATGCGCCGCCTGGCGTGGGCCACCTGGGTGATCAACGTGGTGATGCCTTTTGTGGCATTGGTCAGCGGCAATGTTGCCCTTGACAGGGTCAGCCCCTGGTTCGACGCCGGTGCAACGTATTTCTATCTTCCCGTGCCAGGCGCGGTGGCGGCCATTGCCTGGTTGGCCTGGTCATCGCCCTCGCAAATCGCGACTCGTAACGGAGGGTGAAATGTACCGGTCCGTTTACGACCATCTACTGGTTCATACCGATCCGGAACAGGCTCACCATTGCGCCATGCGAGTGATCGGTGCTTTCGGCAGAAGCCCGCTGGCACCGCTCGCGGCGGCAACGATTGGTTGGCGGGGCGGTGAACAGCTGCGGGGTTTGCTCGCTCGGCCGCTGCCCGGGCGGGTTGGATTGGCGGCAGGTCAGGATAAGGACGCCTCGGCCATTCTCGGCACGGTGGCACTCGGTTTCGCCTTTACCGAGATTGGTACCATCACACCATTGCCGCAGCCCGGTAATGATCGGCCGCGGCTCTGGCGTATTCCTCAGCAGAACGCGTTCCGTAATCGCATGGGATTCAACAACCCGGGTGCCGATGTTGCCGCACAGCGCCTAGCCGAGCTGCGAGGCACCAAGCGGGGCCGGGCCGCCGTCGTCGGTGTCAACATCGGTAAGAACAAGTGGGTCAGCGCTGCCGATGCGCCGGCGGATTACGCCACCTGCGCATGGAAACTGGCACGCTGGGCCGACTACCTGGTGATTAACGTCTCTTCTCCCAATACTCCCGGGCTACGCGATCTGCAGGCGGTTGATGCGTTGCGCCCAATTGTGCGGGAGGCGCGGCAGGCAGCGGATGCCGCAGCCGGTAGGCGCGTCCCGCTACTGGTGAAGCTCGCACCCGATTTGCTGGACGACGATATAGCCGCCATCGCGACCTTAGTTCAAATAGAGGACCTTGACGGCGTCGTCGCCGCCAATACGACCATTGAGCATGGTTTTGGCGAGGGCGGGCTCTCGGGCGCGCCGCTGTTCGAGCGTGCGGTCGGCATTGTCTCCGCGCTGCGCCGGGACCTCGGGCCTGACCGAATCATTATCGGCGTCGGAGGCATCTTCAGCGTTGATGACGCCAACCGCATGATCAACGCCGGCGCCGATCTGCTGGAAATCCTCACGTCTTTCGTTTACCGCGGCCCGACGTTCCCTGGGCGGCTCAATCGGGCATTGGCCCGGCCAACGGCGGCATAGCTACGTTGCGGCAGGGCACAAAACGCAAGTGATCCGTGCCCGTGCCCAAGGCTCCGCGCGGTCGCGGTGGAAGACGAAGCGACAAGGAGGGCCTGCCGGTCGCACTGCGAGGCACCGGGCTGCCGCGGTGGAGGAACTGCCGGACGGGAAGATGGCAGGGGTGAAGACTGCGGGTGCTGGCAGCTACCGCAGCTACTTTCGACCCCGGCGGGCGGACCTCGCCTCCCGTACGTCCGCCCCTGATCCGCCTTCGGGGAACTGGCCACGCTTGACCTGTGGGCGGGGCAAGCGCCAGCGTCGCGGATAGAAAGTCCGCGTGAACATCTGCCAGAAGAAACGGGGCGGCACCTTATCGTCGCCGAACTTGTGTTCCGTCAGGAGGCGAACGCGGCGCACCATGAGCACGGAATAAATGGCCACCAGGATGAAGATCGCGTAGATGGCGAGTACGAGGTACTGGAAGGCGACGTTTCCGATCAAGGTCTGGGTGAACATGGCGACGAGCAGAATCAGGGCCAGCGGCATGAAGATCACAGCGGGGGAGAAGCGCGCATCAATGCAGTCCCGTCCAAAACGGCGGACCGGACCGGCATGTTGCGGGGGCATGAACCGCTCGTCGCCGGTTTTCATTGCGCGTTGTTCCCGCTCCCAGCGTGCATTGCTCTCCGCCCGCGACTTGGCGCGTTCTTCTTTATCGAAGGCTTTACGTTCCTGCTTTGTCATGCGTGAACGGTCGGACACGATCGGACGACGGTTGCGTGCCTCCACGTCTTTACGCCGTGGGGTGGGCGCTCCTTTCGCCGGCGTGTAACCGCGAGGAAGCTTGGTTGCGGGCGCCGCCGTCTGCTCCGTGGGGTCCGATTCCTCTTCCTTCTTACGACCGAACACTCTGACTCCATTACTTTGCCGTTGTATTACTGGGTGCCAAGCCGAGGCGGATGTTCAATCGCACCCGACTGGCCCCGGGGCAGACTACCACGCCGCGTGGAGAGTAGCCGCCACTTTCACAGTGTACGTGCAGGGCGCGGCGAGCTCCATTTCCACGAAGAGGCCGAGCGAGCGGGAACAGCATATGGCTCCACGGCGAGGACTTCCCTCCGCAGTCTCCGTGTACCCTCTGGTGTCTCCCCGTACTCCCTGGTGTCTCCGGGTATTCCCTGGGCAGCGCGGTAAGCTAGGTGAGTGAGTACTTTTGAGGAAATCGCGTCGAGGGTTGACGCGCAGTTGCCCGATACCCGTGCCGAGCTTGAAAGCTTAGTGCGTATACCGTCCGTCTCGTCGCCATCATTCGACCAGAGCCAGGTACGTCGCAGTGCCGAGGCGGTTGCGGCCCTGGCGCGACAGCGCGGCCTGGACGCCGAGGTCATCGAGCTTGTCACCTCCGCCGGTGAAGAGGGGCGCCCCGCGGTGCTCGCGCATAGGCAGGCCGCTCCGGGTAAACCCACGGTGCTGCTCTACGCTCACCACGATGTTCAGCCACAGGGATCTCTTGCGGGATGGGCACAGGACGATCCCTTTGAGCCGGTTGAACGCGATGGTCGGCTCTACGGCCGGGGAACGGCAGATGACAAGGCCGGAGTAATGGTGCATATGGGTGCCTTGGCCGCTCTGGGCGATACAGGTTTGGGCGTGACGCTTTACGTTGAGGGTGAAGAAGAGGTCGGCTCGCCGACATTTCGCGCATTTCTCGAAACCTATCGTGATCGCCTCCGTGCCGATGTCATCGTCGTGGCCGATTCGAGCAATTGGAAGGTCGGTGTGCCGTCGCTGACGACATCTCTGCGGGGAGTCGTCGATGTAACCGTTCGCGTTGATGTTCTGGATCATGCGCTCCACTCGGGAGCGTATGGCGGACCAATTCTCGACGCACCGACGCTGATGACACGCCTGTTGGCTACGCTGCACGGCGACGACGGATCGGTGGCGGTGTCAGGTTTGGTCTCGTATGACGCGGCCGCCGTCGAATACACCGAAGAGACCCTGCGTTCCGATGCGGGACTGCTGGACGGCGTACAGCTGGCCGGGCACGGCACGATAGCTTCCCGGCTGTGGACGCAGCCAGCCATCAGCCTCATCGGTATGGACATCACCAGCTGCGCGGAAGCATCGAATACGTTGATTCCATCGTGCACGGCGCGGTTGTCACTGCGCATCGCCCCCGGTGACGATCCGGAGCGCGCCGGGCGTGCACTGGTCGAGCACCTGGAAAAACACGCCCCGTTCGGCGCGCGCGTCGTTGCGACGGTGACAGAGACCGGCCCGGCATTCAAGGCGGCTGATGAAACGCCGACGTCGACGGCGGCACGGGAGGCGTTGCGGCGCGCATGGCAGACCGAGCCGGTCGATATCGGGGTGGGAGGTTCCATCCCCTTCATTGCGGACTTGGCCGAAGTGTTTCCGAAGGCGGAGATACTCGTCACGGGAGTCGAGGATCCGGACACGCGGGCGCATTCACATAACGAGTCGTTGCACCTGGATGATTGGCGTCGCGCCATCGTTGCTGAGGCAACACTTCTGGCGCGACTGGGCGGGGATTTGGCATCGTGATGCCGAGTGACTTCGCGGCGCGGTCGGTACTGCGAGGCGGTCGAGTGGCACTACGGCCCGGCCTAGTAGCACAAGCCAGTGTTACCGCCCAAGGCCGTGTCACGGCATGGGCCACTGTCACGGCACGAGTCGGCGTCGTAGCGTCATGAGAGTGTTACTGGCATGCTCGCCCCTGCCAGGCCTCACCGGCACCGAAGTGGCCGAGTTGGCACGAACGGGATGGCTTGCGCAGCGCCCTGCTGATCGCATAACCGCCTACCCCGTGTCGGACGGTGTTTCGGTTCCCTTCGTGGGTTCCGGCCTGCCCGAAGCCTTGTTGAAGGAGCCCACAGAGTATCCGCTTGGTAGGGCTGACAGTCGGCGTTTCGCCTTCCGGGCAGGTGACACTGTGGTGCTTGACTACAGTCAGTTCTTGAACGACGCGCCCGCCACCGGCGCTTTGCAGTCGAGCATGGCCGTGGGTGAGGACCTTGCGTGGGCGTGCGCGAATGGAGCGAAGCGCATCGTGGTGGCGCTCCCGGCACCCGGCTACTGCACGGATATGGGGCTGGGGATGCTCGCGAGCTTGGCCGATGTGCGGTTATCATCCGGGTGGACCGCCACAGATCCGGTTCCGTTCGCACTGGCACCCGCGCTTGAACGGGCTGCGGAAGTCCTTTCCGACGTCGATCTTGTGGTACTGGCGTCAGGGGAGCAGCGCTTGCTCGGTTTCTCGGGCGTCGCACGAACATGGGCATATCGGGGGATGGATCCCGAACGTGCCCAGGAATTCTCCCGTGCTATGGGCGCCGTGGCGCAGGATGTATCCGAGGCAGCGGCGGCGAGGGCGAATACTCGGCCGTTGCTGCCGTTACATGGCGAACAGAAGACCGACCGACCGGAACGCGGACCTTTCAGCGGTGCGGCTAGCGGAGTCGGTTTCATACTTGACTCCTTAGGGGGCCGCCTCATGTCCGTCGGATGTGCCACCGTCAGCGAGCGTTTGCGTGAGGAGGCGCGCCTCACGGATCTGTTCGTCTACGCGTGTGCAGCAATCGACGAGAGTATTCCCTCAGGTTTGCAAGCCGCGATTGAACTTGCATCTGCAGCAGCGATCCCCATCGTTGTCATCTACGATTCCGGTTCGCTGCGCCGGGGCGAGCTTCCCCGCATGGGCTTGGACGGCGCCTACCAGTTGCGTCCCGAGGAGGCGTGGCGGGGCGTCGGTCGGCAGCGAGAATATGCCGAGTCGGGGGACGACGTCGCGGTGACGGGCACACGAGCGAAGCTGCCGGGAGATGAGTTGCAGGAGAGGTTGTGGAGCGTGACGGGGCGTGTCGCACGCACTTGGGGGTGGGATGCCTGACGGCGGACTTCGCTCATAGCGGCGGTCGGCCGAAAAAGCAGGCAGGGGCGTCATCCGCTTGCTGTCATTCGCACGGTACATGAAACCGAAGACGCACGACGAGCCAAGGGACGCAGTTGCCCGGTGCAGCGAAGCCGGTAACGTGTGGCGAAGTAAATGCTCCGGGCGAAACTGGGGCCGGAATGCCGAAAAGCCGCGGCCGCGTTACAAATGGTGGCCGAATGCGGCGGCGAGGCTCTGGCATGGTGGGGCTTGGTCGCGTTAGGCTGACTTGGTACACCAATTGCATGCTGGAGGACAGCAATGACAGAGACACTTGATACGGCAACTCACAATGTCACCTTGACCGCTGATGCGGCCGCCAAGGTGAAGTCCCTACTGGAGCAGGAGGGGCGTGATGACTTGCGTCTGCGTATCGCGGTGCAGCCGGGTGGCTGCTCCGGCCTGATGTATCAACTTTACTTTGATGAGCGTCTTCTCGATGGCGACGCCGTGCGTGATTTCGACGGCGTCGGGGTCGTCGTCGACAAGATGTCAAAGCCTTATCTTGATGGTGCGACGATTGGTTTTGCCGACACCATTGAACGGCAGGGCTTTACGATCGATAATCCCAACGCCGTCGGTACTTGCGCCTGCGGCGAGTCCTTCCACTGATCGCGCTGGCCTGAACTGGATTTTCCCTGCAAACCGATAGGCATTTCATGAGTAAACGCGTACTGGCCACGGTGATGGCCATGGCCTTGGCCGCGTCCCTCGCCGGTTGTGGCTCAGCCGATGATTCCGAGAACAGTAGTGGCGCCGACACGACTACCTCCGCGGCTTCTACCCCTTCCGCAACCCCCAGCGTGGGATCGTCACCCGTTGATGTGCTCGTTTCCGACAAGGGCATGCCGACGTTGGGTGAAGATGGCGACGGCCTGCCGGTGCTGGAGTTTCCCGATTCTCCTCCCCCGGAGCAGTTACAACTCTCAGTGCTTGAAGAGGGAGACGGTGCCGAGATAACTGCGGATTCTCTTGTGATGGTCAATTACGAGGGGCAGGTGTGGCAGAACGATAAGGCATTTGACTCCTCGTTCAGCCGAGGGGCACCGGCAGTTTTCGCTCTGTCCGGCCTCGTCGATGGATGGAAGTACGGACTGGAGGGGAGGCATGTCGGCGACAAGGTGATTCTGTCTGTCCCGCCGGAGCTGGGATACGGGCCGCAGGGCGGCCAGCCCTCCGCAGGCATCGAGGCTGACGACACCATCGTCTTCTATCTCGAGGTTGTCAACGCCTGGGATGCGACGAGTGCTGGCCAGGCTGATGCGGCCGTTGAGATGAACGACGAAGACCTACCAGTAGAAATCACCGGAGACCTTGGCCAGCCGGTGACCGAACTGGAGGTCAAGGACGGGCAATCTGCTCCCACGGAGGCGTCGACGCAGATCATTGCGCGCGGCAGCGGCGAAGAGGTGGCGAAAGATGGCTCTGCGGTCGTCGTTGCTTATGCCGCGATCTCGTGGGATGAAGAACTATCACTGAACACCTGGAAGCAGGACGATGACGAATCGGAGTCGGCTGAGTCCGGTCCGACGACCCTGCCTCTGGGCCAGGGAACAATCACGGACTCTTTGGCTGGGATCCCGGTCGGCTCGCGGGTCTTGCTGTTGATACCGGAGTCTGATGACTCTTCCGGGTCTACCCTCATGACACCGGCAATGGCGTACGTGGTGGACATCTTGGGGTACGTCCCAGCCGCACAGGGTTAGCGAGGGTCCAAGACGTAAAACGAGAGAGGCGGGGTATCTCCCCGCCTCTTTCTGTTATGTGTCGGCCAGCCGCACAGTCTTGTTATGTGGCCGCAGAGTCTTGTTATGTTTCGGCCAGCCGCACAGTCGCGACCACGGCGCCGGGCGAACGTTCCTAGCGCACTTAGCGCACGATCAGACCGGCGGCCTGTGCTTGTGCGCTTGCCAGACGCGCCGCGGCATCCTCCCAGTTCACGATGTTCCAGAAGGCTTTGACGTAGTCGGCCTTGACGTTGAGGTAGTCGAGGTAGAAGGCATGCTCCCACATGTCGAGCATGAGCAAGGGGATCGTTCCCACCGGAACGTTGTTCTGCTGGTCGAAGAGCTGGAAAATGACGAGCCTTCCGGATACGGAGTCATAAGCCAGAACCGACCACCCCGAGCCTTGCAGGCCGAGAGCCGCCGCCGTGAACTGTTTCTGGAAGGCGTCGAAGGAGCCGAAGGAGTCATCGATGGCAGCGGCGAGTTCACCCTCTGGGCGGCCGCCACCGTTGGGGGAAAGGTTGTGCCAGAAGATTGAGTGATTGATATGCCCACCAAGATTGAAGGAGAGGTTCTTCTCGGCCAGATTGATTGCCGAGAAGTCATCGGCCTGGCGGGCGGCGGCTAATGCGTCAAGTGCGGCATTTGCACCGGCCACGTAGGTGGCATGGTGCTTATCGTGGTGGAGTTCCATGATCTTGCCGGAAATATGTGGTTCGAGGGCCGAATAGTCGTAGGGAAGTTCGGGAAGCGTATAGGTTGCCACGTTGTCTCCGTTAGTTGGTTGTCCGCAGCGGCGCTGCGGGATTTGCCGTCCCGGCGATTCTCCGGAACTCTGGACAGATTCCAGTATAGAAAGTCGGGTGGGGTGAGTAAATGGACTCATTCACATTCTCCCGGTGGCGTTATCGCTGGGAGCATAGGCGCTGTGCGCCGAGCACAGTGCCTTGCACGATGGGGTGGCCCAGGTGCTGTTGCCGGATACGCGAAGAACAGAAACTCGCTAAGATGTAGAAGTGTTGCACCGGCAAAGGCCGTCCCTTGAAACCACGGAGGTTCACATGGCCGAAGAGCATGCCGCCCCGGCGGCGGAGCAGGCGAAGGTCCACATACTCGTGTATTCGGACGACGCAACCACTCGGCAGGAGGTTCTTTCCGCCGTAGGGCGACGTGCGGGCGCGGGTCTGCCCGCTATCGTGTGGAAGGAGACGGCCACTCCTGACGCTGTGCTGCAAGAGGTGCGCGAGGGCGATTACGCCCTGCTGATCCTGGACGGTGAAGCGCCAAAGCTCGGCGGCATGGGGCTCGGCAAGATGGTGCACGACGAGGTTGACCCCGATCTTCCATTTATCGCTCTGATTGGGCGGCCACAAGATGAATGGCTGGGCCGCTGGTCGGGGGCAGAGGCAATCCTGCCCTACCCGATTAATCCGCGTGATCTTTCCGGCGCAGTGTCGGCCATTCTGGAGAAGAGGCTCGCGGCATGAGTGATACCCGGTCGTGGCCCGATCTCACCAGTAGGCTTATTAGCCACGAAGATCTCAGTAGCGAGGACACCGCATGGGCGATGGATCAGGTGATGTCGGGTGAGACGTCGCCGGTCGTCTTGGCGGGATTCCTTACCGCCCTGGCTGCGAAGGGGGAGACCCCGTCCGAACTGCGCGGCCTGGCGGATGCCATGCTGTCCCACGCGCTGCCTATTTCCGTTTCCGGGCCGGTTCTGGACATTGTGGGCACCGGTGGTGACCGTCTGCGCACGGTTAATATTTCCACGACGGCGGCGATGGTCATTGCGGCTGCGGGCGTGCCCTTGGTCAAGCACGGCAATCGTGCGAGTTCTTCGGCTTCGGGCGCGGCGGATTGCCTGGAGGCGTTGGGTGTTAACTTGATGCTGCCGGTGGAGGGTGTTGAGCGCTGTTTCCATGAGCTGGGCATTACCTTTATCTTCGCGAATGTTTTCCATCCCTCTATGCGTTTTGCCGCGCAAGCCCGCCGCGAGCTCGGTGTGGCAACGGCCTTTAATGTGCTGGGGCCGCTGACCAATCCGGCGCGGCCGGATCGTTGCGTGATCGGCGTATCAAGTGCGCGGCACGCGCCCATCGTCGCCGGCGTGCTGGCGGAGCGGGGGACCTCCTCGCTGGTGTTCCGTGGTGCGAACGGCATGGATGAACTGTCAGCAGTCACCTCGAATCAGGTGTGGGAGATCCGCGACGGCCATATTACCGAGCATGAACTTGATGCCGTGGAAGAGCTCGGCCTGGCGCCGGCCACAGTGGAAGATCTGCGTGGCGAGGATGCGGCGTTCAATGCCGATGTGACGCGGCGTGTGCTGGCGGGTGAAACGGGTGCGGTGCGTGATGCCGTCACATTGAATGCGGCAGCGGCCCTGGTGGCGGACGGTACGCGAAACGGTACGCGGGTGTCGGATGGTTCCTTTGCCCAGCGGATGGCGGCCGGGCTTGATATCGCGCGGCAAACCATCGATTCCGGAGCGGCATCCGATCTTTTGGATCGTTGGGTGACTCTCTCACAGAAGCTGGGCACGCCGTAGACCGTCTATGTGACCGCGGTGCCCTCGTTCAGTGCTGCTGTGTGGGTACTAAGAGGTCGACGCCACGGCAATAGACCGAACTGGGCGTGGCATAGCTGCGTGGGTGGAGGGTTCTGCTATGACATGCTGCCGCGCTCGCGCGAGCGCGGATCCAGTTGTCGCGTTGCACGAAGAGGATCCGAACTGGCGCCGCCCGCGAGCGTGGATCCCCTGCCCATGCTCCGGTCAGGTGCTTATGACTGCTACCGCGCGCGAGCCATGCATGGACGGCCTAACGGTCCTTGAAGTAGGCGAAGAGCTGTTTCTCCCGTGTGGATAAGAGGCCTGCACATACGCCCAGGTACGCCGAACATGCTGCGAGGGCCACTGTCCGCATGCTGGTGGTGAGAAGCGCGGCCGTATCTCCCGTCGGCAGGCCGGAGCCGAGTAGGTGAAGTACGAATGGAGTCAGCAGCAATGCGGGTAGCACCCAGGCCAGTGTTTCAAGGAACAGCATGAGTCCAAGCGCGGCGCGTGTGGCCCCGGCGTGCATACTGGAGGACAGCTCGACGCGGCGTCGTCGTACGGCTACGAATCCGAGGACGAGAGCGAGGCCGGCCGCCAGTGCCGGTACGAAGCGGGTGATGCGCATGGCGAAGCGGGCATTGCCATCAAATCCCGTACCTAGCGTGGTATTGAGTTGCGAAACAGTGGGATTCTCGGCTTGCGCGGAGGAATCGGGGTTGACGGTTGTACTGAGCAGCGAGCGCGTTTGCGGGGAGACGGGCCACACATCCACCCAGCATTGGTCGAAGGGCTCGATTGGCGCGGCGGGTAGGAGTGCGGCATAGCCGAAACCGGGGCTGCGTCCATCACTGGGATACACGTAGCTGCCGGTGATGGTGACGCTGCGTCCATCGCGCAGGCTCAGTTCGTCCCCCACGTTTCGCTTGACGGCGTCAAGTGCATCAGCGGACAGAACGAGGCCGCTGGTTCCACCGGTGCCCATCACATTGAGAAAACCGGCGGTTGTCTCGAATACGGGAATCGGAGCCGAGGGAAGAACTGCGGTGGTGAGGTTTTCTCGGGTGGTGCGTACGGCGCCGGAGGCGCGTACACCGGGTATCGTGGCGAGGGCGTTGCAGGCGGGGCCATCGATCCGCCCCTGAGCCTCAATTGTCATGATTGACGCACCGACTGTGCGATAGGTGGTTGCGTCCGCCAACAGTTGGCGTGTTGTCAGTGCGTCCGTTGTTGCCAGGCCCAGAGAGAACAGGGCAAAAACAATGGCGAGAATCCCTGCCTTCGTTGTGTGGCTGATGACGTTTCGCCAGGCTTCCCGGCAAATTGCTCGCCATGTCATGAGGCATCCTCCGGTGTTTCAACGCTCTGTGCATCGGCGGTGACTCGTGCGGCGTCGTCCTGATAATTGCGCAGGTCGATGGCATCGGTGCAGGCGGCCCGAGTCTGCTCGTCATGCGTGGCAATGACGACGATAACGTCCTGCCATGCGGTCAGCTCATGCAAGGCGGCGTTCACCTCCCGCGAGGTGTGTAAGTCGAGTTGAGCGGTCGGCTCGTCCACGAGGAGCAGGTCGGGGTCGCTGGCGATACCACGGGCCAGCATGAGGCGTTGCGCCTCGCCGCCGGAGAGATGACGGAAGGCCTGCCCCGCGACGTCGCCGAGATGGAAACGCGCTAGCAGCTCCTCGGCCGCTTGATCCGCTTCCTTGCCGCTGAGGCCGCGCGCCAGCAGTGGGAAGGCGACGTGGTCACGTGCGGTGCGGCCGGCTACTCCATGCGGATTCTGGAACACCCAGTTCGTGCGCTGAATACCGGTAGTCGTGATGGAGCCTTCGGCTGGTTTCTCCCATCCGGCAATCAGTGAGAGCAGCGTGGATTTGCCCGACCCGGAGGGGCCGGTCAGGGCGTAAATGTGACCGGGCAGCAGGTGTTCCGTCAGGTGCCGGAACAGCCACGGATGCGTGCCGAAGCGGTGGCCCACCCCGTTGAGGTCTACCTGCATGCGGGTGATCCTTTGGGGTCGGCTGCGACCTCGCTAGGGGTAGTAGGGGCGTCGCCCACAAGCTGCACGAAGCTCTCGCCCAGTTCGGAACCGCGGATTTCCACCGCAATGGGTTCACCGTCACCGACGACGCAGGCTTGTTCTCCGGCGACGTCGTAGAGGGCTCCCGGTGGTACGACGAGGACGGACGTGGGGGTCGCCAAACGATAACTGGCACTGATTGTGGGTGTCTCGGAACTTACGGCGGTGGTGAAGGAGCTGGTCGCGGCAAAACGCTGGAGGACGGCAGGATCGCTGATTCGGCCTTCGTCGTCCACCGGTATTTCCTTTCCGTCAATGACGACGACGCGGGCCCCTGGTGAGGCGTTGGTTGGTAGTTGGAGAATGTGGGCTTCTTGGGCGCTGATGGGGAGAGTCGCCAGCGGCTCGCCCGCGCGGGCGTTGCCGCCCACACTGACTTCGCAGGAAGCCACGGTGACCTGTGGGGCGGGGATCCACAGGATACGAGAGAGTTCAATGGATTCGAGGTTCTTCTCCGTTGGGTCGATACCACGCACAATGTAGTTGAAGCCGGCGAGTGTATTGGCATCAAGCACGCCGGATGTGGAAGAGGAGTAGCCGAGCCGCACGAGTTCTTCTTGTAAGGCTCTCACGTCGGCGCCGGAATCTCCCAGGTGAAGGTCTCGCCACAACGGCTGGGATGTTGCCAGCGATATGAGGGCCTTTCCGTCAATGAAGAAGGTTGCGGTTCCAGAGTCGAGCGTGTTGCCTGGAGAGCAGGTGCTCGTGGTGACGCGGCCATCAGCGGGCGCCATGATTTCCGAACCGGTGGTGGCCGTGAAAGCGAGTTCGACTGTGTGCTGATCGGCATATTCTCGTTCGGTCACCGGAACGGATGTCACGGGTTCGGGCGTTGCCAGCGACGTCGGAACTGCGGGGGAGAGGAAGGTCACCCCCGCGGCGACGCCCAATCCAATCCCACAGGCCAGGCCGATAAGACCCCAGAGAATTCGTGTGTGGCCGTTGTTCATCATCTAGCCCAACCCCAGTGGATCAGTTTCACACTTGGTCCATTCTTCCTGGTCTCTGTGGTTTTCGATCTCGCCGGTCTCGTAGAGGCGGTCGAGATCGGAAGGTGTGAATGAGCTTTCGACTAGATTGTTGTCCTTCAAGCATTGGACGACAAGTGGCTCCCAGTCCTCATTGTTGGGGTTGACCTTGATCTCATAGTAAATCCACAGGGCATCATATCCGGTGGATTGCTCGCACGCGCGCCGATCCCCTTCTTCCGAGTCTTCCTTTCCAGGAGGAACAGCATTTTGCGATCGCCCGTCAGAGTAAAACTCGACGTCTGTGTATCCCTTCTCCTCTAGACATGATGTCATGGCCTGTTCGGCTTCTTTGATCTCGGCTTCTGTGATCTCTCCGTCGGAGAGGATTGTCTTGGCGAATTCAGAGTCGGTGGAGTTGTACGCGGACTCGAACTCCTCCGCCCATGGCCCGGAGAACTGCGGGGAATTGCCGCTACTCTCGGATGGGCTCGTGCTGCATGCGCCGAGTGCGAAAGCGCATATGGCGATGATGCTGGTGAAACGTGAACGGTTGTGTTGCATTTATTCTCCTAGAGCCCGTGGGAAGGCATGAATCTTTTAGCGTTCTGAACGAGTTGGTGACTGGTGATCTCTGCAGTTTATCTCTCGGAGAGAACGCTGACTTTGTCAACTCTGAATCGTCATACGTTCCGTTCTCCTCCCCCATTTTTGAAACGCATGCTAAATGATGCTGGCACACCTACCCTAGTGGAACTTGTCCCTCGTTGTCATCCGAGTCGGCAACAAGGCAGACGACCTTCTGGGCGCTGGCAACAGTCCGATCTTGCTTTCGCTGCGGGATCCCCGGTACGGTCGTCGCGACTTTGCCATTAGAGAGCCTTGCGGATATCGTTCGTCTGCATGCATGCATTGGGGCAGCCCCGCACGAGGTCTTCAAGAGCCTACTGATTCTGCACCGCCATGCCCTTTTGATTTTGGCACACTAGAGGCAGAGCGAACCATGAGGAGGAAGGACTCACTCAACAGCTTCGAGACCGAAAACGGCTATCTGGTTCTGTATGCCAGACTAAACAGTCGTGTATACACTCCGGTCCGAAGAGGACATGAGGATAATGCAGTTTGGTCCGCGAAGGGACGGACATCAACTCAGAGGCCCATAACGCCAGAACCCCTATCACATCGGAATCAGGGTAGTTTTTCGCTGCCCTGGCATTTGTTGAGACGCAACCTCTACCGAGTAGTTGCGTCTCAACAAATATGGACAACTGAGCCGCGTATCATTACGCGCTCGCGCTAATCACTTTTACCACGAACTTGAGGCGAGTACAGAAGCGGACACCCAGTCGCCCCAGCATACCCAGTTAGAGGAAGTCTTTCCCTTGCCGACCTTCTTTGCGTAATGCGAGACGACCTTACCCTTCTCTTTGACTCTATCGACATATTGCACCCAACCTCCGCAGGTGTTGTTCTTCGCCCAACCGCCGTTGGCTAAGACGCGCGTATAGCACAATGGTGCTGCAGACGCTTCAGGGGCGTCGACTGTTGCGACTGCAGTGAAGCCTGCTGTTGCAAGGCAGGTAGCAGCTGCGAGTCCCGAGATTCTCTTGAGTAGTGGCATTGTCTCTTCTCCTTTGTAGAGGTCGTAACTAGTCATAGCAACGATATTTTGTAACTGTACAGTTACGCATATAGCGTATAGGGAAGAATAGCTGGTGTGAATGTGCTGGGGTGACGCGTTTTAAGTCTCAGTGTCGGCGGTGTCGTTGTGTTACATAGGGATCTGCGCCTTGTACATGATCAATTTGGAGTTGACCGTGAACGAGCGTAAAGCTGCGACGAAGAGGGGCCCGACGTGCCTTGGCGCAGATTGGGCTGGTGAGACCCTGATTCTTGATCAGCTGGTCAAGTCGTTCGGGTGGCAGTGTGGATGTCGATCCCCCATCCGCATGGAATCCAACGCCGGTGTATCCGTTGTCTTCTACGCACGAGATCATGCCCTGTTCGGTTTCTTTGATCTCGGCTTCTGTGATCTCTCCGTCGGAGAGGATTGTCTTGGCGAACTCCGAATCGGTGGAGTTGTAGGCGGACTCGAATTTCTCCGCCCATGGTCCGGAGAACTGGCCGGCGTCGTCGGAGTGCTCTGTCGCTTCCGTACCGCACGCGCCGACGAAGAAGACACACGCAGCAACAAGAGTCAGGCGACGACGGCGACGACCTCGCATGCGGTGCTCCTTTGTTTCTTCGCACGATGTGGTACCCACACAACTCAAACGGAGCATACCACGTAACCCGAATGGTTACACGGATTACCTCCCACGTGAGGAATGGGAGTTCTGCCGGTGGCTTGCGCCCGGTCGCGGAACCGGATTACTTCCCACGCGAGGCATAGGAAGTAACACTAGACAAAGTGGCGCGAAGCGCGCGGAAGTAACAAAGGGTCGGGGCAACAGCGACTGCCGGAGACCGCCCATAGCTGGGCCTTGCGCCGCAGGCATCGAATCGAATTGAGAAGTGGCCGCGGACCGGTCAGTCCAATCCGAGGTTGTAGGCTGCATCAAGATCGCCCTGCGAAAACTCGCGGAAGGCCAAGTATGTGCGCAGGCGTTTCACACCGGGAATCTTCCCGATCGCATCGGGGATCACCGAGGCGAGGTCTTCGTGCTGCTTTACACGCACCAGTGCGACGATATCGGTATCGCCGGTCACCGAATAAACTTCGGCAACTCCCGGGGTCGAGGCGATCTGCTCGGCCACCTCGGGGATACGAGCGACGTCGGCATCAATATGAACAATTGCCGTGGGCATAAGAACTCCTTCGGACCGGACTAGGTCAAGTCTATCTCTCGGAACGCGATACGGCGCCGTACTGTCCGGTTAGCCCATCCGGTTACCTCACCAGACTTGGCTGCCAACCGTCGATAAAGCGGCAGTCTTCCTCCGCGCTGGGAACGCGGTGGCGTGCTGCAGCGCGCCGTGGCAGCGCCAGGGGAACAGGCCCGGTAAAACTGAGCAGGCGTGTCTCCTTCTGCCACAGCCAAGCCAGCAGCAACTCGCTTTCTTCCACCGGTGCGGCACTCGCAGCCGTGGCAGGAGCGGAAACGGCTTCGCAGTGCTCCGCCAAGTGCCGTGCCACATCGGGCGGATTCTCCTGCTTCGACGCCCGTGCGCTTCCCGCCAGGCGGCCGTAGCGGATTACCGCCACGTCCCAGCCGTTCTCGCTGCGGGAGGCCGCGATAACCTCGGATGCCTGCAACAGCGGAAACAACCGCTCGCGACGTCGCTGGGCCGAAAGCACGGCAGCGAGCCGATCACGCTCCTCGGCCGCCTGCTCAAAGCGCTCCTGGGCCGCAAGCAGATTCAGGCGTTCCAGCTGGCGTTCCCACAAGGAATCACTGGCGCCGGTGAGCATCTGCTTGACGTCCCGCACGGAACGCTCCCCGGCGGCGGTGTCGGCTGAAACACAGGGTGCGCAACAACGTCCCAGTTCCAGCAAGTGGCATGCCTGGGCACCGGGGCGTGGGGTGCCCGGAAGTACCCGTGTGCAGGTACGCAGACGCGAAACATCGGCGAGTAGTGTCGCCGCCTTGCGGGCCTGACTAGTGGAGGAGAACGGGCCAAGCGCATCCGGCATGGCGTTTGCAGCAAGGTTTCGTGTGACTTTGAGGCGTGGATGCGGTTCATCGGTCAGAACCAACCAGGGCCGTCGATCGGGGCGGCGGGAGCGCCGATTGTAGGGCGGATCCAGTTCCGCGATCAGACGCAATTCGAGCACACTGGCCTCCAAGGCTGTTGCCGTAGCGGTGACGTCCACCCGAGTGGCCAGATCAATCATTTCCGCCATGCGTTTACGGCGCTCCGCTGCGGTGAAGTACTGGCGTACTCGCTGATAGAGGTTGACCGACTTCCCGACATACATCACTTCTTCCCCCGGACCTATGAAGCGGTAAACCCCGGGGGAGTGTGGCAGTCCGTCGGCTAAAACGGCTTTTCGCCGTCGCTTGGCGGGCACCGGATCGGAGGCGGTCAGCAAATCGTCCAGGTGCGTGACACCGAGCGGGCCGAGACGGCCGAGCATGGCATGAAGAACATCAACGGTGGCGCGGGCGTCGTCAAGCGCACGATGTGAGGGAGAGACGGTGGCGTGACAGATGCGCGCCAGTGTTCCGAGCTTGACGTTCGGCGCCTCCTCGCGGGTGAAAACGCGGCGGGCCAGCTTCACCGTGTCGAGGATCTTCACGCGCGGCCACGGCAGGTCCAGGGCGGTTGCTGCCGCTTTGAGGTGGCCGACGTCGAAGCGGGCATTGTGAGCAACCAGCACGGTATCCGGTGAGGTGCCAAGAAACTCCAGAAAACTCGGCATCACAGCCTCGATCTGCGGAGCACGCATCACCATGGCGGTGGTGATCCCCGTCAGACGCGTGATGAACGGAGAGATCGGCTCGTGAGGGTTTACCAGGGTGGCGAACTCGCCCACGAGTTCACCGCCGCACACCTTCACCGCTCCAAATTCGGTGATAGAACGTAGCCCCGGCGTGCCACCGGTTGTTTCCAAGTCGACGACGACGAAGGTGACCTTCTCCAGCGGCAGACCAAGATCGGCGAAGGAGAGTTGTGTAGCCACTTCGGTGGGCTCGGCGGGCGCAGTGGTCTGTTCGGCGTGCCCGGATCGCGGCGTTTGTGAGGCCGCGGAGCGCACGGCAGTGTGCTGGGACAGCCGTATCCGCCGGATGGGTTCCAGATCCAACCGTGCTCCGGGGGCAGGTGCCGTCAGTGATTCCTTCACGTCGCCAGCTTAAGACGCGCCTCCGACACATAGTAGAGCCGACACGGCCAGATGGTGCCACCGATCAGGCCTGCTCGGGCTCACGTGGTGCGTGTCGCTGGTGAGCGGCGGCCTGCCACTACACTCGGGCGCCGTCGATAGACCGGACGACGTGTATGTGCCCGACCGTTATAGGCAATGTGGCCGTCATTGGTCTGCGCGAGAGACGACGACTATAGATGGCCGCTGTGCCACTACACCCGGGCGCCGTCGTCGAAGGGGTCAATGTCGTCATCGCGCGGAGAGCTGGCGAACGCCGCGAAAGCACCGAGAATGAAACTTGCGGCTATCATCGTGCCGGCGAGGCCGCCGCTGCCGGGTAGGAGGCCGATGAGGATGGCAATGGCACCGGCGAGACTAAGGCCCGCAGCAACCCACAACGCGACGGCAAGAGGGGATACCGGAGTGTCATCGGCCTCCGGGATCTGCGCAAGAACGTCGTCCTCATAAGAAAAGAACTCGTCGTCATCTTCGCTCGCGGGGGTCCAGTCACGTGGGCCGCCCAAGGGATGCGAGTCCGCCTCACCTGTGGGATGCGTAGGACCGCCAAAAGCCGGGGACGCACGATCATCGGCCGGTGCCGCATCAGTGTTCGAGGGTGAGGCCGTGCCCGCATTCGTACCGCGACGGCGGGCAGTCGAGCGGAAGAATGAAGGGGACTCCTCTGTAGAGCCGGTGTCCGAAAGGTTCTTGGCATTGCCTGTGTCAGTGGTTTCCCCTGCATTGGCAAAGCCTGACGCGCCACCCGAAAACAGCGTGGAAGAAGAGCTTGCACGGTCTTTCGCACCGCGGCCGGTCGGGATATCGGAAGTATCCTTGCCGGGAAAGTCGAGATCGGAAAGATTAGCGGTGATGTCCTTCCAGGCGGCGTCGAAATCGCCGTCGGACATCTCAGAACTCGGCGTAACTGGCATAACTCCAGCATAGCGAGCACATCGAGCGATGCCGGGGTATCTCGCTGACGGCTAAGCCGTGCCTATACGTGGGGCAGCGCCGGATGCCACCCGTGGCCGGGACACTTTCCCCACATCCGCCCTACTCCTCGGACTTGGCGAGCTGACGCCACCCGTGGCCATGACGCTTGTGTGTGAAATGCCAATGCCCAGACCGGTAGACTAAGCACGAGGCGGCGCTGCCGCCGCGTATTACTCCGCCCGTCTTCGGGCACAACCCAAAACTCAAGGGAAGGTTCACGATGACTGTCCGTCGCGTTGCTCTGCTCACCGCAGGCGGTTTCGCCCCCTGCCTGTCCTCCGCCGTCGGCGGATTGATCGAGCGCTACTCAGAAATTGCTCCTGACGTGGAGATTATCGCCTACCAGTACGGCTACCACGGCCTGCTAACCGGCAATTTCGTCACCATCGATGCCGAAGGCCGCAAGGATGCCGCTATTCTGCACCGCTTTGGAGGTTCTCCGATCGGTAATTCCCGCGTCAAACTGACCAACGCCAAGGATCTGGTGGAACGCGGCCTCGTCAAGGAGGGTGAGGACCCACTGCAGGTGGCGGCCGAGCGTCTGCGCACCGACGGCGTCGACGTGTTGCACACCATCGGCGGTGACGATACAAACACCACGGCGGCTGACCTGGCTGCGTACCTGCACGAGAACAATTACGAACTGACCGTGGTCGGCTTGCCGAAGACTATCGATAATGACATCATCCCGATCCGGCAGTCCCTCGGTGCTTGGACCGCGGCCGAAGAGGCCTCAGGCTTTGCTCAGCATGTGATCGCCGAGCACCGGTCCAATCCGCGCATGCTGATCGTGCATGAGGTCATGGGTCGCAACTGCGGCTACCTCACCGCGCAAAGCGCCGCCTACTACCACGACTGGGTCGGCAAGCAGGAGTGGGCGCCGTCGCTCGGGCTGAGCCAGGAACGCTGGGATGTGCATGCCGTGTACCTGCCGGAGATGGCGCTAGACATGGACGGTGAGGCCACACGCCTGCGCGCCATCATGGATGAGATCGGCAACGTCAATATCTTCCTCTCCGAGGGTGCGGGTATTGACGAGATCATTGCCGAGAAGGAAGCCGCGGGGGAGGAGATCCAGCGTGATCCCTTCGGGCACGTCAAGTTGGATACGATCAACCCGGGCCAGTGGTTCGCCAAGCAATTCGCGCAGCGTATCGGTGCGGAGAAGGTTATGGTGCAGAAGTCCGGATACTACTCGCGTTCCTGGCACGCCAACCCCGATGATCTGCGGCTGATCAAGTCGATGGTTGATCTTGCCGTGCAGTGCGCACTAGAGGGAACATCCGGCGTGATCGGGCACGATGAGGAGAACGGTAACGTGCTCACGGCCATCGACTTCCCGCGCATCAAGGGAGCCAAACCCTTTGATATTACGCAGGAGTGGTTCACCGATCTGATGAGCGAGCTCGGTCAGGAAGTCCGCGGACGCTAAGCATTACCCGTTTCGGCAGCGCAACCGCTGTTCAACCTGCTGGTGATTCTCCGGGTTTTCCGCAGTTTTCCGCGAATAACCCGGAGAATCAGCGTATAACCCGGATATTCCGGCGATTGATACGAATAGAGCCGTCCGGGAACCTCAACCGAGACTATCGTGTACCGCGAATCTGTGGACGTGAAGGGAATGTAAGCAGGGGCGGTGGACATGCCGCCTTCAAGCGCGGCATTGCCGGTAAGATTTCCTCATGTTCGACGCTGCCGATGAAGAAACGCTGGCTGCCATCCGTGCCTGGCGGAGCTTTCCTGCCAAGCACCAGCCGGCTTGGCCCGACGCGGCCGAATTGGACCGCGCCGTCGAGTATTTGCGGACGCTGCCACCGCTGACTTTTGCCGGTGAGGCGGACAAGCTGAAGAATGAGATCGCGGGTGCCGCGCATGGCCAGGCCTTCGTCCTCATGGGTGGAGACTGCGCAGAGTCCTTCGCCGAATCGAAGGCCGACCGTATCCGCGCCAAAATCCGCACCGTGCTGCAGATGGCAGTTGTGTTGACATACGGGGCGTCCGTGCCGGTGGTCAAAATCGGTCGCATGGCCGGTCAATACGCGAAGCCGCGCTCCAAGCCAACCGAGACGCGCGACGGCGTCGAGTTGCCCTCGTATATGGGGGATGCAGTCAATGGGCATGAATTCACGGCTGCGGCGCGTACACCGGATCCGTACCGACTCATTGAGGCATACCAGCGGTCGGTTGCGACGCTGAATTTGATCAGGGCATTCACCACCGGAGGCTTCGCAGACCTGTCTAAAGTCCATGAGTGGAACAAGGGGTTCGTGCGGAACCCTGCATACGCTCGCTACGAGCAGGTCGCCGGTGAGATCGACCGGGCGATGCGTTTCATGCGGGCCGCGCGCGTTAGCAGCGAGTCCTTCAGCACGGTGGATTTCTACAGCTCGCACGAAGCGCTGTTGCTGCCGTACGAAGAAGCGTTGATCCGGGTGGACTCGCGTACGCGAGAGCCCTACGCTTGTTCGGCACATTTCTTATGGATCGGCGAGCGTACCCGAGATATTGACGGCGCGCATGTGGAGATGCTATCCCACGTCCGTAACCCGATCGGAGTGAAGCTGGGGCCCACGACGACGCCGGAAGACGTGATCGCGCTGATGGACAAGCTCAATCCGGCAGGCGAGGATGGTCGACTCACCTTCATAACCCGTATGGGAGCACAGCTCATTACCGAGCGTCTTCCCGCTCTCGTGGAAGCGGTGTGCGCCGACGGCCGCCCCGTGACCTGGGTGACCGATCCTATGCACGGGAACACCATCACCGCTGCCAACGGGCTAAAGACGCGGCGGCTTACCGATATCCTCGCGGAAATCCAAGGGTTCTTCCTTGTCCACCAAGAGTTGGGAACGCATCCGGGCGGCATCCATGTGGAACTGACTGGTGATGACGTGACGGAGGTACTCGGTGGATCGGAAGAGATCCTGGAGGACACCCTGGAAGAGCGGTATGAGACCTTGGTTGATCCGCGTTTGAATCACCAGCAGTCCTTGGAAATGGCGTTTCTGTTGGCGGAAATGCTGCGCGACATCCACATCTAACGCCGCGCGATTCTGGGGTCTGACGCTAGGGGAGTTGGCGGTTCGCCGGTTGGCGCACAACTAGACGACGGTCAAGGTGATAGTTGTGCCGCGGCGCACCTTGTCACCTGCACCCGGATCTTGTGCTCGCACGGTTGCGAAGTAGCCTCCCAGAATCATTTCGACGTTGACCTCGAAGCCTGCCTCTTCGAGAATCCGAGTAGCCTCAGACGTCGACTTACCGACCACGTTAGGAACTTCGATCAGCTCGGGGCCCAGCGATACCGTAATCGTGACGGTATCACCACGATACAACGTGCCATCGGCAGGGTCCTGCGCTATAACTGCGCCTTCTTCGACGGTCTCGGAGTACTGTTGCACGACCTGCGTTGTGAGCCCGGCCGCCTGGATCTGTTCCGTCGCAGCGCTGTCGCTTAACCCGACCACATCGGGCACCGAGATCGGTTCTCGCCCCAGGGAGATCGTCACCGCGACCGTACTGTCATGATTGACCAGTTCTCCCGGGCTCACGCCCTGTGCAATGACACTTCCTTCTGGAACTGTTTCGGAATATGCCTCTGCCCGCTCCATGGATAGGCGGGAAGAGCTCAGCTCTTGCTGTGCTTCTTCCTCCGTCTTGCCAGAAAGATCAGGCACCTTGACCTGTTCAACGCCCAGCGATACCGTCACCCGAACGGGATCGGCTGGATCAGTTCGCTCGCCTGCCTCCGGATCCGTGGAAATGACGACGCCCGCCTCGACCTCATCGGAATATGCCTCGTGCCGTTCGGCGGTCAACTCGTGCTGGGCAAGCGTAGACTCGGCCCGCTCGTAGGACTGGCCGACGACGTTCGGGACCGTGACGCGTTTACCTGGCCCGAGGAAGAAATACCAGGCAGTGGCGCTGGCAAGCACCACGACCAATAGGAGGAGAGCCCACGGCCAGCGTCGCCGTCGCGTCCTCGTACGTGTTTCGGCGGCTGCGTCTGAGATCGCTGCGTCAATGGCGGCATCGTCGTCCTTCACCCGACGCGCTTTTTTTGCACGGTCTGGGCCAGAGTGGGTCGCGAGCTGTGTTGTGGCCGCAGCGGTGAGCCGCTGTGTGGCTTGCCGGGGAAGCGGATCCGTTCCGCCGACGGGTCGTTCAGGCGTGTCAGCAGCTGGCGACGAAGGCGCTTCGGCGGGTGTGGGAATTCGCGGGATAACAGGAATGCGCCTGATAAGGTCCTCATCCGCAATGGACGCGGTGACAGCCACCAGCGCCTTGACCGCTGCAGTTCCGTCGGAAGGACGGTCGGAGGGATCTTTTGCAGTTAACAGACCGATCAGCGAATCTACCGCCGGGGGCAGCCACGGCGCCTGCGTTGCAACACGCGGCATGGGTGAGTTGACATGCATATACGCGGTCGCGATCGGTGTTTCCGCGCTAAAGGGAAGGGAGCCCGTGAGAAACTCATACAGCATAATCCCCGCCGCATACACGTCTGCTGCGGCGGTCGCATGTCCGGTTGTGATCACTTCCGGCGCCACGTACGCGATGGTGCCCATCATGACTCCCGACGCCGTCGTCGTCGCATCAAGGGCACGCGCGAGGCCAAAATCTGCTACTTCGGCGTGAATTTCGGGCCGCTCGAAGACACTGGCGGGTGGAAGCGGTGCGGTGAGAAGAACGTTCTCTGGTTTGACGTCACGATGCACGATGTCGGCGGAGTGGGCAGCGGCTAGCGCGCGCAAAACCTGTTCAGTCAGTGCGAGGGCGGTGCCGAGGTTGAAGCTGCCGAGCCGATTGAGTTCAGAGCGCAGATCCGGGCCGGGAACGAACTCCATGACGAGATAGGCGTGCGCGCCGTTCGGTGAGGCCCATACGCCCCGGTCGTATACCGAAACAACGTGCGGGTTCGACAGTTGCGCCGCTGCACGCGCCTCTTTGCTGAACCGCTCGGTGAAATCCGATTGCTGAGCGAGATGCGGATGCATGAGCTTGACGGCCACATCACGCTCTAGGCGTTTGTCGCGGGCACGATAAACCGTCGCCATGCCGCCGCGTCCCAGCGAAGCGGTGATGGCATAACGGCCGTCAATGACAGCGCCAATCAGAGGGTCATCTTGCACCACGGCTTAAGGTTACAGACAAAATGCCCTTTCGTGCCGCCACGTGACGCCGCGCGTCGGCGCTCGGATTTGAGGATCGCCGACGGCTAGGCAGTCCGCCGCTTCGCGAGGACTACAACTAGGCGCTCTGCGAAGGCTATCGGTGGCCAGTCTCCAAAAGCCTCGCTAACGCGGCAGTAGGCAGGACGTAAGGAACGGAAGCAACCTCTCAGAAACGAGACATGGCATTCTTGACCTTTGTCACGTACTGCTGTGTGTCGGGACGCATGCCGTTGCGCTGCACCCCACCCAGACCCTGGTAATAGCCGGCGATTCCTTCGTCGAGCGAACTGGCGTGTGTCTGCAGGTAACGGATGATGGCGACGCCCGCAATGACGTTGTCTTGGGGGTCAAGTAAGTCCAGTTGGCGCCCAACCATCTGGGAGGCCCACTGGCCGGAGGAAGGAATCACCTGCATAACGCCGACGGCGTTCGCCGGTGACACCGCACGTGCGTCGAACCCGGATTCGACATATGCGTGCGCCAGTGCCAGTCGTGGATCGACGCCCATCTGAACTGCCGTGTCGTAGACCATCTGCTGCATTTGTGCCCGTGACGGAACGGACATGCCGTTCAGTGTGCTCTTATTCTGGTTGGCGGCGGCGTTGGTTTGCGCCGAGTATGTGTATCCAAGGAACGTGTTAGGAACCGTGGATGACGATGTTGAGGTGCTTGCGGTTCCGGAGATCGTGAGTTTCTGGCCGACGTAGATGCGGTTGGGGTTGGCCAGTGAGTTTAGCGCGGCGAGGTTGGCGGTGGTGGTGCCGTAGCGCTTGGCGATGCCGGAGAGAGTCTCACCGTGGGCCACCGTATGCGTGGTGGCGGTGCCGGTTGATGTTGCGGTTGTTGCCTGTGTAGTTGAGGACCGCGTGGATGACGATGTTGAGGTGCTTGCGGTTCCGGAGATCGTGAGTTTCTGGCCGACGTAGATGCGGTTGGGGTTGGCCAGTGAGTTTAGTGCGGCGAGGTTGGCGGTGGTGGTGCCGTAGCGCTTGGCGATGCCGGAGAGAGTCTCACCGCGGGCCACCGTATGCGTGGCGCTAGCGGTACCAGTTGACGACGTTGCGCTCGAAGTTGACTGCTGCGCCGACAGTGCGGCTCCGTTCCCGGCTGGAATGGTGAGTTTCTGGCCGACGTAGATACGGTTCGGATTCTTCAGTGAGTTGGCGGAGACGATTTGTGCCACGGTCGTGTTGTAGCGTTTGGCGATGCCGGAGAGTGTCTCACCGCGGGTCACAGTGTGGACGGTGGCCGTATTGGCTGTGCGCACAGTCGGGGCCGGAATGGAGAGCAGACTTCCGCTCCGGAGCGAAGACGAGGGCGAGAGCCCATTGGTTGATGCGATGACACCCTCGGGTACTCCGGTGCGCTGGGCGATGGAGGCCAAGGTATCGGCGTTGGATACGCGATAGCTCATCGCGTTTGCCTTGACGGGCTCGGACGTGTGCCGGGCCAGCGCCAGATTACCGGTAGTCGGTTCCTGGGCGTGCGCCGGTGGCGCCACAAAACCGATCATCGTCGTTGCCGCGAGAACGGCACCTGACGTACGCACGGTTCGCGAGCCCTTGGACATGATGTACCTCCGTTGCGGCTGAGCCGCTTTGCCTCCCTGTGTCAGCAGCACCAATTGCGTGATAAATGCGAATTATGATGAAGCTGATGCTCATGTTTCATATGTGACAATAGCGTGTCGAGTTGAATCTTTCCAACTATTTGCTCTATTGCGGGTACGATTTCGGCGTGAGTAATGAGACGTCTGAGTGGTTGTCCATTCCAGAGATCGCCGAGCTTCTTGGTGTTCGTCAACGTGAAATCCGCAATATGCTGGCGGATAATCGACTCCTGGCGGTGCGCCGCGGTGAGAACAATGCACTAATGATCCCGCGTGGGGAACTGACCGAGAAGGAGGGAGAGATCACTGTTTTGGCCTCCCTGCGGGGGACGGTAACGGCGTTGCGGGATGCCGGGTTCTCAGATGATGAGGCAATGAATTGGCTCAATAGGGTTGATGACGAGCTCGGCGTAACGCCTCTGGAGGCGTTACGGTCAAGCCGTGTGAAAGCGGTACGCCGTGTTATAGCGGCGCTGGCTTTCTGAGCCCCGCAGAGAGTCATTTGTGTTCTCGGTCCGCGGTGGTTGGCCGTCACGGGCCGCGCGGGCCCGGCGGGGTGAGTTCCCGTCCGAGCGACGCCTGTGCGTCGCCAGGGATTCATAGGCGCTGCCTCCCCTCCCGGGAGCGACGACGGCCGTATGGAGCGTCTGTTAGCGTGCGCGGGCGGAGAGCTCATCAAATAGAGAACTCAGTAGGGCTGTGCCGACGGAGCGAGCGGGAAACTCCTTGAGGGCAGACCGTGCTTCCTCTTCCCGTTGGTTAATCATGTCTTCGTGCCGTTGACGCGCGCCGCACTTGATGATGATCCGTCGCAGGTGCTCCACGCCGTCGTGGTTCAGGGGCGAACCGAGATTCTGCTCGAGCCAGTCCCGGTTGGAACTCGATGCGAGTGCTCGGGATAAGGATAGGAGGACGGTACGTTTTCCTTCGCTGAAATCAGCGCCGGAGGGTTTCCCAGTTGTCTGCGGGTCCCCGAATATTCCGAGATCGTCATCGCGCAACTGGAACGCCTCTCCCAGTGGGGTACCCACTCGGCGAAGACCGGCAAGGAGGTCGCTGGGTGCGCCTGCCAACGTGGCACCGATAATTAGCGGAAGCTCGACCGAATAACGCGCGCTCTTATGGCGGAGAATCGTCAGCGCATTACTGCCTTCGGTGGAAGGATCGGCCAGCGGCAGATTCTCGGCGCGAATGTCGAGGAATTGCCCGTAGGCAACTTCCAGCGTCATGTCGTGAAAAACTCCCGTGGCCGCCTGAGCGCGTATCGAGGGAACAAGGGCTCCGGCGCGTGCGAATTCACTCACCGCCTCGGACAGTAATAGGTCGCCAAGTGTGATTGCGGCTGCGGTACCGAAGCGTGACGGGTCGCCTGTCCAATCGGCGGATTGGTGGCGTTGGGCAAACGCTGCGTGTGCGGCGGGCAGACCGCGGCGAGTAGGGGATGCATCGATGACATCGTCGTGGACGAGTGCGGAGGCCTGGAAGAGTTCCAGCGCTGCCCCTGCACTCACGGCGGGTGACGTCGGTTCATCGGTGGCGCAGCACCATCCAGCGAGTAGCAGGGTGGCGCGAGTACGCTTTCCTCCGGCGAGGAAGGGGCGCGTGACCGCTTGTAGTTCCGCGACGGCGTCGCTGTTGCCAAAAAGCGTGCTCAGCGAGTCGAGCACAGCCAGGCAGCGTGCCGTGACTGCTGCACGAAAATCGTTTGGGTCTACCGGGTCTGCGGATGCCGCTTCGAAGCTCATGCGGTTAGCTTAGCGGGATGGTCGGTGCCATGTGATGGGTACACCTAGGCCTTCTGTTTCCACGCCGACTGCCCATACGTCATCGCGAACACTGTAGTGAATACAGTCCCTGCTCGCCGTATCCACAACCGCCGAAATGCAGAGGTAATCCACCGGTGCAGAAGGGACCTATGCTGCCGATACGGCTCTCCGTTGAGATGGAGGCATGGAAACTCTTGTTATTCACGGGCCGGAGGATGCCCTTGTGCTCATTCCTCACCTTCTTGGATACTATCCGCGGCATCACCTGGTGCTACTTGGATTGGACGAACTCGGCGTGGATGCAACCGGGAAACGTGCTTGTATGGGGCCAATTGTGACGATAAACCTGGAGCCATCAGACAGTGCTGCGCTAGCACCGGCTGAATCGGCAGAACACGATACGGCGGCGGGTGACCGGCGTCGACGCTTTGATGATGCGGTTGCACAGTCAATGGGCCGGGGTGCGGACTTGCATGAAACGGACTGTGGCGTAGACGCGGATGTATCGGATGCTGGAGCAGGTGCACAGGCGCCGTACCTAGAGGCGGGATACGGTCTCGAACTTGCGCAGATTATCCGGGAGTACGGTGTGCAACGGTGTGTGCTCGCGCTGTATTGCGGCGATGTAGTGTCGTTCCTGCACGGTCCCGAGGCACGGACTCTTCACGACATTTGCTTAGCGATCCGGGAGGCGGCGCCGCAGGCTGGCCTGCTCATGGCGATGGTTGCGGATTCCCACCAGTGGTGCGTATTCGACGAGCCTGAGCCGGAGCTACATGCTTGCGATGAACTTGCGACCCGAGAGCTTGCTTTGCAACTTATAGCGCAGGGCAGCGCTCCCTTGGAAGAGCCTCCGGTACAGACGATCTCTCGCGCGAGCTGCTCGGAACTGCGACTGGCCGCTCGGGCCGGCGAGAAGTGGCTGGCCGATGAGGTGAACCACTTCGTAGCCGGGTGCAAACTGTGGAATGAGATTCTGCAAAAGGACGGAACTGAGACCATCGCCGAACGCGGGTGTGCAAATGTTGCACTACATGACTTCCGTGTCCGTGACCGGGTACTTCTTTATGCTGTGGCGCACGACGATGGCGGGCTGGTGGACCTTGATGAGGACTCTCTTGCCTTCGGGCTCATACGTGCGGCGCATCGTGTTCCCGATATCGAGCGATTGGAGAAAACGCGCGCGTTGTTGGAGCGTTGCGCTGCGGTTGCACCCGCCGACGATGCCTGCGCCTTGGCGGCCAGCGGATACCTTGCCTGGTGGTCGGGGCGCAACTCCATCGCACACGAGCGGGTGAAAGCAGCCATGGATATTGATCCGAGTCACTCTCTGGTGCGAATCCTCGCGCAGACGCTGGCCTTCCATGTTCTACCGCCCTGGATGACTCGTTGCGAATGAGAGACCGACTGCGCGTCCGGTGATTCTGTGCCGATTGGAACACGCGGCTCGCCTCAGCCGGATGCGGCTCGCCTCAGACGGAGAGGCGCCGAACTGGTCGGCCACCAGTGTTCGTCCTAGACGAGAGTCGTCCTAGGCGAAAGATGGTGCGTGGCGGAGTTACCTCTTTCGGAAGACGCGGGTGAAACGGAAGGAGTGCTCCGGCGTCGGAATCTGCGGAAAGCATGCCTCTTGTCCTGATTCAGGCCACAGCTGAGCGAGAACTGGAGCACACGCCGGGAACATTTTCCGGGGCAGACGCGTTGTGGCGTATGTACCGAGTTCTCTCCAGCGGCGGTATGATGTGCTTTCGCCAGCTGTCTGGTTCTTCGTTGAAAGGTGTCACGTGGCCACTAAGACCGCCGAAGTCGACAATTTGTCCGTTGCTACCACTGATGATGTTGCGGTAGCACCCGAGAAAAAGGCAGGCCGGAAGAAGACCACTCGGTCGTCCGCTGCGACGGCGGCTACCACAGGTAGCACAGAAAAGACGAAGTCGACGGCGCGCAAGAAGTCAACGACGTCGAAGGCAAAGCAGGCCCGCGATGCGGCGAAAACAGCCAAAGTCGAGTCGGCCGCACAGGAGGCGACGAACGATGAGTCGATTGTGCAGGCCGATGGTGCGGTAGTAGAGCAGAAGATGGCCGAGCAAAAGACGACGGGGAAGAAGGCGTCCAGTGCCAAGCCGAAGGGCTCCGTTAAGAAGGCGAAGGCATCGGCACCAGCTGATACGGCAGGCGAGGACGAGACGGCGGCGGAGGCTCTATCCGCCCAGACCGTAGCCGAGGATGCGGGCGAGTCCGCTGTGCAGTCGAGTTCGCCTGCCGAAGACGAAGCGGATGCAGTGGCTTCACCGGAAGAGGCGGATGCACTGGAGGATGACAACCTCGATCTTGATGCCGCTGATGGGGACGACGCGGATCTGGATGAGGATGATGTCTCGGATGACGCCGACGACGATAACGCCGACGACGATAAGTCGGTGAAAGACTCAACGACGGCCGCTAAATCGGCACCCGCCAAGGAAGCGACGAGCTCTAAGGGTGCGTTCACGGTTACCGATTCCGACGAATCGGATGAGCCGGCAGTACGCGTGCACGTCGCCGGTGCCACCGCTGATCCGGTCAAGGACTATCTCAAGCAAATCGGCAAGGTTTCCCTGCTGAATGCCGAAGAAGAAGTAGAGCTGGCCAAGAGGATCGAAGCCGGCCTGTACGCGGCACATATTCTGCAGTCCGGTGCACTGGACAAAGAGACGGACCGTACCTATATCCGCGAATTGCGTGCCATTATGCGTGACGGGCAGCAGGCGAAGAACCACCTGTTGGAGGCCAATCTCCGCCTCGTGGTGTCGCTGGCGAAGCGTTACACGGGACGCGGCATGCTCTTCCTCGATCTGATCCAGGAAGGCAATCTCGGCCTGGTACGAGCGGTGGAGAAGTTCGACTACACCAAGGGCTATAAGTTCTCCACTTACGCCACGTGGTGGATTCGCCAAGCCATCACACGTGCAATGGCAGATCAGGCGCGAACCATCCGCATCCCGGTGCATATGGTCGAAGTCATCAACAAACTGGCACGCGTGCAACGGCAGATGCTGCAGGACCTCGGACGCGAACCCACAACCACCGAACTTGCGAAGGAACTCGACATGACCGAGGAGAAGGTCATCGAGGTGCAGAAGTATGGACGCGAGCCCATCTCACTGCATACGCCTCTAGGTGAAGACGGCGATAGTGAGTTCGGCGACCTCATCGAGGACTCCGAGGCCGTTGTTCCGGCCGACGCGGTGGGATTCACCCTGCTGCAGGAGCAGTTGCACCAAGTGCTCGACACCCTTTCTGAGCGCGAAGCCGGTGTTGTCTCCATGCGCTTCGGCTTGACCGATGGCCAACCGAAGACCTTGGACGAAATCGGCAAGGTATACGGGGTGACACGGGAACGCATCCGGCAGATTGAATCGAAGACAATGTCGAAACTGCGCCACCCGTCGCGGTCGCAAGTGCTACGCGACTACCTGGACTGAGCCTTTACCCGGCTCGGTTCTTTTCCGAGCTGCGCCTTCAGATGGACCGGGTCTTTTGCTACTGACCGCCGCTGTTTAAGCGGCGGTCAGCTGCACATATGGCCTCGGTTGCGGGTGAGGGCCGCGTGCTGCATGTGGGAAAGGGCCCCTTGCACCACTCACTTCCGCGACGCGGCCGCGACTGCAGAAACATCCAAGGTCACGGCCAAAATCTCCGGGTCTTCCCCATGTTCCGCGATTAACGCGGAGAATCGCACCAGGTAGCTGAGCGGAGGAGTCCTGAAGTAGAGCAGTTCTAAAGGGGAGGTCATAGGTTCGAGGCGCCCGAAGCGAAGGAGTACAAAGCGGAGTAACCCTAAAGCAGCGAGTCAGGCCAGGCAACCCGTGCCGCCCGTTCCTGTGCGTCGACCCATGCAGCCGGCAACATGACCTGGCCATCGCGTGATACGGCTTGCGGAAGGTAACGCACTCCGTTCTCTTCCGCCGCCAGATAGGCGCGCAACAGCTCGGCTGCTGTCCAGGCGTCCGCCAAGGCCCGATGGTGCTGGTGGGCGCGTATCCCGGCTCGTTGCGCCGCTTCCAACAGCGAATGACGACCCGCTGGCAAGTAGATCTTTGACAGTTCCATCGTGCACACAGCCGCATCCAGCGGGAAGGTGAGTGGATAGGAGGAGCGGTGGAAGGCGGCATTGAGAAACGCAATGTCAAAGCGCGCGTTATGAGCGGTAATGGAACGCCCCCGCAATAGGGGAACCAGGGTTGAGAGAATCTCCGCGAAGGAAGGAGCATCGGCCACGTCGTCGTCTCTCAGACCGTGAATGAACTGCGCAGATACCGGACGGCCCGGGTTTACAAGCGATGACCACTCGCCCTCGGCAGCGCCCGAATCGTCGAGTAGAACAACGCCTATCTCGATGATGCGATCCCGAGTTGGACTCAAGCCGGTCGTTTCGCAGTCGACGACGGCGAAACCCGCCCTCCCGGTCCTCTTCTTTCGATGTCCTGTCGGCACAGGCGGTACTCTACCGCGCAGTCGCGCAACACCGAAGTACGCCACGGGTGAACGCCATGGACGGATGGGAATCTTCTGCCCCAAAGGTGCTTTGATATCAGTGTGAGTACAACACTGCCTGATGAAGTCACGCTAACCGCCGACGACCGTTGCGACGCCTGCGGGGCGCAAGCGTATGTGCGCGTTGTTTTGCCGTACGGTGAATTGTTCTTCTGCGGGCATCACGCCAATGAGCATCTGGACACGCTACGCGAAGCCGCCGTCTCCATCCAGGATGAGCGTGAGCGTATCGCCAGCTTGTGAGCGCCGCCGCCTGAGGCACCAAAAGGAGATCGTAGCCCTGGGCGTGTGGAGCCGCTCCAGCTTGGCGTTCGGCGCACAAACCCGCTCGACATCGGTCCTTCCGGTATGGATTTGCCCGGCGCAGCCAGCCAGGCGTATAGATACACCCGGCCTTGGACCTCAGGGTTTTGACCCAACCGTCCTGGGGGCTCGCCGCACAGACCCGCACCCGCGAACGAATTGGCGGAGAACGTGACTTTTCCCGCCTGTGTGCGCCAATGACGCGATTTGGTGCACACGGAACGTAGCATTGCCATCGTGGCACAGAATGTCGAGACCTATACCGCACGTCACCTCCAAGTCCTAGAAGGCCTGGAGGCTGTTCGGAAACGCCCCGGAATGTATATCGGCTCCACCGACTCGAGGGGCTTAATGCACTGCCTGTGGGAGATCATCGACAATGCGGTGGACGAGGCGCTCGAAGGCGTTGCGAAGAACATCACCGTACGCCTATTTGCCGATGGTTCCGTTGAAGTGAGCGACGACGGACGCGGTGTACCAGTTGATACCGTACCCGGCATTGGGCTGAGCGGCGTCGAAGTGGTGTACACAAAGCTGCACGCCGGCGGGAAGTTCGGTGGTAGCTCCTACACATCTTCCGGCGGCCTACACGGGGTCGGAGCCTCGGTGGTCAATGCACTATCAGCTCGTATGGACGTACAGGTTGATAGGGCGGGGAAGACCTACCAGATGCAATTTCGCCGTGGCGAACCGGGCCGATATTCTGACTCGCGGCGCGGCCCCTCCCCAGACTCGGATTTCACACCTTTTACCAGTGCCTCCGAGCTTGATGTGGTGGGCAAAGTGGCTAAGAAACGCACGGGAACCCGGGTGCGGTACTGGGCCGATCCCGAGATCTTCCTCGCCTCGGCTCAATTCTCCTACGACGAGCTGGTGGAACGAGTGCGGCAGACGGCCTTCCTCATTCCGGGCCTGTCGATCACGATTATCGACGAGCGTCGTCTGGCCGGCACACCCGGAGCGGAGGAGACCAGCGAAGAGACCTTCTGCTTTCATGGCGGCACGTGCGATTTCGTCGACTTCCTCGCCACCGATCCGGCGGTGACCGCCACCATGCATCTGACCGGTGAGGGCGCCTTCACCGAGAACGTGCAGGTGTTCGACAAGAAGACGGGCCATCTGAAAACGAAAGAGATGGAACGCACCTGTCAGGTAGATATTGCGTTGCGCTGGGGAACCGGGTACGACACCACGGAGGAATCCTTCGTCAATATCATCCGCACTCCGGGAGGCGGCACACATCAGACCGGCTTCGAGCAGGGCGTCATGAAAGTGATGCGAGCCCTGATCGACTCCAATTCACGTCGCCTTCACATCACCGCGCGTGATCCGAAGATTGAGAAGGACGACGTGCTTGCTGGGCTGACCGCCGTCGTCACGGTGCGGCTACCCGAGCCACAGTTCGAAGGCCAGACCAAGGAGATCCTCGGCACGGCCCCGGTGCGGGGAATCGTGGCCAACGTGGTGGAAACCGAGCTGACACGTGTCCTCACTTCCTCAAAACGCGACCAGAAAACGGAGACCTCTCGCCTGTTGGAAAAGGTGGTCGCCGAGATGCGCGCACGTGTTGCGGCGCGCATGCACAAAGAGATCTCCCGGCGCAAGAACGCCCTGGAAGCTGCGGCATTGCCCGCCAAACTCGCGGACTGCCGCAGCGAGGACGTTGAACATACCGAGTTGTTCATCGTTGAGGGCGACTCCGCCCTCGGAACGGCCAAGCTGGCGCGTTCCTCGGATTTTCAGGCGCTCTTGCCCATCCGCGGAAAGATTCTCAACGTTCAGAAAGCGTCTCCGGCCGATATCCTTCGCAACGCAGAAGTGGCATCGATCATCCAGGTGGTTGGCGCCGGATCCGGCCGCACCTTCGATCTTAACGCCGCACGTTACGGCAAGATCATTATGATGACTGACGCCGACGTCGACGGCGCCCACATCCGCACCCTGCTCCTGACGCTTTTCTTCCGCTATATGCGTCCAATGGTGGAAGCCGGGCGAGTTTTCGCGGCCGTGCCGCCGCTGCATCGCGTCGAGGTGGCAGGTTCTGGTGGGAAGAAGGGTGAGTACATCTACACCTATTCCGAACCCGAGCTTCACCGGGTACTCAAGCGCTTGGAACGCAGCGGGCGGCGATACAAGGAGCCGATCCAACGCTACAAGGGCTTGGGGGAGATGGATGCCCACCAGCTGGCGGAAACCACGATGGATCCGGCCCGGCGGACCCTCCGGCGTATTCGCATGGAGGATGAACATGCTCTGCGGGAGGCCGAGACGATTTTTGAGCTGTTGATGGGCAGTGATGTCATGCCACGGCGCGACTTCATCGTTGCCGGTGCTGCGGATATCGATCGCGAGCGCATCGACGCCTAGCCGGTGGGTGGCCTGCGGGTAGTGTGCTATGCCCGGCTGCTCTGTGCCAGCCGCCACATCTGAAGCATTCAGCCGATGGCGGCAACGGGCGCGACAAGCGCTGTGCCGGAGGCGTCGCGCCGCTCGTCGATTTTCGGCAACTCCAACGCCTGCCCTCCGCTGCCCACGGCTCGCAGCGGGGCCGGGCCCACGTATGCCAACTGCAGGCAATCCTCCCCGCGCAGGAAGCGCTGAGCACGTACTCCACCGGTTGCACGGCCCTTGGCGGGGAAGCGGTCAAGAGGCGTGACTTTTGCACTGCCGGCAACCGTTCCCGGAAGTGCATCCGAGGCACCCGCCACCGTGACCACAAGCGAACCGGCAATGTCATTGCCGGGCACTACGCCGAGTGCGAGTACCCGCGCCCCGTCGGAAAGACGAATACCGGCAATGCCCTGCCCGTTGCGACCTTGCGGGCGAACGGTCTCGGCGGAGAAACGCAGTAGTTGCGCATCGGTTGTCACCAGGACGATCTGTTCGGAATCAGCGCAGTGTGCGGCGGCGACGACGGAATCGCCGTCGCCCAATGTAATGACATCCCACGCGTCCTTGGCGGGGTGTCCGCCATTGAGCCGTTTGATACGCCCGTGAGCGGTAGCCATTGCGAGGGGTGGAGCATCTGAACTCAGGTCTACCAGCGCCAGTGGGCGCTCGTCGCTTCCCAGGGTAAGGAGTTCCGACAGCGGGGTGCCGCCCGCGAGCGAGGGTGCCGTCGTCGTCGGAGGAATCGCCGGTGCGTCCACCACGTCCAACCGGCAGATCCGGCCCGCGCTGGTGACGACTCCGACCTGCCCGCGCACGGTGGAGGGAACGAGGGAAACCACGGCATCGTGCGCCACCCGGGCGCCTTCGCGGCTGGGACGAACCGCATCACCGCTTCGGGCGAGAAGACCGGTGCCCGAGAGCATAACCCAGCAGGGATCGTCGGCCAACTCCGCCGACTGGTTCTTCGCCGCTGCGACGGGATCCGCCGCCCCATCCGATTCGAGAAGAACCGTGCGGCGCGGTGTTCCGTACTCGCGGGCGACATCGGCCAGCTCCCCGGAGACGACGTCGCGCAGCCGCTCCTCGGACCCGAGGATTTCTTCTAGTTCGGCGATTTGCACCAGAAGCTCCTCGCGCCGCTGTTCCAGTTCTATCTGCGAATACTTCGTGAGGCGCCGCAGACGCAGTTCAAGGATGTACTCAGCCTGTTGTTCGGATAGGTCGAACACTTGCATGAGGCGAGTGCGGGCGGACGCCGTGTCATCGGAAGAGCGGATCACGGCGATGACTTCGTCAATATTGAGAACCGCGATGAGAAGACCGTCAACAAGGTGCAGGTCGTGCTGGGCCTTGTTAAGGCGGAAAGATGAACGACGCCGCGTCACGGAGATGCGATGATCGAGGAAGACCCGCAATAGCTCCTTCAATCCCAGCAGCCGCGGTTGGCCGTCGACCAGGGCGACATTGTTAATGCCGAAGGAATCCTCCAACGGGGTGTGCCGGTACAGCTGGCCCAACACTACATCGGGATTGAAACCAGATTTCAGCTCGACGACCAGTCGCATGCCGTGATGACGATCGGTGAGGTTTTGTACGCCGGAGACGCCCTGTACCTTCTTTGCGCTGATCGCATCTTTCAGCCGGTCGATGACCTTCTCCGGGCCTACGAGGTAGGGTAGTTCGGTGAACACGATGCCCTTGCGGCGGGCGGTGATGTTCTCGATTCGCGCCGTGGCCCGGGTACGGAAAACACCGCGGCCAGTGGCGTAGGCCTCCCGCACACCGTCCAGCCCAACGATCTTTCCGCCTTCGGGCAGATCCGGCCCGGGGATGAAGCGCATAAGATCCTCAAGGCTGGCATCCGGATGAGTGAGCAGGTGCCGTGCGCCATTGACGACCTCGATGAGGTTATGCGGTGGCATATTCGTCGCCATGCCAACAGCGATCCCGGAGGAACCGTTGACCAGCAGGTTCGGAATGGCGGCGGGAAGCACCTCGGGCTGCATAAGGGTGTTGTCATAATTCGGCACCATGTCTACCACGTCCTCATCCAATGAGGCTGTCATGGCAAGGGCTGCTGGTGCCAGACGCACCTCCGTGTAGCGGGGAGCGGCCGGGCCGTCGTCCAGGGAACCGAAATTGCCGTGGCCGTCGACAAGCGGCAGACGCATGGTGAAGGGTTGGGCGAGGCGCACCATGGCGTCGTAGATGGCGACATCGCCGTGCGGGTGGAGCCGACCCATCACGTCGCCGACCACGCGGGAGGACTTCACATGCCCACGGTCCGGGCGCAGGCCCATCTGATCCATCTGGAAAAGAATGCGACGCTGCACGGGCTTGAAGCCATCGCGGGCATCGGGGAGCGCACGCGAGTAGATCACCGAATATGAGTATTCGAGGAAGGAAGTGCGCATCTCCTTCGAGACATCAATATCGACGATGTTCTCATCGGTCGGCGGTGTCGCAGTCTTTTGCATGATCTCAAGTATTCCGCGTCATGGCTGGGAATATGGTGAACGTGGCGGGCAGTGTTCCGTGAGATATCCGACGCGGTATAGCACGGGAGGAAGGGCGGTCCTGTTTGCTGGGAGGGGAGGGTGCGAGGACAGTGCGTGCGCTTGTCAGTAGGAGTGCCTTGCGAGGTACCGATACACCGCGTCGGGCGAACTCTGGCGCGGGAATTTTCCCGTCTTAGAATCGAAAAACAGTGCAACTCTAGAGAAATCGGGTAACTAGTACCTACTAACGATAGTCTTACTTGCGAGAGTTGATGCGCCATCAAGCACGCGAAGGAGAAGGTGCAATGATAGTGCGAAGTCATAGAATGATCGGTGCGGCCCTAGGCGGTGTGGCGGCACTGATCCTATGTACGAGCGTCACTGTGGATGCTACAGGTTCACGGGACTTCAATGCAAGTCCATATGTAACTAATGAGTCTGCTCATCTTGCGGGGTTTGATGTCGATAGTGACGATGCCGCCGAAACGCAATTTGAGGAGATCGAGGTTCCGACACTGGCTTCCATGCCAGACGCCGATCCGCAGTTTGCAGAGCAGGTTCATGTCATCATGCGCGATCTCGGTCTATCCGAAGAGGATGCCATCGCCCATGTGGATGGGACCCTAGAACGGTTGGACTACCGCGAGGCTGCTTATGAGGAGATCCCAGACTGTGTAGGTGGATTTGACTACGACCCCTATACGTCCACCATGACGGTCTATTCGCTCAATGAGCAATGTGATGCCGAACTGATGGCTCGCGCTGACGATATGCCCTTCGGCGTGACGATGGAGCGAACGGAGCAGTCAATCGACGACCTGCAAGCAGTAGCGGATGATCTCAACAGCCATCCTCCTGCCGATCTGCCGGAGTTGGCCTTTGCATCCGTCGATGATGAGCGAAATGCGGTTGTTCTGAATCTGGAGGATGACTCCATACCCGCGTTCTCGGAGGATACGGAGCCTGATCCGTTACTTGCCGCTAGCGTCACCAGCGATTCCCGTCTGAACAACGTAAAGGTGGTGGTTGTGAGAACTGACGAGAACGTAGCGGAGTAACGGGCGCCCGGTAACGCGAGAAATGGGAAAGTCGGGGAGCGCCCCGGGCGGTCGGTACCTACCCGTGCCCCTGGCGAGGACTCACGATTATCGCAACCGGTTAGCCGGACAAAAGTTCGGCATTGATATGAGGTAGATGTGCGCATGAGACGTTCGATAGTAGCCGTATTCTCGGCGGTGCTGTTAGTTGCAGGTGGGGCTGCATGTTCGTCCGATCAAGCCGAGCCAAAAGAAGTCGTTACGTTGACTTCGGAGTCTTATGACGTATTTGAGGGAGAACTCACGGTCGGGCAACGCTACGAACTGCAAGGAGCAGCATTGATCGTGCCGACTGAGGGATCGGCCGAAGTCTGCTTCGCCGTCACAGAGGCGGCCGGAGTGCTTCCGCAATGCACTTTCCCAATCTCAGTGGAACTACCGCAGGACGTTACTGCGGAGTCGCTAGGATTGGACAAAGAAAATGGCGGGTACGTAGGGTCAGTCAATGTGGTACTCGATCTGACCGACAACGGCGATCCCCGGCGCGGCGATATCGTCAGTATCGAAGCTGCTGCGGACTGAACGCTGGGTTGCCTTGTTTGCCCGCCGTTGCTCCGGTACATCGCAATTGCAGCGAGTGGTGTTGGGCAGCAAGGCTCCAGTTCACATGCTTGCTTGGATGATCGCGTGGTGGCACGGAAGCTGCGAGCATTGACGGTCTATTCGGCGTCTTGCGGGAATCGCGCACGCGCGGGTATGCCCGAAACGTGCACACCCGGCATTGAGGTGAGAGAATCAGCGAGTGAAGATCAACCGCCGTGACCAGTTCCTGGCTGACCTCTACACGCTCGTATCCGAGCAGTCATCTGCGGCGCAGGACGTTCTTGCGGCGCTTGGTGATGCGCCGGTTCAAGCGTATTTCCTACGCCCGGAGACCGTGTTCGACCAGGATTCCGTCTTTGATTCGGTCTCTATTTTCTGCGTCACGGACTCGCGGCTGCTCATCCTCGTTTCCGGCGTCACCTACGAGCTATCTCCCGCCGGTGAGCTGGTCACAACGGTGCAATCGGTGGGCTTGGGCCAGATCCGTGACTTTCAGGTGACGCGCAGGCGCGTCCTTGATGGGCCGCAATCGGGTGCACTGAGCATGGTGAGCATGCGCTTGCGCTGGGGTGGCGGATGGGCCTTCGACACCTTCCCGGCCTCTTGTGACGATCCCACCTGCGATGCCGACCACGGGACGGTGAGCGTCGGCGGGGGTGACGACGCCGAGATCCTGCTCGATTCTTCACTGGCGGACGATATCTTTGCCCGCGGTCTGCAGTTCATCAACGAACTGAGCGGCATTCTGGCACAGCGATGAACAACAACGCAGCTGCAGGCCTGGAGGGGGCCGGACTAACGCCCCCGATCTCACGTAACGTCCGCGCAACGCTCTCCGCCGCGCTGGACGCCGTCGGGCTTGCTACGTCATCCGCGGGGACAATATCCGCAGCCGACCGCGCCTTACTGGGATTGCCGAAAGCCGAAAGAGTCTGTTTCGTCCTGGTGGACGGACTAGGTGCTCACAATCTGGCGGCCCGGTCCGGCCACGTGCCAACACTTCGCGCGTGGACGCAGACCGAGCCGCTGACAACCGTTGCGCCATCGACGACGGCGGCGGCCATTACCGCGGTTGGAACCGGAGAGGCGCCGGGTGCCACCGCGATGATGAGTTATGCGCTGCGATCTCCCGCCAGCGGGCGAAGTTTCTCGCTTATCTCGTGGAATGATCCGGGGTTAGATCCCGTGTCATGGCAGAGAATGCCAACTCTCTTCGAACAACTGGGTAGCACGGCCGATGCGTGCCGGCTCATCCAGCCCGCATCGTTCGTGAACTCCGGGCTCACACTCTGCGCGCTGCGCGGCGCGAAAGCACTGGTTGCCGACAGTATCGACGAACGCATAGATGCCGCCGCCGCAGCCCTGCGAACGCAGTGCCGTGCCGTCTACCTGTACTGGGAGGAACTCGACCACGCTGGACATCGCCACGGCTGGACAAGTGAACAATGGACGATCCAGCTAGAGGCACTTGACTCCGCCATGGCCGCTCTTGCCCGTCGTCTGCCTTCCGGTACGCTGATCGTGCTGACCGCCGATCACGGCATGGTTGATGTCGCGGAGCGTATGGATGTTGCCGATTATCCAGAGCTGCAGCGCGACGTCGACCTGGTATCGGGCGAGGAACGCCTGCTGCATCTCTACACCCGAGAACCGGGCGCCGTCGCCGCACGCTGGCGCGAGGCATTGGGGCAACGCTCAATGGTGTTGCTGCGTGATGATGCAATCGCCACGGGTATCTTCGGCGAGGTACACGCCGAGGCACGCGCGGTGATGGGTGATGTGCTCGTCATTCAGCACGGAGACTTCTCCATTATGGATTCGCGTGGGCGAGATCCGCATCGCTCCTTGATGCGGGGCGTTCACGGTTCACTGACGGCCGAGGAGATGCTCGTGCCGCTGATTACCGAGGTGGTGTGATGGCCGAACTTATTTTCTTCTCCGGCACCATGGACTGCGGCAAGTCCACGTTGGCGTTGCAGACCGCGTACAACCATGAGCAGCGCGGCTTACGCGGGCTGATTTTCACGCGGAATGACCGAGCGGGAGCCGGGCGGCTCTCCTCTCGGCTGGGCCTGGAAGCACGGGCATACGAGGTATTAGAAACCACCGACTTGTGGCAAGCGATAGCGCGGGAGCGGACAGCGGGACGAGTTGATTTCGTCATCTGCGACGAAGTGCAGTTCTACACGGCGGTGCAGGTGGAACAGCTAGCGCGCGTTGTGGATGAAATCGGCATTACGGTGTACGGCTTCGGCATCACATCTGATTTCCGTACCCGGCTGTTTCCCGGTTCGGCACGGATGATCGAGCTGGCCGATCGCGTCGAGGTGCTGCAAGTGGAGGCCCTGTGCTGGTGCGGCAAACGAGCCACACATAACGCGCGTACCGTCGGCGGCATGATGGTCACCGAAGGAGAGCAGGTCGTGGTTGGCGACACCGGGGCACAAGATGTAGGGTACGAAGTGCTGTGCCGATACCACCATATGCGGCATATGACGGCGGCCAGCGTAAAGGCGGCACAGGCCGCCGAGACCCTGGGGGAGGACACGCTGAACGAGGTGTGACCCAGACACGTCGGCAACACGACGCACCGTATTGCTGTTGCCCAGCGCGGTTGTGCTGCCAGTCCTGGACTTCGGCCGGGCCTGAACGAAACTCGGGTCAGTCTTTCTTACCGAAGACGATCTCATCCCAACTCGGCATGGCCGGGCGTGCGTTGCGTTTACGCGCTTTCGCTTTGGATTTTGGAGCGGGGGAGTCCTGTGCGTCCTCGGTTACGACGGCATGATCACCTGAGGCGGAATTCTGGGGCGAGGAGGTGCTGCCGGGAAGTTGCACGTCCTCCGCTGCCGCTGGAGTTTTCTCCCCTGGGGACTGCGGTGTCTGCGTAGTCGGGCTCGGTGTGGAGAACAAGGTGGACTCCACGGGGCGGGGCCGCAAACTCAGAACAGTCGCGTCCTGTACCTCCTCCGGTTGTGACAGGGCGGGATGCGCACCGGCGAACTCAGTGTCGACATCGTTGTTCTCGTCGGGCATCGGGCGCGACTTGCCGCGCTGAGAATCCAGGGATGCCAGTACCTCATCAATGCGCGAGGCCGGTGCCGTCGGCGCCTCCGCTGCCTTGTAAGGTGAAGGGACAGAGGGTTTGTTCACCGGCAGTTCCGCAATCGCGGAGGCGTCTGCCGGGGGCGTGTTGGCGGGCCGCCAGGGAGTGGAGGACGCGGGAATCTGCGTTTCAGAAAGCCAGATGGCCTCATCGTCCAGGGCCTCTAGCGTGCGGCGTTCCAAATCAATATGCCACGAGGCGCGGTGTTCGCGTTCGCCGGACAAGAACTTGGCAACCAAGGTCCACGGCTCACCGGAAAGACGAATGGAGTCCCATCGAATTTGACTTGGATCAACGCCGCGCGCAACGAGACGTGAGGCGACCAACTCTTCAACAGTCAGGGCTCCGACCTCATGCCCAAGAGAGAAGGAACGGGCCAAACGCGCGTTGTATTCTCGCTCGGCGAGAATGGGATATGCCAGGGCGGAAACACGTGAGGCGGGAAGCGCCGACTCGTCGGAGACTTCGTCAATGCTTTTGCCCTCACGAATACGCGCTTGGATCTCGCGCGGCCCCATTTGCCGCGTTTCGCCGTCGGAATCCTGCTGCTGAGCGGCCCGGTCACGCCGCAGTTCGGCACGCAACTGCTCGGTAACGGGCAGAAGATAGCGGTTGCCATCGGCGTCGTTCAGGGTGAGGTTCTCGCCGTCGGGCTGCAGCCCAAGAAGCTCGAGTCTAATCATGGCTTCCCTTCTACATATGCTCGTGTTCTAGGGTGCCATCTGTGGACGACGACGTGGCGGATTCTGGGCGGGTGTGTTCGTCACTGTCCACCAGGAGCGAGCAGTGTGGCCAGACGAATGGACATTGTGCGAATCTCTGGTAAATTATGGGCGCACGCGTTCGAAGCCCGTGGGGAATATCTCGGGTTTGCTGGCGTTAGGAATGCTATGCAGTCCGGTTTCGGACGTGGCGGCCCGGCAACGGGCGAAAGAGCCATGAGACTACTGAACGTGAGGAACGATGGCGACCGACTACGATGCACCGCGTAAGCAAGATGAGGAGTTGCGGGAGGATTCCCTGGAGCAGCTCAAAGCGCGCCGCTCGGAGCAGCAGTCAGGATCCGTTGATGAGGATGAAGTCGAGGCGGCAGAGGGCTTCGAGCTCCCCGGAGCCGACCTGTCAAATGTTGAGCTCTCCGTCAATGTGGTTCCGGCGCAGGATGACGAATTCACCTGTTCGCAGTGTTTCCTTGTACATCACCGTTCGCAGCTTGCGTATGAAGAGGACGGTTTGCCGGTGTGTACCGAATGCGCGGGCTAAGGTGGTACTGATGACCGGCGCCTGAGAATCAGGGACCGGGAACGAGCGGGCGGCCGCTGGCCGTGGGAAGTGAGGCTAGCGTGGGGTTATTCTCGCGTAGGCGCAAGGCACGGGATCCGCAGGAGGACCCGAACTCTGAGAGTGCCGTGGAAGAATTAGCGCCCGAAGAATCGGAAGAGGAAGCGGGGGAGAGGGTCGGCCCGTTTGATGAGGCAGATCATCCGGAACGCGGAGATCTCCTTGACGCCGGTTCTCTGTGGATTCCTGCCGTCAAAGGGGCCACCATCCAATTCTCCGTGGACCGCCGTCGCGATGTTGTTCTGGGCGTGGTGTATGTTAAGGCACAGACCGCCGTGCAACTGCAGGTATTCGCCGCGCCGAAGTCGGCGAATATTTGGGACGACGTTCGCTCGGAAATGATCTCCTCGATTGCTTCGCAGGGTGGTTCCTCGCGCGAAGCCAAGGGCGAGTACGGAACGGAGATTCGTGCTCAGATGCCCGCGAACGGAAAGCGTTCGGCAAATCCGGTGCGTTATCTCGGCATCGATGGTCCGCGTTGGCTTCTGCGCGTGACGGTCACGGGACGCGGGGCGGTGGACGACAAAGCGGCAAGCTCACTGATACACGAGGTGCTTGATCGTACGGTAGTTTCGCGTGGCCAAACTCCGCATCCTCCGCGCGAAATCCTCCCGTTGCATGTTCCGCGTACCAAGAAAGACGATGGTCCTACGGCGGATGACGGGCGCCCGCGGCTGTCCCTTCCGCAACGGGGTCCGGAGATTACGGAGATCCGATGACTGGTTCGCCCTCGCGCCGGGTCAACCTGCGAGGCGTGGTCAGCGCTATCAGCTATCCGGGCTCCGTGACCCCGCCAACTCTTGAGGTCATGTTGCAAGTGGGGGATAATTCACTGCTGCTCGCCTTCCTGGGGCGAACGGATTTACACTGCGTGGACATCGGGAGTCGCCTGCATGTTAAGGGCACCCTCACCAGTCACAACGGAGTGCCCACAGTTTTCAACCCGTGGTTCACCGTACTACCGGCGCATATCGATGCCCTGCGCTAATGAGCCGTCGGCTTGACCTACACCTGATTGGATGAATTCATGATGACACCGCGAGGAGCAGACGAAGGCAACGAGATCGCGGCATCAACGCGCCGCGGGCAGTCTCTGGCCTCGTCCGTGCCGGTCGAGACCTCCGATGCGGATGCGGCGAGGAAGTCACCTCCCATGCCGGGATCATCATCCCGGGTTGCCTCCTCGGGTCTGGCAGCCGTTCTGGGAGAGGACTTCGACGTTTGGCAGGCCGTTGGTGGCATACGAGGACTAGTGGAGACTGTAGCTCCAGGGCTTATCTTCATCATCGTCTTCTTGGTGACGCATCAGCTGGTGCCATCCATTGTTGCGCCGGTGATCGTCGCTATTCTTGCTATCGGGCTGCGCGCAGTTCAGCGCATCGACGTGATGCCGGCGCTGGGAGGACTGCTTGGGATCCTTATCTCGGCCGTGTGGGCATGGCGTAGTGGTGAGGCATCGAACTATTTCACGTGGGGCCTCGTCACCAACGGTGCCTATCTTGGCGGTTTGCTGCTGTCAATGGCACTGCGCTGGCCTGCACTGGGGCTCCTCATCGGTTTTCTTCGAGGCGATGCAACGGCGTGGCGCAACGGGCCACGGCGCAACGAACCCGACCAACGTGCAACACGGCGACGCTACTGGCAGGTGACGTGGCTATGGGTGGGACTTTTCGCTGCGCGTCTACTTGTTCAGGCGCCCCTCCTCCTCGCCCGCGCAACAACGGCATTGGCCGTAACCCGGCTGATTATGGGACCGTTCTTATTCGCTCTGGTGGCGTGGCTGACCTGGATGCTGGTACGCGGACTTCCACCGGTTGCTGATCCGGGCGTCGGCGGTGATTGCGCACCACAAGGTCAGTCGGTGGACTCTTCCGTGCCATCCTCATCTTGAATGGAGGAGACAAGCTCCTCCACCAGCGCCAGATCGCCGTTGTCAGTCTCCGCACAGAGCAGGATCACCTGGTCGCCGGCATCGATGGTCAGATCGGGATCAGCGGGAAAAGGCATGCCGTCGCGGACTATCGCCACCAGGGTAATGCTGGGCGGCAATAGGACCTCAGAGACTACGGCACCCACGATAGGAGCATCCTCCGGAAGCGTTGCTTCCATCAGCGAAGCACCCGAGCGCTGGAAACGCAGCACGGCAACGAGTTCGCCGTCGGCGACGGCGTCCTCCACCAGTGTGGTCATGATCCGTGGTGTGGAAACTGCGACATCAACACCCCAGGCGTCGTTGAAGAGCCACTCGTTCTTCGGATTGTTCACACGAGCGATCACACGCTCCACGCCGAACTCGGTTTTGGAAAGCAACGAGACCACGAGGTTCGCCTTATCGTCACCGGTTGTGGCGACGACGACGTCGGCCCCGCCCACGCCGGCCTCCTCCAATGTTCCGATCTCGCACGCATCGCCCAGTTCCCATTCGGCATCGGCGACTGATGCGACCCGCATGGCCGCCGGTTCCTTATCGATAATGGTGACGTCATGCCGGGAGGAGGCGAGCTCGCGCGCAATGGTCCGGCCAACAGATCCGGCGCCAATAATGACAACCTTCACAGCGTCTCCTCCCGTACTTCGTGAACCAGAATATGCTGCGCAGCACCCGCCTCGTTGGTGGGAACTGCCAGGTGCAGCATATCGCCGTCTTGGATGACCAGATCATGTTGCGGCACGAGACCACGCCCTAGGCGGGTGATGTATGCTACACGTGCGCCGGTTGCGAGTTCGATCTGCGACACGTTGCGCCCAAACCACGACTCGTCTAGATCCACAGAGACCAGACTCATACCGGCGAGCGGATCCGAGAATTCATAATGCGGGCCAAGCGGGATAAGGCGCCGGAGCACCTGATCCGCCGTCCACCGCACGGTCGGAACGGTAGCTATTCCCAGCCGCTCGTAGACATCCGCCCGTGTTGGGTCATAGATACGGGTAACAACATTGGTGATGCCGTATGTTTCTCTCACCACACGGGCGGCGATGATATTGGAGTTATCCCCTGACGACACCGCCGCAAACCCGTCCGCGTCTTCGATTCCCGCCTGTACAAGCGCCTCGCGATCAAAACCTATCCCGTTGACTTGCTGGCCGGGAAAATCCTCGGGAAGCCGCCGGAAGGCGTCGAGATTGCTATCGATGATGGCCACGGAGTGGCCCATATCCGAAAGATTGATGGCGAGCGCAGCGCCCACGCGCCCGCAGCCCATGATGACAAAGTGCACGTTCTAGACGCTACCGCACCTGCGTCAGTGGCGTAGCCTAATTCATGATGGTAACCGACAAGCACTACCGCCTCGCGCGGTTGACAAGGAACGCGCCGGTCTTCGCGGCCGTGGTTGTCACTACTATTATTGTGCCGCAGATCATACTGCGCGCCGCGTCCACCGGAAGTGGGCGTACAGAGATCGTGGTGTCGGCGCTGGTGGGGGCGGCGGGACTGGCCGTCGCATTTCTTACGGATATCTGGATATATCGGCTTGCGCCGCGCCGTGCCATTCACCAACTTGCATCGGTGTATCTGGGCGGGGGAGCGGCTATCGTCGTCGCGTCGGCGCGATTCGTATGCCACACGCTGTTCGTCGTGTTAGGTGCTGGACTTGCCGTGTCGGGGGGTGGCGCACTGGTTGATTTCAGCGCTCAGCAGCGGCTTGTGCTTGTCGCCACCATTCTTGTGCTGGCCCTACCTGTGCTCTTTGGACGGACGGTGAACAAGAGTCTGCTCGTGGCGGGAGCCTTGGCAGGGGCAATAGCACTGGGGGTGACGCTCCTCGTGGGGATGGTCGTCGAGGCGACCGGAGGCATTGATGCCGCCCAGGCGATCGTTGCCCGACGCGACGCGCTCTCCACCGGTTACACCACCGGTCACCTCCATCCGTTGCTGGAGGCTTGTCTGGGAGCAACTTTCCCGGCATGCCTCCTCATCCTCACCTCGGAAAGGGTTTCCGAGCGACCGGAGGAACGGCGTGTCAATCCCCGCTCGCTGGGCTGGCTCTTCGCCGTGTTCACCGCCGGTCCGATTCTCGTCACCATGTACTTCGTCGTCGCTCTGCACATGCCGGGACGGCGTTTGGGCGTGCCCTCGCTCTCCATGGCGCTCGCGTTTCTCGGCACAACCGGGCAGCGTATCGTCGCGGTCTGTTACATCATTACGGGTGTGGTGGCAGTGCTGGGTGCCTACATGCAGCTTCCGCGGCTATTGCGGGAACTCGCCATCGACCACGTCCTGCCGCGTAAGCTAGCGGCGGCGGACGCGGTGTCGCCGCGCCTAGCGATTGTGGGCGCAGCCGCAGTGCTCGCCGCCGGCCTCTCCAGCTTCCTGACCACCACTCAAGCGGGGGCCATGGTGTTTATTTTTGCGGCACTGGTGATTGCCGCCATCGGTGCTTTGGCTATGTCGGCGCGCGGGGCGTCGATCCTCAAAGAGTCGATGGATCGGCAGACGCGAAATGCGGCTCGTGCCAGTCGGCTGGTGTTCTTCCTGCTCTTTCTGGTGTGTATGGCCGGAGTTGTGGCAATAGCAGTAGCGGATCTCAAATGGCTGGTAGCAGGGGTGGTGGCGCTGGCGGTGCCGGCGTCGATCCTGGTGTTCTTCCGCCGGGGACGTGTCCGAATCGTTGCCCGGCTGACCCCCACAGACATCACGGCCGGACGCTCATTGCCGACGCGCGTACACGGCGTGATCCTCATCGGTGCGCTAGATCGTGCGTCATTGCGCGCAGTTGCATTTGCGCGCGCGTTGCGGCCGACAACGCTAACCGCGTTGACGGTCGATTACGATCCGCAAGCCACCCGTGCCCTGCAGCGCGACTGGGCGGCCGCATCTCTGCCGGTGTCGCTGACCGTGCTCGGCCAGCCGCAGGGAGCTGCCGTCAGCCCGATCGTCGACTACATCCGCGCACAACGAGCGCTTCACCCAGCGGATATCGTCGTGGTATACATACCGCGGATTGTTTCAACCGGGCTGTGGCGGCGTTTCTTCCTCAGCCATTCCACGCCGCAGGTCATAAAGGATTTACGCCTCGAATGTGGCGTGGTAATCGCTGAGGTTCCGTTCCAGTTGGTAGAAGATGACGCAGATGGTGAGGAGTTGGAGTGACCACGGAGCATAAGCAGGTGGGCATGGGGGGCGAGTGGGCACGATCATCACGTTGGCCATCCGACGGGAACTGGGATGCTCCTACCGTGGATATCGAACTCACTGATGTGACGCATGGCGGGGTATGTGTGGGGCGCGATGATTCAGGCCGGGTGGTTTTTGCCCGTTTCGGGTTGCCGGGCGAACGGGTGCGAGTTGCTCTGACAGATGAGCGGGCTAGGCATGCCCGAGGCGATGTCATCGAAGTCTTGACGAACCCGTCTCCGCATCGGGTACCGCACCGCTGGCCGGTGGCCGGGCCTCTCGGCGTGGGAGGCGCCGATCTCGGGCATGTGACCTTCGGTTATCAAGAGACGTGGAAGACGCAGGTGCTTGCCTCGACCATTCGCCGAGTGGGCGGTGAGGCTCTACAAGCCCATCTGGCAGCAGCGGGAGTTGAACCATGCGTGCGTTCATTTGCGGAAGATCGCGCCACCGACGGCTGGCATACGCGTACCCGGGTGGATATGACGGTTGATAGCGCCGGTGCTCCGGCAATGTTCCGTGAGGGCACGCGGGAACTGATCGCGGTCGGCGAGGTCCCACTGGCCGTCGAGGAGATCGCGGAACTCGATCTCTTCTCGGGGGCATGGCGCGGCATGTGGATGCCTGGCCAGAGAATCCGGGCCGTCATTTCGGCGGGTTCGGATCCGGTGGTGGCCATTGGTGGGCAGGTGTTCTGGGCGCCCGGTTTCACTGCTTCGCCATTCGTACGCGAAGACGTGTTGGTGGACCGCGAGTTGTACTCCTACCGAGTGCGGGCAACAGGCTTTTGGCAGGCACATCGGCAGGCTGCTGCCGAGCTGATTCGCCTGGTGCTGGTGGGCGCTGCCGTGGAACCGGGGCAGGAGGTCTTGGAACTCTATGCGGGGGCGGGAATGCTGACGCAGCCACTGGCGGTGGCGACTGGGGCAACGGGCACGGTCGAAGCGGTGGAAGGCAACGCCCTCGCAGTTGAGGATGCACGCTCCAACTTGCGGGATATGCAGTGGGCGAAGGCGCGTACCGCCAAGGTCACCCCCGCGCTGGTCGAGCGTTTTACCGGCGACGTCGTGGTGGCCGATCCTCCTCGCAACGGTCTAGGCCTCGGCGTCGCCCAGGCGCTTGCCTCCTCCAAGGCGCGAAGGATCGTGCTGGTCTCTTGCGATCCGGCGTCAATGGCTCGTGATCTTGCTGCGATGGTTTCGGCCGGGCGGCAGGTGATCGGTATGGAAAGCGTGGACATGTTCCCCAACACTCACCATTTCGAAGTGGTGACGACGCTGCGGTAGCTGTGAGCATGCGGGTGAGTTACGGACAGCGGTCCTCGCACAGCCGTGCCGCAAGAGAACGGTGTCGCAGACGAGGCAATGTGGCGCAAACGGCACGTACCCGCCTCGCTCTCGGCACCCTGCCTGAGCAAGACCGTGGTATCTTGACGCCGAGATAGTTTCTGTTGTCAGGCGAACAGGAGAGCCATGAGCCTCGATACCTTCCATGCGCGCACCGCGCTTCAGGTGGGGGAGCGCAGCTACGACATCTACTCGCTCGGCGCCGTGCCGGGACTGGATAAGTTGCCGTACTCTTTAAAGGTTCTTGCAGAGAATCTGCTGCGCACCGAGGACGGAGCGAATGTCACGGCGGAGCAAATCCGTGCTCTGGCCACATGGGATCCGCAAGCGCAGCCTCATGATGAGATTCAGTTCACGCCTGCTCGTGTGGTGATGCAGGATTTCACGGGTGTGCCGTGCGTCGTCGATCTGGCCACCATGCGTGAAGCCGTTGCCGAACTGGGAGGTGATCCGGAACTCATCAACCCGCTGAATCCGGCAGAGATGGTGATCGACCACTCGGTGCAGATTGATGTGTTCGGCAGTAATGACGCGCTGGCGCGCAACATGGATCGCGAGTATGAGCGAAACGGCGAGCGTTATCAATTCCTGCGCTGGGGTCAGGGTGCCTTCCAGAACTTCAAGGTGGTTCCCCCGGGCACGGGAATTGTGCACCAGGTCAATATCGAGTACCTCACACGAACGGTGATGACGAAGGACGGCGTCGCCTATCCGGATACCTGCGTCGGTACCGATTCACACACGACGATGGTCGGTGGACTCGGTGTGCTCGGTTGGGGCGTGGGCGGCATCGAGGCGGAGGCCGCGATGCTCGGCCAGCCGGTTTCCATGCTGATTCCGCGTGTCGTTGGTTTCAAACTCACCGGTGAGATTGCTACTGGCGCCACAGCCACCGACGTCGTTCTTACCATCACGGAAATGTTGCGTGCGCACGGAGTGGTTGGCAAATTCGTCGAGTTCTACGGTGCTGGTGTTGCGCATGTGCCGCTGGCCAACCGGGCGACAATTGGCAACATGAGTCCGGAGTTCGGCTCGACGGCGGCGATCTTCCCCATCGACCAGGTCACTCTCGACTATCTGCGACTGACCGGGCGTTCCGAGGAGCAGATAGCCCTTGTGGAGTCCTACACCAAAGCGCAGGGACTTTGGCACGATCCGCAGCGGGAAGCCACCTATTCGGAGTACCTTGAGCTGGATCTTTCCACGGTTGTTCCCTCCATTGCCGGGCCAAAGCGCCCGCAGGACCGCATTCTGCTGTCGCAGGCGCGTGAGTCCTTCGCCTCCACATTGCCCGCATACGCCCCGGCGGGGCGCGATGCGGCTGCTCTGACACTCGAAGACGGAACGAAAACGCAGGTCAAGGACGGCGACGTCGTTATCGCCTCCATTACCTCATGCACAAACACCTCCAACCCATCGGTGATGCTTGCGGCGGGTCTTCTTGCTCGCAATGCAGTGCGGCGTGGCCTGACTTCGAAGCCGTGGGTGAAGACATCGATGGCACCGGGTTCGAAGGTTGTCACGGAGTACTACGAGAGGGCAGGCCTGTGGCCGGATCTCGAGGCGTTGGGCTTCAACCTGGTGGGATACGGTTGCGCCACATGTATCGGCAACTCTGGCCCACTGCCCCCGGCCGTATCTGAGGCAATTAACGAGAATGACCTGGCAGTGGTGTCCGTACTATCCGGCAACCGCAACTTCGAGGGACGCATCAACCCCGATGTGAAGATGAACTACCTGGCCTCGCCGCCACTGGTGATTGCCTATGCCCTGGCGGGCACGATGGATTTCGACTTCGAGAACGAGAAACTTGGCGAAGACGCAGATGGCGATATCTACCTGCGTGATATCTGGCCCAGCCAGGAAGAGGTCGACGCCGTCATCGCGGACTGCATCACGCGGGAGATGTTCCAGGCCAGTTACGCCGACGTGTTCCAAGGCGATCAGCGGTGGGCCAGCCTACCCACCCCGAGCGGTGATCTGTTTGACTGGGATGCTGATTCGACTTACGTACGCAAGGCTCCCTTCTTCGACGGGATGGGAGGCGATCCCGAACCGATTACCGATATCACCGGGGCGCGGGTACTCGCGAAACTGGGCGACTCTGTGACAACCGACCACATTTCACCGGCCGGTGCCATCAAGCCGGATTCTCCGGCGGGGCGTTACTTGGCCGAGCACGGTGTTGCCCGCCGCGACTTCAACTCCTACGGCTCGCGGCGAGGTAATCACGAAGTGATGGTTCGCGGTACCTTCGCCAACATCCGGCTACGCAACCAGCTATTGGACGGCTTGGAAGGCGGATATACCAAGAACCTGCTTACCGGGCAGACGGAGGCGATTTATGACGCCGCCCAGGCCTACCGGCAGGCGCAGATTCCGCTCGTTGTGCTGGGCGGAAAGGAGTACGGATCCGGCTCCTCGCGCGATTGGGCGGCGAAGGGCACCCGTTTGCTGGGAGTGCGTGCCGTTATCGCGGAGTCATTCGAGCGCATCCATCGTTCAAATCTGATCGGTATGGGCGTGTTACCACTGCAGTTCCCACCGGGGGAGAACGCTGATGCGCTGGGGCTGACCGGCGAAGAGGTGTTTTCTATCAGCGGCATGACAGTACTGAACCAGGGGGCAACTCCGTCCACCGTTCGTGTCACCGCCGAACGGCCCGATGGCAGTGACAGCGTGACCTTCGACGCCGTCGTGCGTATCGACACTCCCGGAGAGGCCGATTACTTCCGCAATGGCGGAATTCTCCAATACGTCCTGCGTAATCTGGCGCGGGGATAGCGGCGCCTGAGGCTCACGCTGACCTGCTGGCCACCGGCCGCGGCCTGTTTCAGGTTTGCGGCGGTGGCCGGTGTTGGTGGCGGCGTGCTCGCGGATTATTTGCGGTAACCGTGCATATGCGGTGCGGCTCGCGTTATGATGGGCGCGTAATCTGGTTATGCTGGCGTGTGAACGAGGCGTCCCGCCATGCTAGCTGGATGACCGATGCACCTCGCCGTGCGACGGTCGTAACTACACATGCCTGGCGGTTCCCCGCCAGGTACTCATCCGTGGCGTGGTGAAGGAATATGACTTATGGCCAAACGTACCGGGACCGCAGTCCTAGCAGCGCTTTCGATGCTACTAGCGGCATGTGCCTCAACGCCTGCGAGGGATCCAAGCACTTCTCCGGGCGACGACCGGCGCAGGGCAACGGCCTCTCCGTCCGTGGATACCGACGCCGTCAGCGCCGCTACCACCGATGCGACGCAACAGGTGGTTCTTCAACGGTTGGCAGAGAATCCCAATGCCAATGTGGTTCTCTCCCCGGTCGGCCTGCAAACCACGATGGCGATGGTAGCCCCGGGTGTGGAAGAGGGAAGCCCCGAAGCCGCGGAGCTGGAGGCATTTCTCGGCACACCCATCGCTGACACTACGGCCGGTTACCGCATGCTCATCGACAATCAGGAAGCTAAATCCGACGAGGACACGGAGGTCCGGATTGAAACGGCTTGGGGCGTCGTCGAGGGGAGTAGCGTCCCTATCGATATCGACGTCGTCGGCACTGCCGCGCAGACACTCGATAGCTACGTGGCCCAGGGTACTCCGGATGCGCTTCAGACGGCTCTGGATGCATGGGTTTCGGATGCCACAAAGGATCTCGTGCCAAAACTGCCGACTCAGATAGACCCGGAGGCTTCCCTCGTTCTCGTATCGGCACTGTACACGGAAGCAATCTGGTCCAACGATGCCGGGGAGGCAACAATCGCATTCACCCGTGCAGACGGCAGCACGGAAGACGCTGACGCCATTGTTTTGCAGGGACAGGCTTATGAAGGGGAAGAAGGCACAGTGGCCGCTCTGAGCCTGTCTGGAGATCTGGTGTTCCAGGTGTACATGCCGACGGACGGTTCACTGGGGGAGACGGAGTCGGTACCGTGGGAGCTTCTGGATCAGGACGCGGATCTATCTCGCACCGTCAAAGTGCCGGAGTTTTCACTTGACTCGACAGATTCCCTGGAAGAAGAACTCGATACGCTGGGCTTGGGATCGTTGACTTCCGGTGATGGCATAACAGGCTTCACGACAACCGGTGACCCGATCAAGCCCCAGATAATCGAACAGCGCACGGTTTTCGACCTGGACGATGAAGGAATCGAAGCAGCGTCCGTCACGCAGGTTCCACTGGAGGCTGGGGCGGCTCCGGGTGTGGCGACGACGGCGCAGCCGCCGGTCGTCTTCGATCACCCGTTTGTTTTCCGAGTGATCGATGAGAAGACCGGATGGGTACTTTATTACGGAGCCGTTGCGAACCCAGAGGATGACTGAGTGTGCAGCTTCTAAGGCCGCGCGTTTCGCGCAAGCTGTCCGAGAACGCCTCGGGCTGGGATGTGCGACGCCTTGGGCTGGCGGTATGCCGCGGGGAGACGGCACCTCTCACCGGTGGCATAAGCTGACCGGTACCCGTGCTGCGGTCATGTCTGACGCGCTAGCATAAGGAGCGGGAGGTACACAGGGTGACGATTCTATCCAAGGTGAATGGGCCACGCGATCTCAAGGTGCTGTCGCAACATCAGCTCACGACGCTTGCCGAGGAGATCCGAAGTTTTCTGGTGGAGAGTGTTTCGCGTACCGGAGGTCATCTCGGCCCGAATCTGGGCGTGGTCGAGCTGACAATCGCGTTGCATCGTGTGTTCGATTCGCCGCGTGACACGATCATATTCGACACTGGGCACCAGTCGTATGTGCACAAGATTCTCACTGGCCGCACGAACTTCGCCGCGTTGCGTCAGGCAGGGGGCCTATCCGGATATCCCTCACGAGCAGAGTCGGGGCACGATGTTGTTGAGAACTCACATGCCACGACGGCGCTGTCCTGGGCAGATGGTATTGCTCGTGGCTTGCAACTGCGTGGGATCGAGGACCGGAGGGTGGTCGCGGTTATCGGCGACGGTGCGATGACCGGTGGTATGGCATGGGAGGCGCTGAACAATATCGCTGAAGACCCGGAGCGTCCCGTGGTGATCGTCCTCAACGATAATGGCCGTTCATATGCTCCCACTATTGGCGGTATGGTCCGGCGCTTCGATCCGGTTCGACGACTCGATACCTTGCGTATCAATCGCAACTATGAGCAGCTGATGGATCGGACCAAGCGTGCGCTGCAGGATGCTGGTACCCCCGGCAAGATGGCATATGGCGCATTGCATTCTTTGAAGAAGGGCGTCAAGGATATCTTTATCGATGCCGGTGTATTCGATTCACTCGGTCTGAAATACATCGGTCCGGTTGACGGTCATGATATGCCTGAACTCGAAGAGGCTCTGACACTGGCGCGTGATTACGGCGGGCCAGTGGTTGTGCACGCGATTACCGAGAAGGGACGCGGTTACAAACCCGCCGAGGAAGACGAGGCGGATCGTTTCCACGCCATCGGTGCCATTCATCCAGAGACGGGGCTGCCGATTGTACCGGAGCGCTTCGGATGGACCAGCGTGTTCGCCCGAGAAATCAGGAAGCTGGCGCGGCAGAATGCCTCTTTGGTGGGCATTACCGCCGCAATGTTGCGTCCGGTGGGCCTAGGACTGTTTAAGGATGAGTTCCCCTCACGCGTCATTGATGTGGGAATCGCCGAACAACATGCGTTGACGATGGCGGCGGGTCTGGCTTTTTCGGGCTTCCACCCGGTTGTTGCGCTCTACGCCACTTTTCTCAACCGTGGTTTTGACCAGATGCTGATGGATGTCGCTCTGCATAAGGCGCCGATTACTATCTGCCTCGACCGGGCGGGGATTACCGGCAACGACGGCGCCTCGCACAATGGAATGTGGGATCTCTCTTTGGGGGCGATGATCCCGGGGCTGCGGGTTGCTGCTCCGCGTGACGGAGAACGCCTGCGAGAACTGCTCGGTGAGGCGACGCAGGTAGAAGGTCCGACGTTGTTGCGCTATCCGAAAGGGGAGGTGCCGGAAGAGATCCCTGCACTGCATCGGTTACCCCAGGTGGATATTATTCACGAGACGTTCCCGTCGGCTCCCGTGCGAGGGGTGCCCGATTCAGATGCGGTCGGAGGGCGTGGGGAAGGCGCCGGGGGGAAGTCGGATGGGAGACAGTCTCCCCGCATCGCCGTGGTTTCGGTTGGTGCGCTGGCACATGAGGCCATAGTAGGAGCACGGCAGTCGGGCTGCGTGGTTACGGTGTTTGATCCGCGTTGGGTCTTGCCGGTGAGTAAGGACCTCGCGGTATTGCTGGCGAGTTATGACGGTGTTGTTACCGTCGAAGATGGCGTAGTTGACGGCGGTGTCGGCAGTGAAATCGCGGTGGCCTTAGCCGGGCTAGAGGCGAATATCCCCGTGGAACACGTCGGCGTGAGCAGGGAGTTTATTCCCCACGCGCCACGATCTGCGATCTTGACGGAGCAGGGACTGACGCCTGAAGCCATCGCACGGGCGATCAGACGACTGGCTCACACCGGAGGAGAGGATGGTCGTTCCGGTTCCGAAGGCACGTCGCAGGCCACGGGTGCCTAAGAGCGGTACGCAGCGCTCACAATGCCGGGGGCGGCATTCTCCACCTGCCACGGACGGGCACCGAGAGCAGCCAGGAGAATCGGAATCTCATCGGGCGTATCCCAACCATCCCAAGCGAGTTGTTTCTGGTAAGCGGGCTTGAGCAGAATGTCCTGACGTATACCGAGATCGTCGGCGGTGGCCAGCACCGATGTACGCACGATCAACCATCGTGCCGCCGCCTCAGGATGGTTCTTTTCCCACTGCCGCACCGGCGGATGAGGAGCTGGATGTTCACGGAAACGGCGTAACGGCAACTCCTCGTCAGAAAGTGTCCACACCGGTGCGATTGCTTCCCAGTAACGTGCCGCGTCGCGCTGACGCGAGCGCTTGCGCAGAAGCGGAGAGTTGACAACGTCCGCGCGAGAACGCGGCTTTCGGCGGGCTAGTTCGGCGAGCACTTTGCCGGGAATCACCCGTTCGGGAGCAAGGTCTCGACGGCGTGCGAGCCGGTCACGCTCCTCCCACAGGGCGGCCAACATGCCAAGGGCGCGGCGATCCTTCACACCTTCTTGGCGTGCAGCACGACGCCAAGGCTGAGTGGCGGGCTGTTTCGGTTCGCGCAACCGAACCTCTTCGCATTCTTCATGTAGCCATTCCAAGCGCCCGGCCCGCCGCAGCATTTCGATAAGACGGTCGCGCAGTTCGAGTAGTAATTCCACGTCCAGTGCGGCATAGGCCAGAAGCTCGGGCGTCAGCGGACGTTCGGACCAGTCGGAGTTCGAGTGCTCCTTGGCGAGTCCGTAGCCGAGCACCTCGCCAACTTCCGCTTGCAGTGAGACACGTTCGAAGCCCAGCAGCAGTCCGGCGATTTCAGTGTCGAAAATTTCCGGCGGGAAAAGCCCCAACTCATGCAGGCAGGGTAGATCCTGGTCGGCCGCGTGCAGGATCCATTGGTCGGACGCCAACACGTCTGCCAACGGCCCGAGCCGATCCTCAATGCCGACCGGATCAATCAGAAAGGTTCCCGCCCCCTCACGGCGGATCTGGATCAGGTAGGCACGGTTCGAGTAACGTATGCCCATGGCTCGTTCGGTGTCCACGGAGAAGGGACCGTATCCGGACGCTAGACGCGCGACGGCGTCGTCAATGTCTGCACTTGTCACCGAGGGAATTCCCTCGCGCGGCACATCCAGCCGTGTGACATCAACGGATTCGATCATTAGTTTCCTCCAGGTGTGGCAACGATGCTACCTCCTCTGGTCCGAGGCCGCAGATAAGTGCGGTGAAGTCAGCCCAGGCCTCCAGGTGTTCGGATGCATCGGGGCTCACGGGTGACCATGATGCGCGTAGTTCGACTTCAGTCCGAGACGATGCTAGTTCCAGTCCACCGAAGGTCTCGTTGTAAATGCGGGTGACGGTGCCCGTCAAGTTGCGGTACGCGACGCCGTGATTTGTCAGTGCTTCTGTTAGCCAGGCCCAGGCGACTTCGCCGAGCAGGGGATCATCTCCAATTTCTGTATCCACAGGCGCACTGGCGTAGGTAACAACGCGGAAGGTCGCGCCCCAGGCGGGCTGCCCCTGCGGGTCGTGAAGAAGGACAAAACGAGCATTGCCTCGATATTGATCCGGATCCAGCTTCTGCGAGTCGTTGACTTCGGCTTGTAGGGCCACTGCCCACGGCGCAATTCGTTGCGGTGGAGGAATCTGCGTGACATGCAGTTCGGGCCGGAATGTGTGGCCCTTCAGGGAATCTAATGCCGTGAGGAAGTCGGCTGGTGCGTTGATCTGGGGCACGTCATAACCCTAGCTGGGGGAGAGCCGTGGGCCTCCGTGCCACGCCGTGTACCGACCGCAAGGATGCGAACATGCTATTCAGTGGCAGTGGATGTAGGTGCGACGGCTGAACCTGCCGAACAGTGGTGGGGACACGAGACGTGTCCCCACCCGTATATAGTCAGATGAATACTGCAGATAGGAGGCGTATGATGATGACAACACCCAGGAATCCAGCCACCAGGCTGGCTACTATCGCACAGGCGAGTCCGACCTTGGTAGGCCATGTTATCTCGGGTTTAGCGCGTAATTCATTGATGGTCAGTTGAAGGGCTGCTGCCTGGGGAATGACCAAGTAGAAAAAGGGAATGCTCAGGCACCCCACAATCAGTCCCGCCCAGTACACCTTCTTCTTTTCATTCTCCATGGAAGAAGCTCCTCATTTACTTGACGATATTGTGGCACTGTTCGCCACGGAACTTGCCACCCGCGTACAGTCGGGCGCACTGCACGCCGGGTTGAACATGGAAAGGCTTCCTGATTTGCCGCACTACTGTTACGAGCCGCGCACACTTATTGACTGTGTTTCCCGTATAGGTGCGGACGATCCTTCCACGGAGATCCCGGTTCTGGAAGTCAATCCTATAGTTGCATATGTTTGCCGATGCGACGAGCACGTATTGGGCCGCTTCTCGGCGGATGTATGTGGATCCACCTTGAATGTCGTGGGCAAGGGTTCCCGCGGGGATCTTCAACGATAGTCCCTTGAATGAGATGTTATACCCGCCTATTGCCTGGTGTCCCCATGCGGACGCTGCGATAGGTTGGGACTCGTCGGGCACGTAGTCGTACCGGGTGGGATCAACGCTCTGTGTGGTGCCGCCTTCGATAATCTCCCCGAGCTCGGGGTCAGTGACGGTGACGGGATTGTTGGGTGTGCCCGTCGTGGCTTGCGCAGTTGTGCCAACAAAGGCAAGTGACATCGCAAGGGTGGCCGATGCCAGCGATCTTCTTAGGGATAACATCTCTGTCCTCTCGTAGAAAAGATGAGCGACGGGTTGTCGCTTGGTAGTTACTGTAGCATCAATATACTTGGTAATGGCCGGTTGTTGCGGTCAGAAATGTTGGGTCAGCCAGACGAATTGGAAGTTGCGTGCAAAAGAAGGGACCTTCGTCTGCTTCTGGCAACTCGCACCCGCGCCGAGTGATCTCGGATCATTTTGGGTAGCTCGGTGCCTTAACCAGCGTGCTATCTCAGGAATTACCCCTGCTCCCAACGGAGGCGACTGGGGCAAGCGTCAGCACTGAAGACTGGGTTACAGGGCCGGCGGGGAAGAGACAGAGTCGCGAACAATGAGGGGGCAGGGCACGTAAATCGTGCCACTGTGGGTCTGTCCCGGCATGGCGCTTAGCTGGACGAGTAGTTCCCGCGCGGCCAAGGCGCCGATTTTCGCATGTGGAAGTCGCACCGTTGTCAGCGGAGGGAAGCTCTCATTGGCAACGTGTTCCTGGTCGTCATAGCCGATGACCGAGAGGTCTTCCGGCACGGACAGACCGAGGCTACGTGCTGCTCTCAGTACGCCCAGCGCCATCAGATCACTGAAGGCAAATATCGCTGTCGGGCGATTCGGGCCGACAAGGGCTTTGTAAGCGGCCTCCTCTGCTGCTTGCGAGCGGCTGCGGTCGCTGCGTTCCCGGGTTTCGACAACCGTCGCCTGAATGCCGTTGGCTTTTGTGACAGTACGAAACCCGTCCACGCGTAGATCCCGCGCGAGGCCGTCAGTCGCCTTCTCCGTGATGTGCAGGATATTGCGGTGTCCCGCCCGGACGAGAAGCTCGGTTGCGTCCACTGCGCCCTGTCTGTCATCCGGCGCGAAACTGGTGTAGGCGGGATCGGCGAGGACGCCGTTGAAGCACACCATGGGAACTATGGGTTTAATGTCTCCTAAATCAATGGGACGGTGGTACATCGCGCCTACGAGTAGGCCATCGATCTGGTGAGCTACGAGAGTTTCGTATGCGCGGATGCGCTGATCCGGTTTGTCTTCGGTACCGAGTGTTATCAGCAGATAGCCGCTATCCCAGGCCACGTCCTGTGCGCCGTGAAGAAGCTGATGCGCAAATGGCGTGGTCAAAATCGTGTCCGTGAGTGCAGCGAGCATGTTGGATCTGCTGGTCCGCAGGCTCTGGGCGGTGGCGTTAGGGGTATAACCCAGATCACGTGCGGCTTGCTGGACGCGTGCAACGGTGTCCTTGGCAATGCGCGAGTCCGTGTTATTGAGGACTCTCGATACAGTCCCAATTGAAACGCCGGACTTCTCGGCAACATCCTTCAGCCGCACACGTCCCATTGTTTCCGTTTCTCCTTTACAGCGACGACCTACCCATTATCTCCTCTGTACGACAGACGATGCCCGGGGACCACGCTGAGTGGGGCGGGTGTGATCCGTTTCTGCTCGTGCGGGGCCCGGTGCCCGCGTCGAGACATTTGCTGTGTTGATTCTCAGAGTATCCCGTGCGCTAGTGAGTTCGTGCTTGTATCCATGTGGAGTGAGAACTGCACAGTCATATCCCGTTGCCACGCGCGCGGCATATTCGGGTATGTTGTGGAAAGTATGTTAGAACCCTTTTTTGACACGCAGTGGTGCGGTCCGGACGACCCAGCAGAGGACGCCCGTGCGGACCACACCACTGCCTCCGAGCACCGACTGTCGCTAGGTACACAGGGGGCGGTCGACCACGGATACCGGTCGGCCGCCCCCCGATTTATGCCTCAACCCGGTCGGCGTCCGCTTCCAAGAGGATATCGACGGGATCGAGGATTTCTCCACGAAACGCCCCCGCCTCGTGATCAGCGAAGCCGAGCAAGCGTGCAATACCGTCGATATCCTCGATCACCCGCGCCGCATAGAGGCTGGGATGGTCCACTCTTCGCGCCCCATCAATATCCCACGGCCCTAGCAGTGACTCGCCGCGAGCGATCCACATGCCGCCCCGTTGCCCCAGCGGATGACGTGCCGTATTGAACTCCCGTGGCAAGCAGCAGAAAACGAGGACGGGTTCGCCGTCGAGCAGAATGGACTGGGTGACTTCCATCTGCCCGAATTTCGACGGTGTACTAAGCGGCTCGCGTACCTCCCAATTCTCCAGATCAGTGCTGAAGGCGTGGCCGACGACGCCGCGGCCGAAGAGTTCACCGTGGTTAGCGCGGGCCGTGATCAACATATGCCAGCCATTTCCTGCGGGGTCCTCGAACACCCAGGGATCGCGCCATGCCTCGTCGTGCCAGCCGGTTCCCGGCGTGTACTTCTCATACCATCTGCGATCAGCTTCCACCAGGGGCGAGTTGCCAAAGCGTTCCCAGTGAATGAGGTCTGTGGAGTCCGCTCGCCCTATCCGCTGGACGCGGCAGTTCTCCGAGTAAGTGCTACCGGTATAGAACAGGTGGTACATACCGGAAGGGCCACGTACGATCGACCCCGTCCACGTAGTCGCATCATCCCAGGAATTGCGCGGTGCCGGCGCAAGTGCGTCCGGCAACACCCTCCATCGGCGCCAATCGGTGCTGATGGCATGCCCAATGGAGGGATGCATGTGCCGGGCTTCCGGATCGCCCAAGGAGCGACTCGCTTGTAGGTAGAACAGGTGACGGGCCCCGTCGTCGTCGATAACGGGCCAGGAATCCCACACCCATTTGTCACGCAGATGAAGACTCATCCCTTAACTCCCGAAGAAGCGATTGATGAAATGAACTGTTTCTGGAAGATCACGAACACGATGATCACCGGCACGGTAATCAGGCTCGTGTACGCCATGATCTGACCCCACGGTGTACCCTCGGCTGTTCCGGAGGCGAAGAAGTAGCGCATCCCCACCTGTACAGGGCGCATTTCCTCCTTCTGCACAACCAGCAGTGGCCAAAGGTACGAATTCCACTGTGGGAGGAACGTCAGAATCGCCGCTGTGGCAAAGGTGGGTTTGATCAGCGGCGACACCACCGAGCGGTAGACGCGGAACCAGCTGGCGCCGTCGAGCCTCGCGGCCTCGTCAATCTCCCGTGGCACAGACTTGTATGCCTGCGTAAACAAGAAGATTGAGAACGCGCTGGCAATGAACGGAATGATCAGGACCTCGTAGCTGTTCGACCATCCCTGTTCAATGGCGAATCCGTCCGAGTAGAGCACTATACGCGGCAGTCTGTTCACCCAGTACACCATTGGGATGGCGTAGGTCTCGAAGGGAACGATCAGCGTGGCGATAATCGCCGACAGCAAGACCGTGCGTCCACGGAAACGAAGCCGGGCCAGTGCGAATCCTGCCATTGAATTGACCAGCAGGCCGAGAACCACGACGAGCGTGGTGATGATGATCGAGTTCAACATGAAGCGCCCCGCCGGGACGCGGTTGAACATGGCGGTGAAATTATCGAGGGACAGGTCGCCTACCGGTAGGAAGGCCTTCCAGGAGGTCAGATCGGAGAGGATCTGGTCTCGTGGCTTCAGCGACGAGGAAAGCATGAAGAGCAACGGCAACATGAACGAGAGCGCCAGCAGTGCCAGCGGAATATACGTCCACCATTTGCCTCTCTTGACCTCGGACCTGCTCTGCTCGATAACCGATGCAGGTAATGGCTGCGGCGGTGCAATTGTCGTTGACATGTCAGTCCTCTTCTCTGGTCAGGAACCGCTGCAGCAAGGTGACCGCCAGTACGATGACGAAGAAGATCAGCGAGAGCGCCGATCCATATCCGACATCGCCGCGCGAGCTACCCATTTGAATGATGTGGTACACGAGGGTGGTTGTCGCGTTTGACGGGCCGCCGTTGGTCATCACATCAATCTGTGTGAATAGCGAGAATGCTGAGATCGTGATGGTAATGAAAATGAAAACAAAGGTGGGGCGCAGTCCCGGCATTGTGACGTTGCGGAATTGCTGCCATCTGCCGGCGCCGTCGAGGGAGGCCGCTTCGTACAGATCGTGATTGATGGACTGGAGTCCGGACAGCCACAGGATCATTTGAAAGCCGACGCCCTGCCAGACCGACATGACAATGACGGCCGGCAGGGCCGTGTGCGTCTCATTGAGCCAGTCAACGTTCAAGCCCGTTATCGCGTTTATGAGGCCGTCTTTCTGGTACATGAACTTCCACAGCATGGACACGACCACCATGGAAGTGACCACCGGCATGAAGAAGACGACCCGGAAGGTGGTGATGCCCCTGATCTTCTGGTTGACAAGCAGGGCAAGAACAAGTCCGAGCCCGCCCTGCAGGGGGACGACGACGAGTACGAATATTGCGATATTGCGCAGTGCGTCCCAGAATGTCGGGTCCTTCGTGAGCGCGCGAACGAAATTGGTCAATCCAGTGAATCCCGGGTTCTCCATCGAACCCATTCGCGCATTGGTGAAGCCAAGCGCGAATGACAGTAGAACCGGGATGACGAGGAAGACGACGATCAATAGGACGGCCGGGGCTGTGAAACCGATACCGGCACGACGCTCGTTGTTATGTAAGCGGGAACGCCGCATGGGTAGCGGCGCCGCTTCCTCGGGAGCGGCGGGTGCCGCCTGTGTGGTTGACATTGTTTCTCCTACCACGTGAGATTCGGGGGCAGAAACTCATCCCGCCCCCGAATGCTCCTAGTTGTTGTAGCCGGCCGATTCAATATCGGCGTCGATCTCGACAACCATCTGGTCTTCGGTGGACTTGACGTCGGAACCGTTCATAATGTCCTGCAGTCCCTTTTCGAAGACCGAGCTGATCACGGGGTAGCCAGGCGTGACCGGTCGAACTTCGCCGTACTTGTCAGAGACTTCTTGAGCAATCTGGAGCGGTTTGCCCTCACCGTAGTAGCCCTTCGTTGTGAGTTCGGCTGCGCTCTCCGTTGCCGGGATAAGGGAGGTAACGTCGGAGAACTGGGCGATGTACTCATCCTTCATCGCGAACTTCAGGTAGGCGAGGCCGCCCTCCTTCTGTTCTGCCGTGCATGCCTGGCTCAGGCCGGTCTGCCAGGAGCCCACGCCGGCCTTCGAGCCGTTGCCGAAGTCGGGCAGGGGAGCAACGACAAGATCGTCACCGTATGCCTCGTAGCCCTCGGCGTACTCCCAGATGCCGTCATAGTGCATGGCGACTTTGCCGTCCTTGAATTCGGTCCGGTCCTGTGCGCCCGACTTGGACGCGTATCCCTGGGCGAATTGATCTTGGAACCAGGCGCCGAATTTCTGCGCCTCGGGTCCATTCAGAACACCGTCGGCGGTGCTGTAGTCGCTACGGTCAACCAGATCGCCGCCGAAGCTCTGCAGAAGCGGCGAGTAGGCGTAGGGCCACCACTCGCCGGAAGAACCGGTGCCCCAGTCGATGACGTAGTCGAATTCGCCGGAGGCTTGGATCTTCTTTTCGGCGTCGGCGAATTCATCTGCGGTCCATGGCTCATCGACGGTGGGAACCCGAATATCGTTCGCCTCGAGAACGGAGGCGCGTGTGAAGAGGACCGTATTGACGTCCCAGAACCCGATGGAATAGATCTCACCGTCATATGTGCCGACGGTCGAGGGGAGGAAGTCAGCGGTGTCCTCCTCCGTTAGACCACTCGGAACAAGCCAGCCGTTGTTAGCCCAATTGGGCATGACGGGCGCATCCACGTCCATGATGCAGGGCAAGTCGCCGGAGGCTGCGGCTCCCTGAACGGAATCGTTGTAGGCATCCTGGGGGAAGTCCTGGCGGACCACCTTGTAGTCGTCCTGTGACGCGTTGAAGTCGTCAATGATCTGAGTGACGACTTCCATTTCGCCCTCGTTACCCGCCGAATGGGTCCACAGGGTGATTTCAAGCGGGCCATCGCCGCTGGAGTGGCTGCCCTGCGAACTGCACCCAACGAGTGCGAGCGCGGGGACAAGCGCGAGGGAAGCAAGTGCTACCGGTTTCTTATGGAACATCTTCGTCCTTCCTACCGTGCTGACGGAAGATCGTGTGTGGTTGCGAACACCTTTGTGCCGCTGTCACTTAGCGTAGCGCATGCAAACGTTTGCGCCAAACGTTTGTGCAAAAGTGCTTGAAATCACAAAAGGTGGGTGTGTTCGGGCCGGGCTGGTTGAAGCGATGCCGACTGCGCCTGTGAATCGTTGGGAATCAGCCAGGAATTCGGCACTGCGCCTCGCGCGCACGGCAACTGGAAGACGGACACGCTGGAACACGCACTCGCCGAGAGAGCATCCTCGTGCGTACAGCAACTAGAGCCCGAGCCAACAAGTGATGCCCGAGCCAACAAGTGATAAGGAGAAGAAAGCGGGGTGTCTTCGCGGGCGCAGCAACCGGGTGCAGAAGTCAGAGGGCGTCGGGTATCATCACGACGACGCCCGGTTGCACGAAGTCGATACGGTCAGCCTCCATCACTGGCGATCCCCATTCCAGAAGAGGCACCAAATCGGCGCGCGGCACGGTAACTGTGGCATTGCCATCGCAGGAGAACGCCACGTAACAGGCGCCGCGCCGCAAATAGCCATTGCGGCCCAGGCGCACGAGTTCCGTCTGCGCCCGGTCGCTGCTGGCTAGATCCGGCAGCTTCTTGCGTAGGGAAAGTAGAGAGCGGATAAATTGCCAGTAGGCAGCGTGCTCCGGTTTCTCACGTTCACTCCAGTCGAGCTTTGAGGCAGTGAAAGTCGCTATGTCTTGCGGGGAGGGAACGGTGACTTCTTGCTCGCCATATACGGCGAGCCAGTCCCAATTGGCAAACTCGGCCTGGCGGCCCGCATCCACGGCGCGGCCGAGCTCCTCGTCGTAGTCCGTGAAAAACTGGAAGGGTGTTGTAGCGCCCCATTCCTGACCCATGAAAAGCATGGGAGTGAATGGCGATGCGAGGGCCAGCGAATTGGCCACCGCTTGTTGGCCAAAGGTGAGATGCGCCGAAGGACGATCACCAATCGCGCGATTGCCGACCTGGTCATGATCCTCGGTGCAAATGACGAATCGGTGGCTGTCGATACTATCGGGGACCGGCCTTCCCCAAACCTTACGGCGGAAAGTGGAGTAGATGCCATCGTGGACGAAGGCATGGCGAAAGGCCTTTTCCAATGCGCCCGGAAGTGTGAAGTCACCGTAATAGGCGAAGGACTCGCCGGTCAGATAGGCGTGAATCGCGTGGTGAACGTCGTCGTTCCATTGCGCATCCATCCCACAGCCGCCTGCCGCCGTAGGGGTGATCATTATCGGATCGTTGATATCCGATTCCGCGATCAGGCTGATTTTACGGCCCGATTCTGCGGCAAAGGCGGCAACATTATCGGAGATTTCCGCCAGGATATGACGCGGAGAATCATCAAGGATAAAGGCAACGGCATCCAGGCGTAGCGCATCGATATGGTAATCGCGCACCCATTGCAGCGCATTGTCGACGAAGAATTGCCGAACCTCGGCGGCATCGGGGCCGTCGACGTTAACTCCCTGGCCCCACGGCGTGGTGTGGTGATCCGTGAAGTACGGGCCGAAGAAGTTGACGTAATTGCCATCTGGGCCCATGTGGTTATAGACGACGTCCAGGCATACACCGATACCGAGCGCATGCGCGGCGTCCACGAAGGCCGCCAAGCCCTCCGGTCCACCATAGTTCTCATTCACCGCGAAAATAGAGACCCCGTCATATCCCCAGTTGCGGGTTCCGGGCACCGGAGCAATCGGCATAAGCTCCACCATGTCGATCCCGAGTTCCCTCAGGTAAGGGAGCTTATCGGCCGCCGCGGCGAAGGTGCCTTCCGGCGTAAACGTGCCGACGTGCAGCTCATAGATTGCAGCGCCGAGCGTGTCGATACCCCGCCATGATCCATCTGTGAAAGCGAAGGAGGATACGTCGACGATTTCGGAAGGACCGTGCACGCCCAGCGGCTGCCGTTGTGAACGTGGATCCGGGAATGGTTGATTGTCATCAACGGCGAGTAGATACCGCGTGCCTGGCGGGAGGGGAGCGCGGCTCTCCCACCAGCCGTTATTAAATGGGAGTAACGGCTCGTTCCCTAGTTCGGCGGCCTGCGGCGAGTTATCGAACAGGTGCAGCGTGACTCTCTGCGCGCCGGGCGCCCACACGCGCAAGTTGTCATGCGCATCGGGCCGACCCCCGACGGCGGCATGGCGGGTATCAGGCATTTGGTAACTCCTTGCTGTCACGGGCGAGAACGGCTACTGGTAGGTATTCCAGAAGCGAGGAGATCTCAATCGGTCCGCCACTAAACTCGTGACCGGTCAACACGTCTTGCCAATGTCCTTCTGGTAAGACGACGGTGTGTCGGCCGAAACCGCCGGAGTCGGCAAGGGCACGCGGCAGACGCTGCGCTACTGTAACTACGGAAGGGACGCCGTCGAAAGTGCGTGTAAAGGCCACGGCATGGCTTGTTGTGACGGGCAGGGGCGCGAAGCCGGAGCGCGTCGAGACGAAGCTGAGAGGCCGCTCGCGCCGCAGGCGGAGAATCCGCGATGTGATCCACAGCTTCTCTTGGTCCAGGCTGGCATCCCCGGGTAAGGAACCACGGTTGTCCAGCGCGGTCAGCATAGTGGCGATCCTGTCGAAATCCACGGGACGTCTATTGTCGGGGTCTACCAGGGAGTTTTGGATGACTTCTTCTCCCTGATAGCTGTCCGCCACACCGAGTAGGGTCAACGCTATCGTTTTCTGCGCCAGCGTTACGGCGCGGCGTGAACGCGCCGTGCGCTCGTGCCAGGCGGTGAGGTCACTCAGGCTCTCCGGGTCGCCGAGTACGGAACGCGCATACCCGAATAGTGCCGATTCAGCCGCTTCGTCGGGCGACGTCCAGTTTGTCCAGGACTTCTGCTCGCGGGCTGCCTTGCGCAAATAGTTGAGAAGACGATCCAACTCAATCGGGCCACGGTCGGTCCACGTTCCCGTAATCGTCTGCCACATGAGGTTCTCAATCTGGCCGTCAAGCTCGGCTGGGCGCGCTGCAGCATGCCGGGCGCGCAGGTCGGTCAGTAGTGAACGCCACTCTTGCGCCCATTCGCTGAGAACGGAGATGGCGGCGCGCGTGTCTTCGCCTCGCTTCGTATCGTGCGTAGTCAGGCAGGTCATCGTAGAGGGCCACTGCGCTCCGGTTCGACCCGTCCAGGCGACGACGTCGTCAGGGGTCAACGAGGCGCGCATGGGGTCGCCACCGACTTCGGTAGCGCTGGTGAGAGCTGTATAGCGGTAAAAGGCGGTGTCTTCCACACCCTTGGCCATAACGGCGCCACACACCTGCTGGAACCGGATAATCGCTTCCGCACGGGCTTCTTCGTAGGTGCGGCCGGCCGATCCGACTTCACGTCCGAGAAGGATGTCCACAACGACTTCCAACGATTCACAGCGGTCAGGGCTGAGGAACTTCGTCGCCCGATCCGCCGCCTCGCGGATCGCATTCTCCGCGCTGGCGGAGGGCTTCTCGCGAGGTACGACATAGGCGCGGTAGCGGTCCATCGAAATGATGAGCGCGCCGAGAGCATCGTGGATGGAACGCCCCGTGTGATCGCGCAGTCGCACATCCGCATGGCAGATCTGCGCCAACACGGAGGTGAGACGTTCCATTTCCGCATGTAGCGAGGTGGATAAAATCTGTGCCTTGGCCCCTGCCTCCAGCGTCGGGTAGGAATCGGTAGCTTCGGACAGTTCAACATACAAGGCGGTGAGTCGATTGACACCGACCGGATCGGTAAGTAAGGAGCCGATTCGCCACGCTGCGTCATACCCCGTTGTGCCGCAACAGCGCCAATCTGCTGGGAGTTCTTCGTCGCCCTCCGTGATCTTCTCCGCAACTACCCATGCGCCGCCAGTGGCCTCATAGAGCCGAGCAAGGTATTCACGCGGATCGGAGAGTCCGTCCGGATGGTCGATCCGGAACGCATCGATATATCCGGTGTCGAATAGCTCCAGCAGCAACGCATGCGAACTGTTGAACACGTCAGCGTCTTCGGTGCGAATAGCGGCCAGGGTATCTACGTCGAAGAAACGGCGGTAGTTGAGTTCTTCCTCTGCGACACGCCAGTATGCGAGCCGGTAGTACTGCCGCTCCAACAGATCGGCGAGCGGGAGTGACTCGGTTTGTGCACGTACCGGGAAGACGTGTTCGAAGTATCGCACAACGGGCTGTTCTCCCAGGTCTTCGAATCCGGGCACGACCATAGTTTCCACCGTGATCTGCCCCTTGGCGAGGACTGTTCCTATGCGGTCACCCAACACGGGCATCATCAGTCCATCGGCGGCCTCGTCCAGATCGATATCAAACCAATTGGCGTAGGGAGAATCGGCTCCGTCACGCAGCACCGACCATAGAGCCCGGTTGAGATACAACGGTGTGGGCACCGCCATATGGTTGGGAACAATATCGACGACGACGCCCATGCCCGAGGCATGCGCCGCATCCGCAAGCCGTTGAAATGCCTCACGGCCTCCAATGGCATGCGACACCTTCGTATGGTCGACGACGTCGTAGCCGTGGGTGGACCCCGGAGCCGCCTGCAGGATGGGGGAGCAGTAGACATCGGTGATACCGAGGGTCTTCAGGTAGGGCAGGATCGCCACTGCCTGATCACAGGTGAACTGCGGGCCCAATTGCAAGCGGTACGTGGATACAGGTTGCCTGCGATCCGGTGCCGGCACGTGGGTGTGCCGTGCTGTACTACGACGCGAGTCGACATCACTCATATTCTCGAGACTACAACATTGTCTGCACGGTCCGGGGAAGTGCCCGCATCTTCCTACTGTTGTGGGGAGGGATGCCTGGGAGCACAGTTCCCGGAAGGAACTGTGCTGACGCTGAGCATTATTCGGGGTCAGACGTGCCCGTGCAGTTCGGGCATGGCATGCCTTGTTTCGGCTACCCATGCCGAGGCGAGGGGCGAGGCTATTGCCCGGCGAGCCGGGCCCGGACTGACCAGTGAGCGGGGACCGTATGCCCACTGGATGTCAACCCCGAAACCCAACACTCCACCCACAAAGTGCCGGGACCGCATGATGGGCGCGGGCACGGTGTACACGGTCGGCGGCGTCATCCACCACGCGCCTGGACCGCATACCGACTGGGCATCGACGTGAGGCCTTCGTGCACCATTCACCCCGTGGCGGAAGACTTCTTCTCCATGGAAGATGCCTCCCCGGTGCCCAACACGTCTACTCCATCTGCCGTTTCTTGCTCCGTGATGGAAGTGGACGAAGTAGCGTTTTCCGCAGGTTCGGGCGCGGGTTGTGCGCTCGGCGAGTCATTGTTTAAGGGCGTGTTACCGCTGTCCGTTCCGGTGGCGGAAGCCGCAGATTCGACCTCGTTTTCCGCATCGCTGCGAAGCCGACCAACGGACTCGTTCGGCTTCTTACCGGGGCACAGCGAGCCTTGATCCTCCCGTTGGCAGATGAAAACGCGCATGGAACGGCCTTCGACCTGGAAAGTCTGGCCGGGGAGATACTCCTCAGCAGGATCAATGCGTGCTGCGGTGTTAAACACGTTGTTCCAGCGCTTGCCGTACGCGCTGGAGGGAATTGTGAAGGAGAGCGGCTCACTGTCACCGTTGAAAGTGATGAGCACGTCGTCGTCGTAAATCTCCGCTCCGCGGCTGTCCGGCTCTGCAATGGCGGAGCCATTGAGGTACACCATGAGAGAGCGAGCGTAGCCGACGGACCAATCAGAGTCCTGCATTTGCGTGGCATCTGGACGCAACCATTCGACCTCGCCCAGTTTCTCCCGACCGCCGCGGGTCGAGACACCGCTGAGGAAGCGCCGACGTCGAAAAACCGAATGTGCCTTACGGAAGGCAATCAAATGGCGCGTGAAGTCCAGCAAATCGAACTGTGAATCCGTGAGTTTCCAGTCCACCCAAGAAATCTCGTTGTCCTGACAGTAGGTGTTATTGTTGCCATTTTGCGTGCGCCCGATCTCGTCGCCGTGCGCAATCATCGGAACACCCTGTGACAGAAGTAGTGTCGACAAGAAGTTCTTGCGCTGGCGCTCACGTAGTGCGACGATGTCTGGATCGTCGGTCGGTCCTTCGGCACCGCAGTTCCATGAACGATTGTTAGACTCGCCGTCCGCGCCACCTTCACCGTTTGCCTCATTGTGTTTCTCGTTGTAGGAAACGAGGTCATTGAGCGTAAATCCATCGTGTGCGGTGACGAAGTTGATGGAAGCCATGGGCCGTCGGCCGGAGTTCTCGTAGAGGTCGGAAGAACCGGTGAGGCGGAAGGCGAGCTCGGAGAGAACAGATGGCTCCCCGCGCCAGAAGTCACGCACGGTATCTCGATACTTGCCGTTCCACTCCGACCACAGGGGCGGGAAACCGCCGACGTTGTATCCTCCTTCCCCCACGTCCCACGGCTCGGCGATTAGCTTGACCTGCGAGATGAGTGGGTCCTGCTGGATGATGTCGAAGAAGGATGAAAGTTTGTCAACTTCATGCAACTCCCGTGCCAGAGTCGATGCGAGGTCGAAACGGAAGCCGTCTACGTGCATATTGGTGATCCAGTAGCGCAGGGAATCCATGATCAACTGCAAGGTATGGGGCGAGCGCATGTTGAGGGAATTACCGGTACCGGTGGTGTCGAAATAATGCTCCTGGGAACCTTCCACCAACCGGTAATATGCAGCGTTATCAAGTCCTTTGAAGGAGAGGGTAGGGCCCATGTGATTGCCCTCCGCCGTGTGGTTGTACACGACGTCCATAATCACTTCGATCTCGGCTTCATGGAAGGATTTGACCATGGCCTTGAACTCGTCGACCTGGCCGCCCCGAGTGTCGGAGGAAGCGTAGCCGTTGTGCGGGGCGAAGAAACCGATGGTGTTGTAGCCCCAATAGTTGCTCAGCCCCTTCGCTTGCAAACCGGTGTCATTGACGAATTGGTGGCAGGGCATGAGTTCAATGGCGGTAGCGCCGAGTTTCTTCAGGTAGTCGATAATGGCCGGATGGGAGATGCCGGCGTACGTTCCGCGGATATCCTCCGGGATATCGGGGTGGCGCATGGTCATGCCGCGCACATGTGCCTCGTAGATGACGGTGTCGCTGTAATCGTGGGCAGGTGGGCGGTCGTGACCCCAGTCAAAGAACGGGTTGATTACAACGGAGGTCATTGTGTGCCCGAGGGAGTCCTGCTCGTTGCGCTCGCTCGGATTGTTGAAGTTGTAGGAGAAGACGGCCTGACTATCCTCGATATGGCCATCGATGGCCTTCGCATAGGGGTCGAGCAGCAACTTGGAGGGGTCGCAACGCAGCCCGGACGCGGGGTCATAGGGGCCGTGTACCCGGTAGCCGTAGCGCTGACCGGGACGGACACCGGGCAGATAGCAGTGCCATACGCCGCCGTCGACCTCGCGTAGTTCGACGATTGTCTGTTGATCGGCATCGTCAAGAAGGCAGAGGTCCATCTTTGTGGCCACCGACGAGAAAACGGCGAAGTTCGTCCCCGTCCCATCGAAGGTCGCGCCAAGAGGGTAAGAGTGTCCAGGCCAGATTTGCATACGCATATTCTCCCACCTCCTTGGCCAGGATGTGTGGATCTCCCTCATATCCCCGTGTCCTGCAGTGATATGGGGGCAGTACCGTGAGCCGGATCTGACATGTGTGTGAGGTTGTCCAGATCCGTTCGAGGTGGGGCGGGCGCCAGACAAGGCTCTGGCCGGACGTCTTGGGTCATCCACTGCCGAGACGTGGGTTTTCCATCCATGCGCCTTTGGCGTCTGGGCAATCGAGCGTTCGCCAAGGGCAGTTGGCGTTTGTTCCCTGCGCCTTGGCGTCAAGGTCTAGCGCCACGGCACTCGCCAAAGGCCTCCGCTTTCCGGGTTTTCCACGGTTCTGCGCGAAAAGCGCGGAGTTTAGGGGATGGGCGGAGAACTGGCGGAGACGGGATTGGTGGCCTAAAGACCGGATTGGTCGGCGAAGGGCAGGGGATGGACCAGAGTATTCGGCCCTGTTTCGCTTGGGAACTAGTGGCCCAAAGCGTGAGGGCGTGCTGGGCCTGGTTGACCTGTACGCTCAAGGCTGCCCAGTGCTGCAGAGCGGGGGCGGTGATAACCACGCCGCCAGATTTCATCTGCGTGCTTGCCAGTGTCCGAGAGCATGAGGGGCGGTGATGAGCATTTGGCATCGCAGAGATGTCAAATGCAGCACAGGCATGTACCCATATGGGTATGTATCGTGGGCGATACTGGGTTCGAACCAGTGACCTCTTCGGTGTGAACGAAGCGCTCTACCACTGAGCTAATCGCCCGCGCACTGACAGTGCTTCATGAGGATAGCCCGGGCGGCCTCTCGAGTGCAAAACGACGTAGCGTGGGATGTGCCTCATGTCGGTGAGTTGGACATTGGGGGGTGAAGGTCGCTATATTGGACAAGCGCCGCTCGGGTCGCTGTGTGAAACGAAGCGGGTGCGATGCGGATGTGGCTCAGTTGGTAGAGCATCACCTTGCCAAGGTGAGGGTCGCGGGTTCGAGTCCCGTCATCCGCTCGGAGGAATGACAGTCTTTCTGTTCTGTCAATCCGCACGGTGGGTTGGCCGAGAGGCGAGGCAACGGCCTGCAAAGCCGTGTACACGGGTTCGAATCCCGTACCCACCTCGCAAGGGCGATTGGCGCAGCGGGAGCGCGCTTCCCTGACACGGAAGAGGTCACTGGTTCGAACCCAGTATCGCCCACCAACTGTGGCTCACATTGTTAAAGCAGCACTTCTGAGTTAATGCAACGCCTCTTTATGACACTTGCGCTCATTTGACTGAGATACGGGTGGTGCAGAAGAATCGACTACTGTCAGCCTTCGCTACTTCAGGTTCTGCTCACATGGGGTTCGGATGTGGCGAAGAAACAGCTACCGGTCGGCAGTCGTGGTGACTCACATGTTCCGTAGCAGGGCGCTCACGCATAGCGATGTGCGTCTGTGTACAGGAGTCTTGGTCAGTGTGACGCGTCGGCATATGAGAGGTTTTGATGAGTATCGCAGATGACGCCGCGCAGTTGAGCCAGGACGAATGGCAGTGGGTGAACGCACAGCTTGGCGCGGTTTCCGCCGGGGGTGTTCAATTGCAACCGGAGACGGGACTGGCGAAGAAGAGATTCATTGCGTTTTCGTCCGCCTACGCCTTGTTTTTCGTTTTCTTCCTCGTGATTTACCTAACGGCTGGTCGTGACTCAGTCTCGCCAGTTGTTCTTATCGGTGTTGCAGTGGTACTGGGCTTGCTTGAACTCCTGATGGTATACAACTACCGGAAGGAAAAAGCGCCGCGTCTTTTGGTGCTGACTCCGGCAGGTATTGAGTATTTCGAGACGAAGAAGGGACAGCTGACACGGCAGTGGAGTTATCGCTGGTGTGACCTGTCCGGTGTGGAAGTTAAAACCGTCACCGTCCCGCGAGGTAACGGACGTACGACGACGCGGGAAGTCGGTACGGCACTATACCTGCACGATGGCAACGAGGTCGTTTTCCACGATCTGGTTTATGGCGGCAACTATCGTTCGGGAAGGGTGCTGGTAGCCGAAGCACATCAGCGGTTCTTCGAGACTTCCAAGACGCTGCCGATGTAGGAGTACAGTGCTGTTGATCAGCCGACGACTCCCGCTGACCAGCTGGGATATTCGACGCAGCATCCATGTTTGGCATGTAGCACCCTTAGACGGTTTGACCTCCTACGGCCAGTGGCGAACACAGTGCGGCGGAATGTCGCCGAAGTGACCGCAGCGCAATTCCGCGAGTCTATAACGCCCTTTTTGCGGTCCGCGTCCACCATCCTCAGTGTTCCAAAACGAGAGTTTGGCGCCGAGAGAGGGGATTGGCACCCGGTCATATGGCGGATGACCAGGCAGTCAGCCGGAGGATTTGTGTACTTGCCGTGCCGACTACGGCTACATGATTGTGCTTATGGCGTCTCCGGCAGTTGCATATGTGCTCGAAGAGTAAGCACTCTCTGGGTAAGATGAGCTAATGCGTGCCTTCGTATGTGCGCACCTGACGCAAAGGAGAATAAACGTGCCCGTGATCGTGATCGATGGTAAGTCAACTTCGGTAGGGGAGAAGACGACCGGCAAAGACCTGTATTCCGAGCAGCGCAATATCATCGCGTTGCGTATAGACGGTGTTCTGCGCGATCTGACCACGGAGCTTTCCGATTTGCCGGAGGGGGCGGTTGTCGAAGGTGTGGATATTTCCTCGCCGGATGGCCTGGGGATCCTGCGCCATTCCTGTACGCATGTGATGGCACAGGCCGTGCAAGGCATCTTCCCGGATGTGAATCTCGGAATTGGTCCGTTCGTCACTGACGGCTTCTACTATGACTTCGGCAATATCGATGCGGTGACTCCGGAGATGCTGCGCGAGATCGAAAAGCGGATGAAGCGCATCGTCAAGGAGGGGCAGACCTTCCGCCGCCGCGTCCTCAGTGAAGAAGAGGCGCGCACAGAACTAGTGGCGCAGCCCTACAAGTTGGAACTGATTGCTACCAAAGGGAGCGGCGCAGAAGGGGCATCCGTGGAGGTGGGCGGTACAGAGCTCACCATTTACGACAATGTGCGCCGCGATGGCACCGTCGCGTGGAGCGACCTATGCCGCGGTCCCCACCTTCCCTCCACTCGCTTGATCGGCAACGGCTTCGCGCTGACAAAGTCCTCGGCCGCATACTGGAAGGGAAACCAAGCCAACGACCAGCTCCAGCGGATTTACGGCACCGCATGGGCATCCAGAGAGGATCTTCTCGCCTACCAAGAGCGAATCAAGGATGCCGAACGACGGGACCACCGTCGGTTGGGGTCCGAGCTTGACCTTTTCTCCTTCCCGGAGGAGATCGGCCCCGGCTTGGCGCTCTTCCACCCCAAAGGCGGTATCCTGCGGCATGTTATTGAGTCATACGTACGGCAGCGCCATTTGGAGGAAGGATTCGACTTCGTCCATACTCCGGAGATTTCCAAGGGAGGTCTCTTCCATACCTCGGGCCATCTGCCCTACTATGCGGACACCATGTTCCCGCCGATGCAGGTCGACGAGGAACGCGACGACGCCGGAAATATCACCCGGGCGGGCCAGGAGTACTATCTCAAGGCCATGAATTGCCCGATGCACAATCTCATTTTCCGCTCGCGGGGACGCTCCTACCGGGAGCTTCCGCTGCGCTTCTTTGAAATGGGCCATGACTACCGGTATGAGAAGTCCGGTGTTGTACACGGCCTCACACGCATGCGTGGGTTCACTATGGATGACTCGCATACGTACTGCACCCCGGAGCAGGCCAAGGATGAGATCACCAAGCTGCTCAACTTCTTCCTCGGTATTCTGCAGGACTTTGGACTGACCGATTTCTATCTGGAGCTTTCCACACGCAGCGACGACGACAAGAAGAAAGACAAATTCATCGGCTCGGACGAGGACTGGGCGGTGGCGACGCAAATCTTGGAAGAAGCATGCGCCTCCACCGGCCTAGATCTGGTGCCCGACCCGGGCGGTGCGGCGTTCTACGGCCCGAAGATTTCAGTGCAGGCCAAGGACGCCATTGGCCGTACCTGGCAGATGTCCACCGTACAGTACGACTTCAACCAGCCGGAGCGCTTCGATCTGGAATACACCGCCTCTGATGGATCGCATCGCCGTCCGGTGATGATCCATTGTGCCAAGTTGGGTGCAGTGGAGCGGTTCATTGGCGTGTTAACGGAGCATTACGCGGGAGCGTTCCCAACGTGGCTGGCTCCGGTGCAGGCACGGCTGGTACCGGTGGCGGACGCCTTCGATTCCTACTGCGACGACGTCGCAGGGAAATTGCGCGCGGCCGGAATCCGCGTCGAGGTGGATCATAGCGACGACCGCTTCGGAAAAAAGATCCGTAACGCCGCCAAGGACAAGATTCCCTTCACCATCATCGCGGGCGGTGACGATGTCGCCGCCGGAGCGGTGTCGTTCCGTTATCGCGATGGCACGCAGGAGAACGGCATCCCGGTGGATGACGCCGTCGCCCACATCTCGGATGTCATCGCCTGCCGTGTCAACGAGCCCGAGCGGGAGCATCTCTACCCGGCGGAGCGGGCGGAGGAATAGCATCATGCCGCTGCCAGCACGGCTCATGAGAACGATGGCACCGCACGCCGACCAGCGATACCTGGAAGCATCGAGAGTAAATCGCCCGACGGGAGTAACAGAATGCTGAGCCGTTCCGGTCGTCCGCTTGCCCAGGTCCTTTTTGGACCGATAGCCCGGCTGTGCGTCAAGGCGCATATCAGTGCCGACGCCGTGACGATCACGGGCACGCTGGCAGGTGTCGCAGTCGCGCTGACTCTGGTTCCCCTTGATCATTTGACGGCTGCCGCCCTGACGATCACCGTGCTCGTGATTTTCGACAATCTTGACGGCCAGATTGCCCGGCTGACGGGGACGTCGTCATCGTGGGGAGCATTTCTTGACTCGACGCTGGACAGAGTATCCGATGCGGCAATTCTCAGCGGGGTGCTGATCTGGGCCTACCGTTGGTGTGATCCGCGCTACGCGCTGTGGACGATGGTCGGCGCCTTGGGAGCGTTGTGCTTGGGAAGTGTTGTGCCATACGCGCGTGCCCGCGCCGAAGGCCTGGGTATGACGGCGTCGGTCGGATTGGCCGAGCGTGCTGATCGGCTGACCATCACCCTAGTTGCCATGCTGCTAGTTGGGATGGAGCTTGGCGATATCATCATGACCATTGCCATGTGGATTCTCTTCATCGCGGCACTGATCACCGTGATACAGCGAATGGTGGTCGTGTATCGGCAGGCTCACTCGAGCGAGGCGAGAACATCGTGAATCCGGTCCGCATGTTCGCTTTCGCACAGGCGGCCGTCAATCGCCTGCCCGAGGCAGCAGGCCGGGGCCTCTTTAACGTCATAGGCACTGTGGTGGGGCTTTCCAATCAGGGGGGTGTACGCCAGCTACGCAGGAATCAGGCGCGTCTGCAACCCGGGATGAATCGGTGGCAGGCACGACGGTTGTCCGCACGTGCCATGCGTTCTTATATGCGCTACTATTACGAGGTTTTCCGACTCGGCAAGCTGAACGAGAAGCAAATTCTCGCTCGCGTGCGTGTTAGCAACGACGCCGCATTACGGGCAGAGTTTGCGGCGGGCCGTTCCGTCACGGCAGCACTGACACACGCCGGAAACTGGGATCTGGCGGGCGCCTGGTCGAATATGGACTTGGCGGAGGTGCATACCATTGCGGAGAAGCTTGAACCGCCGGAGTTGGCGGAGGGCTTTTACGAGTTTCGCCGCTCACTGGGAATGACGATCTACCAGCTTGTCAAAGGTGGAGGAGCGTTGCGCTCGCTGGCGCGCGATATGGAGGAAACTGTTTGTCTCACACCGATTTTGGCGGATCGTGATCTGACCGCCTCAGGAATCGAGGTCCAACTGGCGGGACACGCCATGCTGGTCGCAGCCGGGCCAGCACTGTTGGCCCAACGCACCGGCGTTCCGATTTACCCGATTTTCACCCGGTATGAGAAGCTAAGGGGGCAGCGGCGGCGCGAGGCGGGAACCCGTTGGGGACTGCGGATTGATGTGGCCGACGCGGTGTACGCCCGCACCACTGTGCAGTCTTCCCCGCGGGAGCGGGAAGCGGACCTGCGGCGCATGAGTCAAGAATGGGTGACAGAACTCGAACCTTTCCTGCGCGAGTATCTTGTCGACTGGCACATGCTGCAGAAGGTTTTCGTCTCCGACCTCGACCCGGAGCGACTGGCGCGAGCCCGGGCACGCGCACAGGAACTCGGACGGGCACCCACGGCGGAAACAAACGCCGTGCCGGGCACACCCATCAACACCGAGAAGGAGTCGCCCGAACATATCCGAACCAGTGGCTCGGAAACGGAAGAATCGAGATCTTCTAGCAAGGAAGAATGATGCGCATAGGTATCGCCTGCCCGTACTCGTGGGACGTTCCAGGAGGAGTCCAGTTCCATATCCGCGATCTGGCGGCGGAGCTGATTCGGCGCGGCCATGATGTGCGGGTGATAGCACCGGCGGAGGATACCGATGCGCTTCCTGACTTCGCCAGTTCGACGGGATCAGCCATCGCCATCCCGTACAACGGCTCAGTGGCGCGACTTTCCTTCGGCCCGCGTGTGAACCGTGCGGTGCGGGCCTGGTTACGTGAGGGGGAGTTTGATGTCCTGCATGTTCATGAGCCCTTCGTGCCCTCGGTCTCCATGTTGGCGTTGATGAGTGCCAGTTGTCCGGTTGTCTCCACCTTCCACACGGCGATGGACCGTTCGCGGGCTCTGGAGCTCGGAACGCCGATGCTGCGGCCATTTCTGGAGAAGATTCAGGCCCGGATCGCGGTATCGCAGGAGGCGCGGCGGACCGCAGTGCAGTACCTGGGTGGTGACGCATATGTGATTCCAAACGGCGTATACACCACGGATTTTGAGAAGGCTGCACGGGACGAGCGGTTCACTGGTGCAATCGGACGGCCCACCCTCGGCTTTCTCGGGCGGCTTGACGAGCCGCGCAAGGGTCTGCCCGTGGTCGCCGGGGCTTTTCACGCCATTCGGGAACAATTCCCGGGTGTACGCCTGTTCGTGGCCGGCCGGGGGGATATCGAAGAGGCCCGTGCCTCCTTCGGTGCCGATGCCGATGCGGTGGAATTCCTCGGTGGAGTCTCAGATGAGGACAAAGCAGCCCTGCTTTCCAGTGTGGACATCTACCTTGCGCCGAACACCGGCGGTGAGTCATTCGGCATCATTCTTATCGAGGCCATGAGTGCCGGTAGCTTCGTCGTCGCCTCCGATATTCCCGCTTTTCGGGCGGTGCTGGGAGGCGGAAGCTTAGGCGATCAGTTCGCCAACGGCGACTCTGCGGCGCTGGCCGCAACCATTGCGGAGGCCTTACGAGACCCGGAGCGCCGCGCCGCGACGGTCCAGCGCGCTCGCGCCGAAGCGCATCGTTATGACTGGTCAACCGTTGCATCGCAGGTATATGCGGTGTACGAGACAGCAGTACGCACCGCTAGGTTGGAGGTTGATGAGTGAGCGCTCCATGGTGGATTGCCCTGGTTCTTCTTCTGTTCGTTTTATCCATGGTTGCCGTCGTCGTCGCGCGTCGTATTGATCGGCTGCACCGCCAAGTACTCCGCTCACGGCGTGCACTTGAGTATGCCCTCACTGCCCGTGCACAGTATGCCCACGATTTCGCCGTGAATGGTGCGCTCGATATGGCGGGAGCAGTCCTCCTTGCAGATGCGGCGGATACCTGCCTGCGGGAAGGCATGCTACCGATTGTCGACGACGGTTTAGACGTGCTTCTTCCTGTGACGCCGCCCGAGTCCCCGGGAGATCGGCGCTCGCTCGAATCAGATTTGTCTCGTACACTACGGCTAACGGTCGACGAGATGGACCCGGAGGAGAAAACCGGTGCTGGAAGCCTCGTGGAGAGGCTGGAGCGGGCGCGCCTCGACGTGCGCATGACTCGCTCCTTCCATAACTCCCATGTGGACCAGATCCGGCGCCTACGCCGTAATCCACTGGCCCGGTTGTTCCATCTGGCTGGGAATGCTCCGCTTCCCGTCACCGTTGACATTGACGACGAGTAAGCGCCGACAGCACGCAATAGATGATGAGTGACACATGAGTAGTAATTTCAACCCCTACCCGGCCCGGTCCGGCACCAACAGTCAGAGTGGTCCGTGGGGGGCGGCACCTGTGCAAGGTGGATACTACGCCCCGCCAGCAAGTTCCGAGTTCCTCACGGGAAACAACGGCGTCGGCTATTCGGCCACGGCGTTCGCTGCGGGAACAGGTCTGGCATTGGATGGCACGCGACCTCCGAGCAATATCGACGAGATCAGTCAAAAGGAGCCTCGCTGGCACGCTCCGCGCGGGAACAAGATAGCGCTGCATATCAGTGTCGGAATCATTGTGTGCGCCGGGTTAGCCGGTTTTGTTTACTTGTTGCCGACCCTGAACCAGGCGGGAGCAACACGCACTGCAACATTCGCAGTGATGGCGCTTATGCCGGTTGTGGTGATATCCGCCATTGTCGCCTGGATCGACCGCTGGGAACGTGAGCCGGTGGGCATCTATGTAGCTGCCTTCGCCTGGGGGGCGGGCATTGCTACGGCGTTGACAATCGTGTTCTCGAACACCGGAACCTACTTCAACTGGCTGTACCGCCCCGGCGATACAGCACAAAGCTTTGATGAGCGCGCTGCGGTATTCGGTGCACCCTTGATGGAAGAGGCCTGTAAGGGACTCGGCGTAGTCTTCATGGTGTTGATCTTCCACAAGCACGTTAACGGTGCAGTGGACGGTCTCGTATACGGAATGCTGGTCGGGCTCGGTTTCGCCTTTACCGAGAACATTCTCTACTTCACCTCCGCGTACACCGAGGCGCTGAACTCCGGAGCCTCCACTAGCGAAGCATTTGGCTACGTCGAGGAAGTCTTCCAGATACGTGCCATTCTGAACCCCTTCGTTCACCCGATAGCGACGGGTTTCACCGGATTATCCCTGGGAATAGGGACAACGATGCGATTCCGCCCCTTCGTCATTCCCGTTACTCTTGTCGGGTATGCCATCGCGGTGCTGCTGCATGGGCTGCACAACTACTCGGCGGTACTCAACATGTCGGATGGGGAAAGACTGGTGTACCAAATCCCAATCTATGCGGCGACTCTCACGGTGATCCTTATCGCGCGCAGCTCCGAACGACGGCATGTGCTAGCTGCGTTACGTGAGTACGAGAGTGCCGGATGGTTTACTCCCAACGAACTCTCAATGATCCAGACCCTCTCCAATCGACGGGCTGCTACCGAATGGGCCGCCGTGGCTGTTGGACGCAGCGGTGGGAACCCGGCGCAAGGCCGCGATGCGATGAAGTTGTTCCAGAAGGAGATGATCCAACTCGGCTATGCCAGATCCGGCCAGCTGCGACGTGGCACGGCAAACAGGCTGGAGAATCGCGTGGAGGAAGAAAACCGATTGAGCCTTCTGAGCGATCTGCGCCTAGTGTTCACCGGTCAAACTAGACAGGCTGCCGCTGGAGCCTACATAGGGACATTCGGGTATGCATGAGGCTGAGCAGGCGCACGCACCCGACGCCCGCACGGATACACAATCCCGCACGGAGTGGATTCCGGACGTTGACGGGATCCCAAGCCGGGAGGCGGCTCGTGTGCTTGTTATCGACCCAGATAACCGCGTGTTACTCATTCGTGGCCACGATATGGACCGGCCCAACTTCCGATGGTGGTTCACTGTTGGCGGTGGTATTCAAGGCCAGTCGCGGCGAGAGGGAGCGGTGCGTGAGCTGTACGAGGAGACCGGTCTGCGCGCTCAGGCGCAGCGTCTTATCGGTCCTGTGCTCTATCGTCGGGCAGTCCTCAAATTCACGCGCGGTGTGCAGCGGCAGAACGAGTACTTCTTCCTGCTGCGAGTCACGGCTGCCGAGGCGAGTAGCGTCGTCGCCGGAAAGGAACTCAGTGCACTGGAACAGGAGCTGCTCGACGAATACCGCTGGTGGGATGTGAGCACAATTGAGGAGGCCGAACGAGCTGGAGAGATCTTCTATCCGGTCGGCTTAGGAGCGCTGGTGCGGGGCTGGATCAACGGCTGGGATGGGATGTGCGATGTTATCGACGAGAATGACACCACCGAGGAGGATGTGGAGTAGAAGGTCGAGACGGCCGACGAGACGTAGTTCCTTCCCGCCGAAAATGCCCCTGCGCAAACCTCCACCTGCGCAAAGGCATAACCCCGGCAGGGGAGAACTGACACGGCGCATACGGCACGGTGAAATGTACGGTGCCGCGAACTCGTTAGAATGAGTAATGGAGAAGTCATCAAGTCCAAGGAGAATCTGTGTCCGGACATTCGAAGTGGGCGACCACGAAGCATAAGAAGGCTGCCATTGATGCCAAACGCGGCAAGCTTTTCGCTCGGCTCATTAAGAACATCGAGGTAGCTGCCCGCATCGGCGGTGGTGACCCTGCCGGTAACCCGACACTTTACGATGCGATTCAGAAAGCGAAGAAGAACTCGGTTCCCGCCGACAACATTGATCGAGCGGTCAAGCGTGGATCGGGTGAGGGCAGTGACGCGGTGAATTACGAGTCGATCACCTACGAAGGCTACGCATCGGGTGGAGTGGCCGTTCTCATCGAATGCCTCACTGACAATCGGAACCGTGCGGCATCGGAGGTGCGAACCGCTCTGACGCGCAACGGTGGACAGCTCGCCGATCCCGGGTCGGTGTCGTACTTATTCACTCGCAAGGGCGTTGTTGAGGTTTCCAAGGCCGACTCACTGTCAGAGGACGATATTCTGACGGCCGTCCTGGATGCTGGGGCAGAGGACGTCGTTGACGAGGGCGAAAGCTATTCGGTGGAGAGTGAACCCAACGACGTCGTCGCGGTGCGTATGGCATTGCAGGACGCCGGTATCGACTACAACTCTGCCGAGGTGCAGTTCGTGCCATCGATGAAGGTGGAGGTCGACAAGGAAGGGGCGCAAAAGGTGTTGCGCGTACTCGACGCACTCGATGAGTGCGACGACGTACAGAACGTGTACTCCAATGTCGACATCTCCGACGAGATTCTGGCCGAACTGGATGCGGAGTAGGGGCTGCTGATCCTGCGCAGTGTCACGTATACATCCACAACGGTGAGGGCTGGCACATGTGCCAGCCCTTCGCCGTGCCTCCTACCGACTTTCGGCTGGGCGACGATAGGTTAAAGACATGAGGATTCTCGGCGTGGACCCGGGTCTGACACGCTGTGGCGTCGGGGTTGTCGACTGCGACAGCGGTAGACGCGTCAGCCTGGTCGATATGCGGGTGGTGCGCTCCCATCCGGAGATGGCACCCCATAAGCGCCTCCTCATCATTGCGCAGGGAATCGATGAGGCATTGGGAATCTTTCGCCCCGATGTTGTCGCGGTGGAGCGCGTGTTCTCCCAGGCCAATGTTCGTTCGGTCACGGGGACGGCACAGGTCGCGGGCATTGTGATGCTGGCCGCCGCACGAGCTAATCTTCCTATCGGATTGCATAGCCCTTCAGAGGTGAAGGCCGCCGTGTCGGGGAATGGTCGCGCCGAGAAACGGCAGGTGCAGCTCATGGTGCAACGAATTCTTGGTATGAAGGAGTTTCCACGGCCTGCCGACGCCGCCGACGCGCTTGCGATCGCCATCACGCAGGCGTGGCGTGGGGGAGCCGCATCACTGGACGCGGAGCCGGATCGCATGCAGCATGGCGGTGCCGGCACACTGCCACGGGCAAGTGGCGGTGACCTCACGCCCGCGCAGCGCATGTGGGCCGGTGCCGAACGGATGTCACGCCGTCACGGGGCCGTGGCACCAAGTGTGCGACGCGGTTCCTAGTGGGTGTTGCTTGGGTTTCGGCATGTTAAGCTACTTCAAACAGATGTTCGAATAGGGGGCCGGATGATCGCAACGGTACGTGGGAAAGTGCTTGCTGTGAAGGCGGCCGTCGCCATTATCGAGGTAGGCGGCATCGGCTTGACTATCCGTGCCACGGCGGCAACGTTGGCGAAACTGCGCGAAGGGGTCGAGGCCTTCTTGCATACAACCTTGGTGGTGCGTGAGGACTCTCTGACGCTGTACGGCTTCGATGAGGCGGAGGAGCGAGACACCTTCGAAGTGTTGCAAGGCGTTTCTGGCATAGGCCCGCGTACAGGCCTCGCCATATTGAGCGTGCACACCCCGGACGCCCTCCGGCGTGCAGTCGGAGCACGCGATGCGAAGGCGTTGCAGCGCGTGCCGGGGATCGGCGCGAAGGGCGCGCAGCGCCTGCTGCTCGAACTGGATAAGAAACTTGGACCTGCGCGCGGAGAGACGGCGGCGGGCAGTGCGATGGACGGCGCGGATGTCATTGAGGCACTCACCGGCCTCGGATGGCCCGAGAGGGACGCCTATGTGGCTTTCGATGCGGTTCGCCAGGAGCAGGCCGGAGCCGATACGGCCACCTTGCTGCGCGCCTGCCTACAATTCCTTGGAGCGAGGAAATAGTCAATGCTGGAAGACGATGGCTTGGTCAATCCGCAAGCTGGTGACTCTGAACGGGCCGCCGAAGCTGCACTCCGTCCGCACCAGCTTGCCGAGTTTGTTGGGCAGGAGAAGGTACGCACGCAGTTGTCCTTGGTGTTGGAGGCGGCCATCGGTCGGGGAAAAACACCTGATCACGTCCTGCTGGCCGGTCCGCCCGGCTTGGGAAAGACGACGCTTGCCATGATTATCGCCAATGAGGCAGGTGGCGCGCTGCGCCTAACGTCGGGCCCGGCGATACAACATACGGGAGACTTAGCCGCAGTGCTCTCCTCGATGCAGGAGGGCGACGTCCTTTTCATCGATGAGATACACAGACTGGCCCGCACCGCTGAAGAGATGCTCTACCTGGCCATGGAAGACTTTCGTGTTGACGTCATGGTGGGGAAGGGGCCCGGTGCTACCTCAATTCCGTTACCACTGCCGCCGTTCACGGTTGTGGGGGCGACGACGCGGGCGGGCCTCCTGCCCGCTCCGCTGCGTGACCGTTTCGGTTTTACCGGATACCTGGAGTATTACGCGGAGCAGGACTTGAGCACTATTGTGCGGCGAAACGCGGTGAAGCTGAACGTGGAACTTACCGCCGACGCAGCGCGGGAGATAGCTTCCCGTTCGCGCGGGACGCCGCGTATCGCCAATAGGCTGCTGCGGCGTGTGCAGGATTGGGCGCAGGTTCGCGGGACGGGCATTCTCGATCTGGAGGCGGCGCGTGCGGCGCTTGACATGTTCGAGGTGGACAAGCGTGGACTGGACCGTTTGGACCGTGGCGTGCTGGAGGCGTTGTGCAAGCGTTTCGGAGGAGGGCCGGTAGGACTGACCACCTTGGCGGTGTCGGTTGGAGAGGAGCCTGAAACCGTTGAGACAGTTGCCGAGCCCTACCTGGTACGGGAGGGTTTCCTCGTACGAACACCGCGGGGGCGGGCGGCGACGGCGCTGGCATGGAGTCATCTCGGGCTAACCCCACCGCCGCTCAACGACACGCTGTTCGGATAGCAGTACGGCGCGCCACAGGGAACAACGGAACGGTATTGTTGCTGGTCGTGGTTCTGTGGGAAGACTACCGCAGCACCCTAGCAGGGCGCTTAGCTAAACGTGATCAAGGACACGGCTTGCGTGCGGCTTCGTAGGAACCCGGGTGTGGCGAGTACACTAGCGGCGTATGTGTCTGCCCGGAACCGGGTCGGCTCTTATACGCAAGACCGCCCTACGGTGACTGGGCCTACGATAAAGGAGACCACGTGCCACCCGAACTGATGCTGCTCGTCATCTTCCTGCCCTTCATTCTGATGGTCTGGTGGATGAGTCGCTCGAGCAAGAAGATGCGCGAGCGTATGGCCAATGAACGAGACGCTGCTATTCAAGTAGGAGCGAACGTTGTCACAACATCCGGTTTCTACGGCACAATCGTGGATATCGACGGGGATGCAATCACGCTGCAGTCCCCCGATGGGCATGAGTCGGTGTGGATCCGCACGGCGATAAGCGGCGCCTCCGATCTGCCGTTGGCATCCTCTGGGGATGAAACTGTCGAGGACGCCGACCTTGCGGACGGCCTGCAAGACACCGATGAGTCCATCGGAGTTGTGGCCGAGTCCGCCGCAGAGGAAACCGATGTCCCCAGCCGCAGCGACGATGAGAGCACTTCGGCTCTCTGATTAGGTCCACGACGTAGTAACCAGCTCTGAAAGAAATACGAACAATATGGCTTCGCACCGCAGTGAGCGAGCCGCGGTAACTCCGTGGCGGCGGCTCATCCTTCTTATTGTGCTCGTCATCGCTCTTCTTGCTGCCCTCATAGTCGGCACCGTGACAACGCACAAGTCGAAATGGGTTCCCGAGTTCGCGCTTGACCTGGAAGGCGGTACCCAGATCATTCTGACCCCGGTGACAACTGACGGGTCGACGGTCACGCAGGAAGACGTCAACCAGGCCATTGAGATTATCCGGCAGCGTATTGATGCATCTGGCGTGGCAGAAGCAGAAATCACGTCGCAGGGTGGGCAGAACATCGTCGTCGGTATTCCGGGGACCCCGTCCCAGGAGACGCTGGACCTGGTCCGTACCTCCGCCGTCATGCGTATGCGGCCGGTACTGCAAATGGTGAATCCGACGGATTTGCGGCCGGATACTGTCTCGCAGGGGTCCGAAGGCTCCGACGACGCCGCCTCGCAGGCAACGGTCGATGGGGCAACGTCTGAGGCAACGGTTGACGCGGAAACTGGTACGGGCGAGGATACAGCGGTCGACGGCTCCGACGCGGATGCGGCAGATGATGCCGCAGCGCAAGGTAGCGAATCTGACAGCACTCAGGCTGCAACGTCCGACGCCACGTCAGGGGAAGCCACGGCCGATGCCACGCCTTCCGTGCAGGCAACATACAGCGCGGAGGAGCTCGAGGAACAGGCCAAGGCTCTGGCAGACACTGACGGCGACGGTCAGCTTTCCGATGAGCCCGCTACAACGCCGGAGAACCCCTCAGATCCGGCATGGATTACCGAGCAGGTGCTCTACCAGTCCTATCTGTTGGACTGCACAGACCCGAGTGCCCACGTGTCGGCCGAGTCCGATGATCCGGATAAGGCGATGGTGGCCTGCGATCACGACACCGGTGCGAAGTACATCCTCGGCCCGGCGGAGATTGAGGGAACCGAGCTCTCGCGTGCTGCCTCCGGTTTCGACACGGAGAAGGGCAGCTGGGTTGTTAACATCAACTTCAATTCGTCGGGTGCCGACACCTTCACCGAGGTGACAACACGGCTTATCAGTCTTGAATCGCCACGCGATCTCTTCGCCATCACACTCGACGGCAACATCATCACGGCAGCGCGGCCAGAGGGTGTTATCTCCGGTGGTAACGCGCAGATCTCCGGTTCTGGGTTCACATCGGAGTCCACGACGACCCTGGCGAATCAACTGAATTTCGGATCGCTACCGTTGAGCTTCGAGGTGCAGTCCGAGGAACAGATTTCGGCCACGCTCGGCTCCGAATCATTGCAGGCAGGTCTGTTGGCGGGTCTGATCGGCATCGTCCTCATCGTTATCTACCTACTCTGGCAGTATCACGGTTTGGGTCTTGTCGCCATTGGATCTATTGCTCTGGCAACCGGACTGTCTTATTTGATCGTCTGTCTGTTGTCCTGGACCATCGGATACCGGTTGTCACTGGCCGGCGTCGTCGGACTCATTATCTCCATCGGCATTACCGCTGACTCCTTCATTGTGTTCTTCGAGCGAATCCGCGACGAAATTCGCGACGGTCGTTCGCTGCGGGTTGCCGTCCATCGTGGCTGGCATCGCGCCAAGCGCACGATTATCGTGGCCGACAGCGTCAACCTGGTATGCGCGCTGGTGCTGTACTTCCTCGCGGTGGGTTCGGTGCGTGGTTTCGCCTTCACTCTCGGCCTGACCACCATCCTCGACCTGGTGATTGTCACCATGTTCACCTACCCGGTGATGATGTTGCTGGTTCGCACCAAGTTCTTCGGGCAGGGACGCCGCTTCTCTGGTATGGATCCGGTCGCGCTGGGCGGCGAACCACTGTACCGGGGAGCGGGCTCCTTCTCGGATAGGCCTCGTTCACGGCGTCGCGCCCAGGCGGAAGAGGCCACTACGGCGGAAACGGGGTCCGCACGTCGGAAGAAGAAGTCGGATCAGGCGCCACTCGACGCGGCCGACGCCGGAACCAGGCGCGCCCAAGCCGGTAGTTCCGAGCCGGATCGGTCCACGGCAGGTGAAGAGGCCGCCACTGAGGAAGAGGATTCCGCAGTGGAGGGCTCCGAAGGCCGCGCTGCTTCCGAAACAGTCGATGTCGCAGCGCAGACGGCCAAGGCGGCGACATCCGATGAGGAGCGCCAGGTGAACGAAGAAGCGGCAGCGGAGGATCCGGAAATGGTCGGACTGTCGCTGGCCCAGCGGCGTGCGCTGCAACGCCGTCGTGCTCGCGAAACGGCTGCGGCGGTTTCTAACGACGGTGCAATAACCGGCGGTGGTACATCTGCCGACTCGAAAGAGGAGAATGTGTGATGTCTTTGGCCTCCTGGGGAAACGATCTCTACCGTGGCGATAAGTCCTTCGACATTGTCGGCAAGCGGAAGATCTGGTTTACCATCGCCGGCGTGGCGGTACTGTTGTCCATTGTTGCCGTGTGCGTCAAAGGGCTGAATCTGGGCATCGAATTTACGGGCGGTTCGCAGTTCACCGTGTCGAATGCGACGACGACGGAGCAGCAACTCGCTTCGGATGTGCTCGCGGAATACACCGCAGGAACTGATGTGCGGGTGGTTCAAGTTGGTGACTCCACGTTGCGTATTCAGACCTCGGATAAGGAACTCACCAACGCGCGGACCGAGCAGATCCGCACCCGGTTGGCGGAAGCTTATGGCGTTGACACATCCGATGTGACATCCACCTATATCGGACCTACATGGGGCCAGAACATTTCTGTGAAGGCCCTCCAAGGATTCGTAGTGTTCATCCTTCTTGTTGCGGTGGGCCTGACCCTGTATTTCCGCAGTTGGCGCAACGCGGTGGGTGCGATTCTTGCCCTGTTCCACGATTTAGCCGTGACGGTGGGGGTCTACTGTCTATGCGGATTCGAGGTCACACCCTCCACGGTGATCGGCCTGTTAACGATTCTGGGTTATTCGCTCTACGACACGGTCGTGGTCTTCGACAAGGTTCGCGAAAACACGGCAAAACTGACCGTGCAGACGAGCTACACCTTCGCGGAGTCCACTAACCTCGCCGTGAATCAGACTCTGATCCGTTCGATCAACACATCCGTCACATCTATTCTGCCGATCGCCTCTATCCTTTTCATCGGAGTATTTCTTCTCGGTGCGGGGACGCTGCGTGATCTGGCATTGGTCATGTTCGTCGGTCTGATTCTGTCGACCGTGTCATCGATCTTCGTCGCCTCGCCGTTGGCTGTAACCCTGATGGAGCGTAGCCCGGAGATTCGGGACCATACGGAGAGAGTGCTCGCGGCACGCTCGGCACGGTTGGAGGAGCGCGACGCACGTGTCGCTGCCGGAGAGGATGTCGGAGATGAATACGACGACGCGCTCAACCCGACACATGGCATGATTCGAGTGTCTGGACAACATCTCGGTGTTGGAGCACAACCCAAGCGTAAGAGCAGGAGCAAGAAGTGACCCACGATAACGGCTTTTCTCCGGAGTTCACAGCACTCGTTGAATCCCACCTGCGTGAGGTGGAGGACTTTCCCAATCCAGGAGTCCTGTTTCGCGATATTACGCCCTTGATCGCCGATCCCAAGGCGTTTGCAGAACTGATCCGCGTGCTCGCTGATCGCTACCGCGGACAGGTTGATTCGGTCGCGGGCCTTGAGTCGCGCGGTTTTATTCTCGGCGCTCCGCTCGCGGTGAGCATGGGGGTCGGTATGCTCACTGTCCGGAAGGCGGGCAAGCTCCCTGGCCCGGTGGTTGGGGTCGATTATTCGCTTGAGTATGGATCGGCGCGTATGGAGCTGCAGCCTTTCACTGTCGCACCGGGGCAGCGTGTGCTGGTGATTGATGATGTGCTTGCCACGGGAGGAACGGCGAATGCCGCCTTCGAGCTTATCGAGCAGGCGGGAGGCATTCCGGTGGGACTATGCGTATTGATTGAACTGACCGCGTTGGGTGGTCGGCGCAAGTTGGAGAATCGGCGTATCGACTCGGTCTTGTCCTACTGAGTGAGGTTACATCCAATAGACTCGCACGTGTTGGTGGATTCAGTTCAGTGTCCCAGGTGGTGGGGCGCCAGCGAGGCGGTGGGATGCCAGCGAGCCAGCGGCCGTTGAGCGGCAATCGCTGACGGTAAAGCGCATTGGTACCTCCCGGCGGCTATCATTGTTCCATGGCGGAGCAACAAAGCGGCGAGGTGACAACACCCAGGGTATTTTCGCGCTTGAACTGGCTGGCGAACCGGGGCAGTTCACCGGTGCCGCCTGCTCTGGAACCCCTTATGCGCGCGCTGGGCACGAAGAGCGTCAACAAGGCGCGGATTATCCGCGCCTTTGATATCGCCAACCGCTGCCACGAAGGGCAGTTCCGCAAATCGGGTGAACCGTACATCACCCATCCGGTTGCAGTTGCCACCATCCTCGCTGAACTCGGCTTAGACGAAGACACGATTGTCGGCGCCCTGCTGCACGACACGGTGGAGGACACCGGGTACACCTTGGAGCAGGTGCGCTCCGAGTTCGGCTCGACGGTGGAGCTGCTTGTGGACGGCGTCACCAAGTTGGACAAAGTGGAATACGGAGAAGCCGCCCAGGCGGAGACGGTCCGCAAGATGGTTATCGCCATGTCGAAGGACATCCGTGTTCTACTCATCAAGCTGGCCGACCGGCTCCACAACGCCCGGACCTGGAAATACATGCCCGCAGACCGGGCGCAAAACAAGGCACGTGAGACGCTGGAGATATACGCTCCTCTCGCGCACCGGCTGGGCATGAACTCCATCAAATGGGAGCTGGAGGATTTGTCCTTCCACACCCTTTACCCTGCGGTGTATTCCGAAATCGAGAGGCTGGTGGCCGAGCGAACACCAGAACGTGAGGTTTACATCACCCAGATCAAGCAGATTCTCGAGCGTGAACTGCGTAACGCGCATATCCGATGCACGATCACGGGACGTCCCAAGCACTACTACTCGATTTACCAGAAGATGATTCTGCGCGGTAAGGACTTCGAGGACATCTACGACCTCGTCGGCGTGCGGGTGCTTGTGGAGACTATTCCCGACTGCTATGCCGCGCTGGGTGTTGCCAATACGGTATTCACTCCGATCCAAGGGCGGATCAAGGACTACATCTCCAGCCCGAAGTTCAACCTCTACCAGTCGATCCATACCACCGTTATTGGGCCTGGAGGCAGGTCGTTGGAGATCCAAATCCGCACATATGACATGCACCGGAGAGCCGAGTACGGTGTTGCCGCTCACTGGCGCTACAAGGAGAACCCGAACGCGAACCGCAAGAAGGGCGACGAGAAGGCATCGGAGCAGGAGACGCAGCTGAACTGGCTCCGGCAACTGGTGGACTGGCAACGCGAGACCGCCGACCCCGCAGAGTTCCTCGATTCGTTGCGCTTTGAAATCTCCGGTAACCAGGTCTACGTTTTCACACCCAAGGGGCAGGTCATGGGCCTGCCCGTCGGCTCGACACCCGTCGACTTCGCCTATGCGGTTCATACTGAGGTCGGCCATCGCACGGTGGGGGCGAAAGTCAATGATCGGCTGGTAACCCTAGATCACCGGCTCGAATCAGGCGATACGGTGGAGATCATTACCGCGAAGAGTCCCGATGCGGGACCTTCACAGGGCTGGCTCGACTTCGTTGCTTCTCCCCGGGCACGCGCGAAGATCAAGTCGTGGTTCAAGCACTCACAGCGTGACCAGGCCGTGGAGCAGGGCAAGGAGAAACTGGCAAAGGCGATTCGACGCAAGAACCAGCCGGTCCAACGCCTGATGAGTCATGACACTCTGCGTGCTGTCGCGCAGGATTTGAACTGCGACGACGTCACCGGCCTATACGCAACCATTGGATCGGGCGGCCTCTCCGCCGAGACCGTTGTGCGGCGTCTGATCAGTTCGCAGGGGGGCGAGGCCGGCGTCGAGGAGACCCTGGCCGAAGCGGTCACTCCGACTCGCATCCAGCACCGACGTACGGTAGGCGGCGATTCTGCTGTCGTCGTTCAGTCCCTGGATTCCTCGGATGTGATGGTGAAACTTGCCAAATGCTGCACCCCGGTGCCGCCGGATCGAATTGTCGGTTTCGTGACGCGTGGCAACGGACTGTCGGTCCACCGGTCCGACTGTCCGAATGTGACATCGCTACGCAAGGAGCCGGAGCGTTTCATTGACGTCGCCTGGGCTGAGGGCGCCGACGCCGTCTACCTGGTTCAGGTCCAAGTCGAGGCGCTAGATCGGCAGGGCCTTCTCTCGGATATCTCCCGTGTTCTCTCCGAACACGGAGTGAATCTGCTCCGAGGAAACATGACGACTACGAAGGAACGCGTAGCCGTGTGCAGTTTCGTCTTTGAAATGGCGGACCCACGCCACCTCGAACAGGTGTTACGTGAGCTGCGCAAGATCGAGGGGGTCTACGACGCCCACCGTGTCACCGGCGTGAAGGGGCGGACAGGCGCGCGTGAGCGCTCCTGATAGCAATCCGCCTGCGGTGCCGCACGTAGGCGGGGAGCTGTGCGGCTATGGCACGGGCTCGTGGCAGGCCCGGGCGCCGCGATTCCAGCTGGAGATGGGCCTGGAGCTCGTGCACACTCAGGCAGGTATCAAATAGTCGGAGAATGCCCTCAATGGCCACATCTGTTCGTTCCATTAGAAGCAGATCAGCGCCCGTTCGAGCCGGGTTCGTCACCGCGAGTCCACCGATCATTCGCACATACTCGGTGGGAATGCTACGTCGCAAGACGATAGGTGGCCGACTGTGCCCGGAATGCGCACCTAGAACTGTCGGCGGACGGTCGGGAGGCCACCATCCGGTGTGGATCCACAGCGCGCTCAACGAAACGGCCGTGGCGCCAACAGGTAGCAGGGGTACGAGTAGGGCAGCGCGGAGGCAAGGTCTGGTCGTCAGATCCGCAGGTGCGGCTCTTCCCGGTGCGTATTCAACCAGCAGGCCCTCACGGACTAGGATTCGCTGTGGTCCACTGACTGTTTCGTTTTGTGCCATGCATGATTCATAGCGGTTGGGGCAGGCCCACCGCATCTGCAATCCACCGCATTGGCAGGAAAACGCCCTGTGGAAAACCGCCAACAGCAGCTTCCCACAGGGCGAATTGGATAGCTCGGAAGATTTGGCGAACTCAAAGGTCAGGCGACTCAGAGATCCTTCGTGACCTGATCAAGCCATGCCTGACGGGCCTTTTTGTTCTCCTCCAGCTGCGCTACTTGTTTGGTATCACCCGCAGCCTGCGCGGCCGCAATTTCCTCGTCGAGGTCAGCGATCAGTTTCTGCAACTGGGCCGCCATACCGTCGGAACGCTGCTGCTTCTCGGGGTCGGTTCGCCGCCACCGCTCGTTCTCGGCGGCACGTACCGCATCCTCGATCTCCCGCAGCCGCCCCTCGGTGCGGGTGATATCACCGCGTGGAACCATGCCGATCTCGTCCCAACGGTCTTCAATATCGCGCAGCGTTGCGCGTGCCGCCTCCGGATCGCGTACGGGCAGAATCTTCTCCGCCTCGGCGACGAGCGCGAGCTTCGCGGCCAGATTCTCGTTGAGTTCCTCGTCGCGGGCGGAGAAATGGGCGGAGCGCGCATCGAAAAACGCCTGTTGCGCGCGGTGGAAACGCTCCCAGAGCTTATCGTCGTCCTTGCGCGTGGTCCGGCCCGCCTGGCGCCATTCATCCATCAGCTGCCGGAACTCGGCGGCGGTCGCATTCCAGTTGGTCGACGCAGACAGTGCTTCCGCGCGCTCAATGAGCGCATTCTTCCGCGCGGTCACTTCGCTGCGCTGTGTCTCGAGAGCTGCGAAATGCTGCCGACGCATACGATCAAATTGGGTGCGCGCGCGTGAGAAGCGCTTCCACAGCGCTTCCTCGGTGGGCCTATCGATGCGCGGTCCGGCCTTCTGAGCGGCCTGCCACCGCTCGAAAATCTGCCCGAGTTCGTCTCGTGAGTTTCGCCAATGGATCTTGTCTGGATCCGCAGCGGCAATTGTTTCTGCTCGCTCCACCAGCCGCGTGCGCTCGGCCAGCGCCTGGGCACGTGCCTCTTCCCGCTGTGCGTTCAACTGCTCCCGACGGGCGCTGATGCGTTCACGCAGTGAGGTAACTCGGGTGCGCAGTGCATCAACATCACCGACCACGGCGGGATTGACGAGTTGTTCGTCCAGAGCCTTCAGCGAGGCGGAAGCCTCCTCGGGGCTGATGTGTTCAATTCGAGTGGTCAGCAGCGTAACCTGCGCCTCAAGATCGAGGTATCGCCGTATGTACAGGGACAACGCGTCCTCGGCGGACCCGCCAGCGGCATACTGGCCAACCATCCGTTCGCCGTCGCCGGAGCGCAGCCAGACATTGCCATCATCGTCGACTCGGCCCCAAGCGGCGGCGCGGGCAGCTGCGGCCTCGTCAAGGGGAGTTGATGTGCCAGAAGACTGCGGGGTGGCCGGACGTGGCCGAGGAATAGGTTTGGGAACAGGGTGCGGCTTCGGTGCGGGAGTGGACTCACTCATGTGGGCTCCTTAGAGGAGACGACGCCGGTCGACGTCGTTCGTACGGCAGTGACGATGCCAGTCTACGTTCTTTCGCCGTCGACTTCGGCCACTGACTGAAATAATCTACCAGCGGAAGGGCTGCGGAGGCGACGGGACATGGCGTACTGCCTCAAAGCGGCCGTGCACGGTGATACTTGCTACGCGACAAGTGAAGGAAGAGCCGAAGCGTGACTGGAATGATATGACCCGGCCGAATGAGTAACTTCCGTGCATTGAAGGTGCTCAACGTAATACGGTGGGTACATGATTCTGCTGCGATACTCTCAAACACTTATCGAGGCCAACTGCTATATCCTTGCCGATTCAGATCAACGGCAGGCGCTGGTTGTTGATCCCGGTGCGGGAGCGGCCCAGTGGGTGAAAGCGACTTTACAGACGCGAGGCTTGGAACTCGCATCCGTTCTGTGCACGCACGGGCATTCGGATCACGTATGGGATGCCGCTCTGGTTGCGGGCGACGCTCCCGTCTACATTCCGGAACCGGATATGTACCGCCTTGACGACCCCACGAGTACATCTGCGGCTTACGCGAGTGCCTTCGTTACCTTCTCGGGCCACGAGTGGGAACGCCCGCGGGTCTGTTTGCGCGTTCCGGCGGCCATGTTCGAAGGCGGAGGGATGGAACTTGTGCCCGGAGTTTGGCTACGCGCGGTTCCTGCGCCCGGACACACCGAAGGGTCAACGGTGTTCCTCTTCTCGGGATCGATCAACGAGGACCGTGAGGCCCCCGGAATTCCGGAGTGGGCCGGGGGAACAGCTCTTATGCTGACCGGAGACGTTCTGTTCAACAATGGGGTGGGGCGTACCGATCTTCCCGGTGGTGACCCGCGGGCGGCCGCCGAGTCGTTGCGCACACTGGTGCAGGTTATCGACCCGGCAACGATCTTCTTCCCGGGGCACGGGCCGTCCTCGACCATGGGGCGCGAGATTAGACATTCTTACTACCTGCGCCAAGCGATGGCCGCTGGAGAATAGAACGTCAGTACGCCAATTGAGGCGTCGCCACGTCGGCACATGCCGATGCACCTCGCATCGAAAGCGCATCGAATGGATGCCGACAGTTACCTTTTGCCCTGTTACGGCCTGCCAAAATGAGGTATAGGGCCGAATCGTGAAAGAATATGCGCCATGAAGATTGCCCCTCTGTCAGGATTCCCCGAGTGGTTGCCCGCTGAGCGAATTGTCGAGCAGCGCATCCTGGACACCCTGCGTTCAACATTTGAGCTACACGGATTTGCCGGCATCGAAACACGTGCTGTTGAGCCACTGGATCAACTGTTACGCAAGGGTGAGACGTCCAAGGAAGTTTACCTGCTCAGGCGTCTGCAGGGTGATGAGCGCGACTCCGAACTGGGACTGCATTTCGACCTCACGGTGCCACTGGCGCGTTATGTGCTGGAGAACGCCGGAAAGCTTGAGTTCCCCTTCAAGCGTTACCAGATGCAGAAAGTGTGGCGCGGTGAGCGACCACAAGACGGTCGCTACCGGGAATTCGTGCAAGCTGATGTCGATATTATCGGCACCGATACACTGGCCTTCCACCACGAAATCGAACTGCCGCTGGTGATGGTTGATGCGCTCGGTAAGTTACCCATTCCCCGCGTTATCGTGCGCGCTTCCAATCGCAAGGTTGCGCAGGGCTTCTACGAGGCCATCGGTATCCAGGACGTGGACGAAACGCTGCGCGTCGTCGACAAACTAGATAAAGTCGGGCCACAGGTCGTGGCGGAAATGCTGCAGGAACGGGTGGGAGCCACCGAAGAACAGGTGCGTCTCGCCCTCGCGCTGGCAGACATCTACGGTGCGGATGCCTCGGTGGTCGATCATGTACGTGAATTGGGCTACACATCGGAGCTATTGGAGCAGGGACTCGAAGAGCTAGCAGCTCTGCTTGAAGGTGCGAATGACCTGCTTCCCGGGTCGGTTGTCGCCGATCTGAAGATCGCCCGGGGGTTGGATTACTATACCGGGACGGTCTACGAGTCGACCTTGGTAGGACACGAGGATCTTGGCTCCGTATGTTCCGGTGGTCGTTATGATTCATTGGCCAGTGACGGAAAGCGTGTCTACCCGGGTGTGGGGCTTTCGATTGGGGTCTCACGCCTGGTGTCGCGTGTTATCAATCGTGGTCTCGTCAAGGCGACGCGCTCCGTTCCGACCGCTGTGCTAGTGGCTGTGAACAATGAGGAGGAACGCAGGCATGCCGAGAGGACGGCCATGGCACTGCGGCGGCGTGGCATCCCGGCAGACGTTTCGCCAAACAGCTCCAGATTCGGCAAGCAGATTCGCTTCGCAGATCGCCGGGGCATCCCATATGTCTGGTTCAACACGGAGGAAGGCGAACAGGTCAAGGACATCCGTTCCGGAGAACAAATCGCGGCCGACCCGGCCACGTGGAAACCGGCGGAGGAAGACCTCTATCCGCGCCTTGTAAGTGAGTCCGAGTGAGTATCCCAACACTGTCATATTCCGACATTCTGGAACCCTTAGAAGAGCTGCGAGGCTCGCTGGACCGCGCCACCTATCCACTGGAGACGCCCGCGGTGGCAGAAGCACGCGAGCAGCGTGGAGACATCGTCAGCCAACTCGACGACTACATCCTGCCGCGTTACAAGTCGTTGGATGCGCCACTGCTAGCCGTTGTCGGCGGATCAACCGGTTCGGGTAAGTCCACCTTGGTCAACTCCTTGGTACGTGAGTGTGTAGCTGCGGTGTCCGCGATCCGCCCGACAACCCGCCGCCCACTTCTGCTTCATAACACGCAGGATGCGCAGTGGTTCGAGCCGACGCGTATCCTTCCCGGTCTTGAGCGTGTGGCGGCGGACCGCGGTGCTGGAGATGCACACAGTGAGCTGGCTTTGGCCGCAAGTGACCATCTCCCCAGCGGTCTGGCGCTTCTCGACTCTCCCGATATCGACTCGGTGGTCGAGGAGAACCGGCGTTTGGCGGGGCAGCTCCTCAATGCCGCGGACCTATGGGTTTTTGTGACGAGCGCCGCCCGCTACGCGGACGCGATACCGTGGGCTTTACTCGACGAGGCGGCCGCACGTAATGTGGTGGTGGCCGTGGTCCTGAACCGGCTTCCGATGGGTGCCGGAGCCGAAGTACGACCGGACCTGGCGCGCCGCCTCGAGGAACGCGGACTGGGTGCCGTACCGCTGTTCTCAATTACCGAACGCCTCGACGAGGAGGGCTTCATCCCGCGCGAGGACATTGCGCCTGTGCGTGGCTGGTTGCAGGGTCTTGCGCGCGACGCTGGGGCCCGTTCATCCGTTGCACGCCAGACGCTCGGGGGAGCTGTCGACGGTTTGCTGGCGCAGCGGCGGGCGGTGCTCGAAGGACTAACCGAGCAATTCGGCACCCGCGACCGACTCGCTGCCGCTGTGGAGGACGCGTCCGCCGCCACGGAACAGAGCATTGTGTCTGCTCTTGGAGATGGAAGCATGCTACGAGGCGAGGTGCTGGAACGATGGCAGGAAATCATCGGTACCGGTGCTTGGATGAAACGGCTGGAGGGCGGCGTATCATCTTTGCGCGACCGCATGGGGAGTTGGATACGCGGAAAACGCAAGCCGGACGGGGCTGCCACGGAAGATGCCATTGAGGATTCGCTGCATAGCCTGTTCGTGGCCCAGTGTGAAGATACCCTTGCCGCGATCAGCACCGCGTGGACGAACATTCCGGGCGCCCAGCCACTGTTGGACGCGGCGCGCCGTAACGTGCGCAGCCATGTGGAAAGAAGCGAAGCAGCAACTGAGTCCATTCGGGCGTGGCAACGTGATGTGATCGATATGATTCGCGAGGAAGGTCACGGTCGAATGGCGACGGCCCGGGCGCTATCGGTAGGTGTGAACCTTCTCGGGGCAGCATTGATGATTACCATCTTCGCTTCTACGGCGGGGCTCACAGGTGGTGAGGTAGCGGTGGCGGGTGGAACCGCCGTGCTGGCGCAGCGACTGCTCGAGGCCGTTTTCGGCGATGATGCGGTCAGGAGGATGGCACGGCAGGCGCGCGAGAGCCTGCTTATTCGGGCCTCGGCTTTCCTGGCTGCCGATACCGCGCCGTTCGACGATGCCGTTGCCGGTATCGATTTGGATTCTGACAATTACGACGCCGTCGTGGCGGCGTTTGCGGCTGTTGCAGCAGCACGTGGGAAGGAATCGCGGTGACAGACACAGTGACCTTGGTCGACGGTCTGGAGCAACTGGATGTTGCAGTGAATCTCGCTGTTGGAAAGCTTCCTGGCCGGGCCACGGATGAGGCGGCCGAATTGCTGGAACGTGCGCGCGGCAGGCAAGCCCAGGGACTCGAACATACAGTGGTTGCCTTTGCGGGTGCCACCGGCTCGGGAAAGTCCTCACTTTTGAACGCATTTGCGGCCCACGACGTGGCCGAGGTGACGATGCGTCGCCCGACCACCAGTGAAGCGTTGGCGGTCAGCCGGGGACAATCTTTTGCTCTCCTGGACTGGATGGGCGTCGAGAATCAACACACGGTGGAGGACCTGCCCGAGGACGAGGGAAATCTAGTACTGCTGGATTTGCCGGACATCGACTCCACGGAGGAAGACAATCGGAGGCAGGCCGAGTATCTGGTAGCGCGTTCCGATGTGATTGTGTGGGTTCTCGATCCGCAGAAGTACGCCGATGCGGTAATTCACGAGGACTTCTTGCGAGCACAGGTCGAGCACTCGGCTGTTCTCCTAGTCGTTCTCAACCAGATCGACCGCATTGATCCCGCCGAGGTGCCCTGCGTACTCAGTGACGCGCAAAAGCTGGTGCAGGCCGATGGAGTGACTGTCGAAGTCTTGGCGACATCGGCGGCAACGGGTGAAGGGATTGATGAGCTGCGCGAACGCGTCTTCTCCGTCGCGCGAACCAGACAGGCGGCCGCGCAGCGGCTTGCGGCTGATCTGCGGACGGTGGGAACCCAGTTACGGGACGCCGTGTACGAGCAGGGAGGTCAGGAGCCCGGCGCTGCCCAGGAGCCGAGTTTTGCGGAAGCCGGAGCTGCGATTGCGCGCGCCAGCGGTTCCGATATTGTTGTCGAGGCGGCGGCGCGGTCCTACGAACTGCGCGCGAAGCGAGCGACTTCATGTCCGTTGAAGGTCTTGTGGCATCTGCGTGCAGAGGATCCGCTTGCCCGCCTCCATCTGCGGCGCCAAACCACCGAGTCGGGGATCGCCCCGGTCACCTCTTTGGCAACCTCGCCCGTACTGGCCGTGGGTGCGCGCAGTGCGGTGCAACGATACGCGGAAGAGGCGGTGAGCCCGATGCCGCGGGTCTGGCGGGAGCGGGTGGCCGAATCCGCCGTCGCCTCCGCGCAGGATTTCCGTGCAGCTGCCGACGAGGTCCTGGCACGCGCAGATCTGGAGGAGGAACGTCGGCCGTTGTGGTGGCTCCCGCTGGGTGCGATGCAGTGGCTGGCCTTCCTGACCACGCTATTTGGAATCGTCTGGTTGCTTGGTCTATGGCTGGTGGATGTATTGCACATACGACTGCCGGAGCCGCCGTATGCGGGAATCTTCCCTCTGCCCCTTCTGCTGGCGGTCGGCGGACTGCTACTGGGCATTATGTTGTCCCTCATGGCGGGTGCGCTGATCGACCGGGGAAAGGACCGGCTGCGTGAGCGCGTGACAAAGCGTCTTTCGGCCGGGATCTCCCAGCAGGCGGAGGAGAATGTCTTGCAACCGATTACGCAGGCACGCGAGCAATATGCGACATTCTGGAGCTGCGTGGGATCCCTGCGGCGTGTGCGCGCCACGGGGGAGAGCGACTAACGCCGGATGCTGGACGCGACCGCTGAATAATACGCCTGCACGTATAGTTATACACATGACGTGGAAGGTGTCGGTTGCCGGAGCAACCGGGTATGCAGGAGGCGAGGTTCTCCGCCTGATCGAAGCGCATCCGGATCTGGAGGTCGGTGCTCTATGCGCGGGAACATCCACCGGCGCATTGGAGCAGTATCAACCGCATTTGCGCTCGCTGGCCGAGCAGGAGGTTCAGCCGACCGAGGCAGAGGTTCTCGCCGACGCCGATATTGCGATCCTCGGCCTACCCCATGGAACCTCTGGGCGTATCACCGCGCAGATCCAATCCCTTAATCCGCAGTGCTACATCGTTGACCTTGGTGCGGACCATCGGCTCGAGTCTGCGGCAGACTGGGAATCCTTCTACGGCAGCGAGGCAGCCGCGCCATGGGCCTACGGCATGCCGGAATTGGCAAGGGCGCAGGGCCCATCGCAGCGGGAGATTCTCCGCCGATCACGTTACATCGCCTCGCCGGGATGCAACGCGTCGGCTGTAACGTTGGCCGCTCAGCCCGCGGTCAAGGCGGGGCTGGCAGATGGTGCGGATATTGTGGCCATCCTTTCCGTCGGCTATTCGGGTGCCGGAAAAGGATTGAAGCCTCACTTGCTGGCAGCCGAGGCGCTGGGATCCGGTGCGCCTTACGCTGTCGGTGGCAGTCACCGGCACATTCCGGAGATCGCCCAGAACTTGCGTGCGGCAGGTGGAACAACTACGACACTGGCATTCACTCCGGTTCTTGTCCCGATGTCTCGCGGGATTCTTGCCACGGTGTCAATTCCGGTGCGGCCGGGAGCGACTGCCGACGACGTCGTGGACGCGTATACGTCAGCGTATCGCCCCGAAACCTTTGTCCGGATCAGTCAGGCCTGGCCCACCACGGCCATGGTACAGGGCTCAAATACAGCGCTGGTCAAGGCGGTTCTGGATCGTGATGGGAGACGATTGACCGCGATATGTGCTATCGACAATTTAGTGAAAGGGACGGCGGGAGCCGCAATTCAGTCCCTCAATGTGGCGCTGGGCCTGCCCGAAGGCCGAGGCCTGACCGTGAATGGAGTAGCACCGTGACAGTTACCGCTGCCAAGGGATTTCGTGCGGCCGGAGTTGCCGGAGGATTGAAGGAAGATGGGCGCGAGGACATCGCCGTTGTCGTTAATGATGGCCCTGAATACAGTGCGGCGGCGGTGACCACCTCAAATCGTGTCTATGCGGCACCGGTGGCGTGGACCCGTTCAGCTGTGAGTGACGGCAGTCTACGCGCCGTGGTACTGAACTCGGGCGGCGCCAACGCCTGCACGGGCGAGGCCGGTTACGCCGATGCTGTGGCTACCGCGCACCTCGTCGCCCGCAGTCTTGATGTGGCGGCGGCGGATGTAGCCGTCTGTTCAACCGGGTTGATTGGGCAGCGGTTGGATATGCGCGCTATCCGGCGCGGCGTCGGGATGGCCCTCGAGGCGCTAACGGATGAGGGTGGAAAGGCGGCTGCCCGTGCGATTATGACAACAGACACCGTTCCGAAAACGGCCGCACTCACCGGAGATTTCACGATCGGTGGTATGGCAAAGGGCGCCGGTATGCTCGCGCCGCAGTTGGCGACGATGCTTGTGGTGATTACTACCGATGCTTCGGTGAGTCGTGAGACCGCGCAACTTGCCCTGGATGCGGCGGTCGAGATGTCATTCAACCGCATCGATTCTGACGGCTGCATGTCTACCAATGACACGGTTATCCTGCTGGCCAACGGCGCCTCGGGATACCGCCCCGAGCCGGAGGAGTTCACCGCGGCATTAACAAGAGTGGCGCAAGATCTTGCGGCACAGCTTATCGGGGACGCGGAAGGAGCCTCGCACGATATCGCGATCGAAGTTACCGGCGCGTCGTCGCAAGACGCTGGTTTGGCTGTAGCCCGGGCCGTCGCGCGCTCCAATCTGCTCAAGGCCGCCATTTTCGGCAATGATCCGAATTGGGGAAGGGTTCTGGCATCAATGGGTACCGTGCCCCAGGCCAGTGCGCCGTTTGACCCGGATGCGGTTGATGTCATCATCAATGGTGTGACGGTATGCCGCAATGGCGGGATTGGTGATCCACGTGAGAACGTCAATATGGATGATCGCTTGGTGACCATCGGTATTGATTTGAAGGCAGGCGCGGAATCCGTCCGCGTGTTGACCAACGATTTGACCTATGACTATGTGACGGAGAATTCGGCGTATTCATCATGAGTGAGATTCTGAATCGCCTGCAACGTGCGCGCGAGAAGACCGAGGTGCTGGTCGAGGCCTTGCCTTGGATTCGGGAGTTCGAAGGTCAGACCTTCGTCATAAAATACGGCGGAAATGCCATGCTCTCCGAAGAACTCAAGGCGGCATTTGCGCAAGATGTCACCTTCCTGCACCACGTCGGTATCCGCCCGGTGGTGGTACACGGCGGCGGTCCGCAGATCAATCGGATGTTGGAGCGTGTTGGCATCGAATCCGAGTTCCGCGGCGGACTGCGTGTGACTACCAGCGACACCATGGATGTCGTGCGTATGGTGCTAACCGGTAAGGTGCAGCGCGAGATTGTGTCCTTGATGAATGTTGATGCACCGTATGCGGTTGGGCTGTCCGGAGAGGACGCCGGGCTTCTGACCGCGCAACGGCGAAGGGCGATGATCGACGGACGATTGGTTGATGTGGGGCATGTGGGCGACATCGTCGAAGTCAATCCGCAGGCCATCAGTCAGTTGCTGGATGCAGGCCGGATTCCGGTTGTCTCCACGGTGGCGGTGGATGTGGAGCGACCGCAGGACGTCTTGAACGTGAATGCTGATACCGCAGCCAGCGCGATTGCGGTGGCATTGGGAGCCCGGAAGTTGATCATGTTGACGGATGTCGAGGGTCTATATCTGAACTGGCCTGATAAGTCATCTCTCATCGACAAGATCTCTGCCGGTCGACTGCGTGAGCTGTTACCGTCGTTGGACTCTGGCATGGCGCCGAAAATGGAGGCCGCGCTGCGTGCGGTTGATCGCGGCGTGCCCCGTGCACATGTCATCGATGGGCGCATGCCGCATTCCATGTTGTTGGAAGTGTTTACCAACGCCGGGATTGGAACGGTTGTCTCCTGGGATGGCGACGTGCACAGGCTGGCGGCGGAGAAGCAGAAGGCTGCTGATGCGCACCGCAGGCAGGGTGGAGATTCTCCGGCAGTCGCGCGGATTTCTGACAAGGAAACCAGCGTGGCAGGCGAATCGAACGTCGCGGTCGGGCATGGCGGGGCGGCCGAACCAGACGGGACAATGGAGCGAGACCCTGGAGAGGGCTCAGAAAAAGATATGGCCCACCAGGGAGAATCAGAATGACAGCGAGACCGGAAACAACGCTGAGCCAGCGGTACGGCCGGGTTGTGATGAATACCTTCGGCCCGCCGCAGCTTGCGCTGGTCAAAGGCGAAGGCGTGACGGTGTGGGATGACGCAGGCACGCCTTATCTCGACCTGCTGGGTGGCATTGCGGTGAACGCGCTCGGATACGCGCACCCGCGCCTGGTCGAAGCGGTGGCAACGCAAATGCGCACACTCGGCCATGTGTCGAATTTCTTTACGACGCCGCCTCAGGTGGAACTGGCAGAAAGACTGCGCGGCATTTTTGCGGCGGAGGGTTACGACGGCGCCTCGTTCCGGGTTTTCTTCGCCAACTCCGGTACCGAGGCCAATGAGGCCGCATTGAAGGTGACCCGGCTGCATAAGCCCGGTGGCCGGGTGCTGGCACTAACACACTCATTCCATGGGCGCACACTCGGTGCGTTGTCGGTCACGGAAAAGCCCGCAATGCGTGATCCCTTTGTCCCGCTGCCCGATAATGTCACATTTGTCGAGCCGACGGCGCAGGCGTTGGAAGAAGCCTTTGATGACGACGTCGCCGCACTGTTCATCGAGCCGATTCAGGGAGAGGCCGGGGTCATCCCACTGAGTCAGCAGGCACTAATACGTGCGCGGGAACTCTGCGATGCTCATAGCGCACTACTTGTGATGGACGAGGTGCAAACAGGCGTGGGGCGAACCGGTCGGTGGCTCTGCTCAGCAGAGCATGTGCGCGCCGACGTCGTCACCTTGGCAAAGGCCTTGGCCGGCGGTTTCCCGGTTGGGGCCTGCGTCGCGGTGGGAAATGCTGCCGGTCTACTCGGCCCGGGTAGTCACGGTTCCACATTCGGTGGAAATCCGGTGGCGAGTGCGGCCTCCCTTGTTGTGCTGGAAGAGGTGGAGAAGTTGCTTCCACATGTGCGGGAGGTCGGTACCTGGCTGGCTGCACAGTTGCAAGAATGTGGATACCGGGTGCGCGGCGCCGGTTTGCTCCTCGGGGTCGAAGTCAATGACTCGGCTCGCGCACGCGACTCATTGCTGGAGCGGGGAATTATCGTAAACGCGCCGAATCCGCAGACTATCCGGCTGGCACCTCCACTGGTGGTCACGCAAGAAGACCTGGCGCCCTTCGTCGCCGCCATGAGTGAACTGGCACCAGAACTGCAGGCCGGATTATGAGTGCGTCGCAGGTCGCGATTCCTACGACCCGCGCTGCACGGCAGGCTCTCATCGTGCAGCTATTGGCCAAGGATGCCATTGGATCCCAGAGAGCGTTGCGCACGCGTCTGGCAGACGAAGGAATCTCCGTGACTCAGGCGACCCTCTCGCGCGATTTGGAGGAGTTGCGAGCGGTGAAAGTAAGAAACAGCTCCGGTCAGCAGGTGTATCAGATCCCGGATCCGGGGGAAACGGTTGCTGCCGCGCAGGGCGCACGCGCCCAGCTCGATAGATGGTGCTCAGAGGTCTTGATCAGCGCGCAACATGCCGCCAATCAAGTCGTTCTGCGCACGCCGCCCGGAGCGGCACAACTGCTGGCGTCGGGAATTGACCGGGCCATGCTGGACGGCGTGCTGGGCTGCATCGCCGGCGACGACACCGTCCTTGTAATCGCCAACGATGAGAGGCAGGCGGAGAGGCTACTACGCGAACTTTTGGCATTGGCCTAGCACGCAGCGCGCACGCGGCCGATATTCGAGAAATGAGCTGTCCGCCGTCGGGCGGTGAAGTCAAGCATAATGAGAAACGCTCCGGCGCGGGCCGGAAGATACAAGGAGATGAGATGTCGGAACACAAGGATCGTGTCGTTCTTGCCTATTCGGGCGGCCTGGATACGTCGGTGGCCATTGGGTGGATCGGTGAGCAGACGGGAATGGAAGTAGTCACCGTGTCCGTCGACGTCGGACAGGGAGGCGAAGACCTTGAGACGGTGCGGCAACGGGCACTGGATTGCGGGGCGGTCGAGGCGTATGTGGCCGATGCGCGCGACGAGTTTGCGACCGAGTACTGCATGCCGGAACTTCAGGCCAATGGCCTGTACATGGATGCCTACCCGCTGATTTCCGCCGTCTCGCGGCCGGTTATCGTCAAGCATCTGGTGACCGCAGCGCGGCAGTTCGGCGCTACCGTGGTGGCTCACGGGTGCACCGGTAAGGGCAATGACCAGGTACGGTTTGAAAACGGAATCACCTCGCTTGCACCCGATCTGACCTGCATTTCACCGGTCCGTGATCTTGCCATGACGCGTGAATTCGCCATCAACTACGCTAATGAACATAAGCTGCCCATTGAGACCACTCACCACAACCCGTTCTCCATCGACCAAAACGTATGGGGGCGGGCGATTGAGACGGGCTTCCTCGAGGACCTATGGAATGCTCCGACGAAGGACGTTTACAACTACACCGATGATCCGACGTATCCGCCGCTACCCGACGAGGTGACGATCACATTCGACAAAGGCATCCCGGTTGCTATTGACGGCCGGGCCGTGACACCACTGGAGGCCATTCAGGAGATGAACCGACGCGCTGGTGCGCAGGGCATTGGCCGCATCGACATCGTCGAAGACCGGCTTGTGGGTATCAAGTCGCGTGAGATCTATGAGGCTCCCGGCGCCATGGCGCTGATCACGGCTCATCGGGAGTTGGAGAATGTCACGATGGATCGTGACCAAGCGCGCTTCAAGCGTACCGTTTCCGACCAATGGACGAATCTGGTGTACGAGGGGCAGTGGTTCTCGCCGTTGAAGCGATCTCTGGACGCCTTCATTCACGACACGCAAGAGTACGTGTCCGGTGATATCCGGATGACACTGCACGGTGGAAGCGCCGTTGTGACCGGCCGCCGCTCGGACACATCGCTGTACGACTTCAACCTCGCCACGTATGATGCCGGGGACACGTATAACCAGGCCAACGCCAAGGGATTCATCGAGATCTTCGGTCTGACCTCGAAACTGGCGGCCGCCCGCGACGTCCGGTTCGGGCGCGGTGAGGCCATGGGGAAGCCGAATCTCCACTGATTCTCCTGTTTGAATAACGTAGATCCGGTGCCCGCCGAGGCCCTAGCTCGCAGTGGGTGCCGGATTGCGTTTACTTGGTCGTCACCACCGTCGACTCTGGAATGTGCCAGGCATGGTCGCGACAGCTGCGGGGATGTCATACTTGGGGCATGGACCCGTTGAATAGCACGATTGCCAGCCAGTTGAACCATCGAACAATTCGTAAGTTCGGCACGCAGCCGATTCCGCCCGAGCAGCTTGAGCAGCTGCTAGAGGTGGCGCGGCGCACTGCTACGTCGCGCAATATGCAGCATGCCTCAATCATCCGTGTAACGGATCAGGCGCTACGGGAGGATCTTGCAGAGGTCGCGACACAGGCGTATATGGCCGAAGCTCCCGAACTGTGGATTTTCATCGTAGATACGCATCGATCACAGAGCATTCTGGAAGAACAGGACGCGCCCGGACCCGGCCCGGCATCCATGGATGCTTTTACGGAAGGTTTCACCGACGCCTGCCTCATGGCACAAAACGTAGTTGTCGCCGCGGAATCGCTGGGGCTGGGAACCAATTACTTCGGCAACATTCTCAACGACGCCGAGCGTGTGATTGATTTACTAGCTCTCCCACCGCTGACCTTCCCGGTGGTCGGATTGTGCATTGGCACACCGGCCCAGGAACCGCAGCTGAAGCCGCGGATGGAGATGAAACTGCGCGTGATGGAGAACCATTACGCCGAGCCGGAGTCGTGGGGCGAGGCGCTGGTGGATTACGACGACGTCCTGCAGACGTACTATGACCTGCGCGAACCGGGCCGTGCGGTGGACTCGTTCACCAAGCAAACGGTCACACGCATGGCGGTGGTAAAGCCGAACCGTGCGCAACTGCTGCGCGTAGTACGCAAACAGGGCTACGATCTGGCGCTGTGAGACCCGGGGCGAATAACGCCCCTGCGATCTTTGGCCATGCTATGGCGTGTGGAGGCATAGCATGGCCAAGTCGGTGCTCCCACGATGCGGCGCAATGCTCGCATCGAACGCACAAGGCCGCGATAAGTGTACGTGGCGCGATAAGTGTACGTGGCGCGTCGAGCCCAGGATGCCCCGACTAATGCACATTGCCGCGTCCAGCAAACATGGGTTGCCGTGTACGTTTGCGCCCGCGTCCAGCCCGGCATGAGCGTCGGAGGTCTTCTGGCGAGCATGCGCTACAGTGCTGGCCTACAGCGTCGCAACTAGCACTGCCTTGATGGTGTGCATACGATTCTCCGCCTGGTCGAAAACGGCCGAGCGGCTGCTGTTGAAAACCTCATCGGTTACCTCGAGGGCCTCCATTCCCGTGAGTTCGTAGACCTCTTTGCCGACGCTGGTCTCAAGATCGTGGAATGATGGCAAGCAGTGCATGAAAATTGCATCCGGATTGCCTGTCAGATCCATAACGGCCCTATTGACCTGATAGGGGCGCAGGATATTGACGCGCTCTTGCCACACCGCTTTCGGCTCACCCATGGATACCCAAATATCGGTGGAGACCACATCGGCTCCGCGCACGCCGCTTTCCACATCGTCCGTGATTGTGATCCGTGCGCCGGTGATCTTCGCCGCCTCTTGCGCGATTTCCACGGCCTGCGCATCGGGCTGGTAGGCCTCGGGTGCCACGATCCGCACGTCCATTCCGAGCATCGCGGAAGATACCAGCAAGGAACGGCCGGTGTTGAAACGGGCGTCGCCAAGATACGCGTGCGCAACCTCGGTAAACGGCTTATTCGTGTGCTCACGAATCGTCAGTGCATCGGCAAGCATCTGCGTGGGATGCCAGTGATCGGTCAAGCCGTTGAAGACGGGTACACCCGCGTACTGCGCTAATTTCTCGGCATCGGCTTGGCGATCACCACGGAATTCAATGCCGTCGAACATTCTGCCCAGAACACGCGCAGTATCGGCGATGGATTCCTTGTGGCCGATCTGAGAGCCTTGCGGGTCCAGGTACGTGGTGTGTGCACCCTGCTGGAATGCCGCGACTTCGAAGGCGCAACGTGTACGCGTGGAAGTCTTTTCGAAAATCAGCGCGATGGACTTGCCGACCAGTCGCTGAGTCTCCATTCCGGTTCGCCGCTCGTGTTTGAGCTGCGCGGCCAGATCGACAAATGACAGCCACTCATCCGGCGTGAAGTCTTGTTCCTTGAGGAAAGAGCGTCCCTTGAGATCCATGCCGCAAGTGTAGCGGGCGCCTACACCACGAACACAGCCGGGTGCATAACATGGTCACTATGAGTAATCACATCGCACTGTGGGGTGGCCGCTTCGCCGGCGCTCCGGCGGATGCACTAACCGAGCTCTCGCGTTCCACGCAGTTCGACTGGCGTTTGGCACGTTATGACATTGCGGGTTCACGGGCGCATGCGCGAGCGCTGCATGCCGCTGGACTTTTGGACAGCAACCAACTGCGTGCCATGCTCGTTGCACTGGACGAACTCGATAGGGATGTGGCGGCGGGTGTTTTCGTTCCCGCTCCGGATGATGAGGACGTACATACAGCATTGGAACGCGGGCTCCTGGAGCGAGCGGGAGACGAACTCGGAGGTCGACTGCGGGCCGGGCGGTCCCGAAACGATCAGATCGCCACCTTGATCCGCATGTACCTGCGTGACGAGGCCCGTGTTGTCGGTGGTAAGCTCCTCGACGTCGTTGACGCGCTGGTGGCGCAGGCCGCGGCTGCCGGAGACGCCGTGATGCCGGGCCGAACGCACATGCAACACGCCCAACCGGTGTTGGTCGCTCACCAGTTACTCGCCCACGTCTGGCCGATGCTGCGCAATATCGACCGGCTTGTGGACTGGGATGCGCGGGCGGCAGCCAGTCCGTACGGCTCGGGAGCCTTGGCGGGCAACACTCTGGGGCTGGATCCCGAAAGCGTGGCCGCGGACCTCGGTTTCGCCACTGTCAGCGAGAACTCAATCGACGGCACGTCCTCGCGAGATGTCGTGGCCGAGTTCTCGTACATCATGGCGCAGATCGGTATCGATATCTCTCGTGTCAGCGAAGAGGTCATCATTTGGAATACGAAGGAGTTCGGCTTCGTCACTCTCGACGATGCCTATTCCACCGGGTCGTCGATTATGCCCCAGAAGAAGAACCCCGATGTTGCCGAACTCGCGCGTGGCAAGTCTGGGCGCCTGATCGGAGATTTGGCGGGCTTACTGGCCGCACTCAAGGGCCTTCCACTGGCGTATGCCCGTGACCTGCAGGAAGACAAGGAACCGGTGTTCGACCAAGTCGATACCTTAGATGTGTTGTTGCCGGCAGTGGCGGGAATGCTCGCCACTATGACGCTGCAACTGGAGCGTATGGCGGAGCTGGCACCGCAGGGATTCTCCTTGGCGACCGACATTGCCGAGTGGTTGGTCCGGCAGGGGGTTCCCTTCCGGCAGGCACACGAGATCTCCGGTGCCTGCGTGCGCGAATGCGAACGGCGCGGAATAGAACTGTGGGACCTGAGCGACAAGGACCTTGCCGGTATCGATAGTAGGCTGACCGCGCAGGTGCGCAATGTTCTCAATGTGGCCGGGGCGGTAGCGGCGCGTTCGGGTCGAGGGGGAACGGCCCCGGTCCGCGTTGCGGAACAGCTCGCGAAGGCACGCTCAGTTGTGGAACACCGCCGCGGTTTCACCGAGTCACGAATCGTGGCGCGCTGATGCTTGACCTGGCGGCGAGTCCGGTGGAGGTGGCTCCGCAACTGCTCGGCGCTTATATCGACGTTGCCGGAGTGCGTGTTCGATTGACGGAGGTCGAAGCGTACTGTGGCAAGGTTGATCCCGGCTCCCACGCCTTCCGGGGAAGGACGGAACGGAACAACTCGCTGTATCTTGCTCCAGGCCATGCCTACGTGTATTTCACCTACGGAATGCACTATTGCCTAAATCTGGTTGCGTGGCCGGAAGGAACGGCCGGGGGAGTGCTTCTGCGTGCCGGTGAGGTGGTGGAGGGACTGGAGATTGCGCGTCAGCGGCGACCGGGAGTGATAAGAGATCGCGAACTGGCGCGTGGACCTGCCAATTTGGTGCGGTGCCTCGGCATCGATCACTCAGCCGATGGCAGTCCGATAACTCTCGACGGCGTGCTTTTTGACGACGCCGCCGCCCCGGACGACGTCGTCGTCGCGGTGACGAGCAGGGAGGGACCGGCTCCCGGCACGATACGCAGTGGTGGGCGTGTGGGAGTCTCCGGAATTGGCGGTGACGGACAAGCCTTCCCGTGGCGCTACTGGATTGATGGCGACCCGACGGTGTCGGCATATCGTCGGGCAGCACCTCCGCGGCGTCGCTCGGCCAAGCGGTCATAGAGGCTATGAGAGCGCAAGTGATTAGCGGGCGCCTCGGTGGGGGCCTTGCGTCCGTCGTGCGGGCCTTTTGCGCGGACGGCGTCGGTCGTGCTGATAGTGCCGGATCGGCGATGGAATCGGCTCGGTTGAAGTCGGCAGCCGTACCCGTTGATGCAGCGCCAGCGTCGGTGCAGCCGGTATTGCGGGTCACCACCGCACCGAGGGCGGCAGTGTTGCGGTGAGAAAGAAGCGGTGCCGTGGTGACTGAGAGAGAACCTGAGCCTGAGAGGGAGCAACGGGCGTTCCTTTTCCTGGTGAATCCGAAGCTGGCCTATGACCCTTACCCTGACTGGCGGCGCTGGATTCCGCAATTGGATGCTGGTGCGCGGATTCGTTCTAGATGGAACACCGGGGCGCGTCGCCGCGGCATGGCCGCGGGAGACCGCGGCGTCGTCGTCAAGGTCGGGCAGGCTCCACGCGGTGCGGTGGCGCTTGTGGAGATTTGCAGTGAGATCCGTCTGGGACCGCATTGGAATCCGCTGGCGCGCTCTCGTGAGACGGGCTACGTCGATATAGAGTTCACGGATCTCATGGAGTTAGACGCCCCGGTGCCATTGAGCATGTTGCGGCTTGTTGCCCCCGGTGTGCGGTGGACTCCGCGCATGTCCGGCACGGAAATTCCTATGCAGGTGGTACTCGAATTGCAACGGCTCGTACGTCGATGATGGCAAAGGACGTGGGCGGGTAGACCAAGCGCAGGGCGAGATTAGCGATCTTAGTGCTGACAGGGCAGACTTAGGCATGTGCCCGATGGTCGGGCCCAACCGTAGGAAAGGCGGAGAAGTGACTGACGTCCTCGACGAACTGCAGTGGCGCGGGCTTATTGCTCAGCACACCGATTTGGAAGCGCTGCGCAGCGCTCTGAACAACGGGCCGGTCACTTACTATTGCGGTTTCGATCCGACCGCGCCCTCTTTGCATCACGGTCATCTGGTGGCGGTGAAGGTTATGCGGCACCTGCAGTTGGCGGGTCACCATCCGCTGGCGTTGGTAGGGGGAGCAACGGGTCTTATCGGCGATCCGCGTGCCAAGGGGGAACGCACGCTGAACACGAAGGACGTGGTGGCGCGGTGGGCGGACGCTCTGCGCGGACAACTGGAGAGCTTGCTCGATTTCGAGGGGGAGAATCCGGCGCGTATCGTCAACAATCTTGATTGGACGGCGTCCATGAGCGCGGTCGACTTCCTGCGTGACCTGGGCAAGCATTTCCGTCTTGGCACGATGCTCGCAAAGGACATCGTCGCACGTAGGCTCGCCAGCGACGAGGGCATCTCCTTCACGGAGTTCAGCTACCAGATCTTGCAAGCCAACGACTACCTGGAGCTGTACCGACGTTACGGTTGCACGCTGGAAGTGGGCGGCAATGATCAGTGGGGCAACCTTGTGGGAGGAATGGAACTCATCCACAAGGTGGAGAACGCCGACGTGCATGTTCTTACCAACCCGCTTATTACCAAGGCGGACGGCACGAAGTTCGGTAAGACGGAGGGTGGGGCAATTTGGCTGAACCCGGAGATGTTCAGCCCATACAAGTTCTACCAGTTCTGGCTCAATATCGCCGACGACGACGTTATACGTATGCTCAAAATCTTCACCTTCCGCACAAGGGAGGAAATTGAGGAGTTGGAGCGAATGGTGCAGGAGCGCCCGGCGGCGCGGCAGGCACAGCGCATTCTGGCGGAGGACGTGACGACGTGGGTCCACGGAGCCGATGCCACCGAGCGCGTCATTGCGGCATCCCGGGCGTTATTCGGCGGTGAGGAGTTGAGCGCGCTGGATGCCGAAACCCTGGCCGATGCCGTGGCCGAGTTGCCACAGGCGACTATCGCTTTTGGGGAGCCTGTCGTCAACGCGTTTGTTCAGGCCGGACTCGAAAAGGGCATCGGCGCGGCACGACGTACCGTTGCCTCCGGGGGACTCTACGTTAACAACCGGAAGGTGGTCGATGGTCAGGAGGTGCGCAGCGGCGATGTTTTACCTGGCGGCATCGTGCTACTGCGCAAGGGCAAGAAGAACCTTGCGGTGGCGCGGGTGCAATAGGGCTTGCCCGTCCCAGTTGTTCATGTAAGCAGTTGGCTCTCTTCGCATCGGCGTAGGCATCGGGCCGTTCCCGCTGGTATCGGGGCACGGACTTTGCCTGCGCCGTAGGCAATGTACTCGGAGCCGTCATCTTGCGTATTGACCCGTCCTTCGTGTGTTCATCTGAAGGCTCGGAAGGCAAGGCGCGAGGGGAGCCTCGCGGCCCGTGCCCCGGCCACGATCAGCGCCGCCAGAACGCATCAGGCGCGGAACCTGCCGACGGAGCGATCTACGAAGAGGCAAATGGTTCTTCGACCGGTGGCGGGCGGTGTAGCCAGACTCGATTCCATGGCGGCCCGCCACGTGACTAGCCCATATAGCGAAGATTGCAGCGGAAAGGCGCGCGTGGGCTGTCTCACCCGATCCTGGCTTGACCAGGTCCTGCCAGCTGAGTAGTCTCTTATCTGCTGCCGGAGCGCGGCGGAATCCAATGAGGAAAATCTGCGGGTTCAGTGTGCTCTGGGGTGGCGAGTTCTTCGAAGGAATCGAGCGGTCGCGTTTGACGCGACAGGCGAAATCTGGTAGACTCGCTGAGTGCCCCTTCCGGAGGCCAAGGCGGTAACGCCGAGGTCTTCTGGGGTGTGGGTGTGGTGTTTGGGTGCTTGATAGTGTGTCTGGTTTTTGTTTTTTGTTTGGTGGCTGGCTGTCTGCTGTTGTGGTGGGTGGTTGGTTGCTGTTTTTGTTGGGTTGGGTTTGGCTCTCTTTTTGTTTTTTGTGGAGAGTTTGATCCTGGCTCAGGACGAACGCTGGCGGCGTGCTTAACACATGCAAGTCGAACGGGCTCATTCTGGCTTTTGGGTTGGGGTGGGTTAGTGGCGAACGGGTGAGTAATACGTGAGTAACCTGCCCTCTTCTTCGGGATAAGCTTTGGAAACGGGGTCTAATACCGGGTATTCCCTTGGTG
>NZ_RQSN01000006.1:0-203821 GCF_003957265.1 Actinobaculum sp. 352 | reverse complement strand
CTCACCCTCGCCCACCGCCGCATCCTCACCCTATACGCCATGATCCGCGACGGCTCCCTCTACGACCCCCAACCAGCACAGCAACTACCCACCGCCGCTTGACAAACCACATAGGGGCACCCCCCCGTCCACACTCGACTCAGGCATCCGCGTCTGGCGCCGGTCTGGTTCGCACCTTCCCCGTGAGGCTCGTCGGGATCGACTTGCAGTAGCGGGTACCTCGATCCCACGGCGGCGTTGCGTACCCTGGCGGCGCGGACAAGCAGGGATCTACGGCTGCCCGTCCTCGAAACGATCCATGAGGCTGCGGTACATTCCTCGCAATTCATGGCCTTCGAATCGTTCGTCGTCGAGTATGCGGCTCGCCAACGCCGCCTTCTCACGCGCCGTTTCGACCGACCCCTCCATGCGATACATATTGGCTAGAATCAGCAGCTGCCTGAGATAGCTCTCCTCGAAATCCACGGCAATACGCCGATACCATTCGACGCCGGCCTCCTGTAGGTCCAACGCTGTGCGAATACGGCCCACCGCCCAATACAGTCGTGCCGCTCGCGTACACCACACGGCTTCGCCCTGCGCAGCAACGTAATCGGAATCCGTCACAAGCTCGCCCGTGGGCACGCTTCCGGCCACCTGCGCGAAGAGTTCATGCAGCCGATCAAGCATCGCCTCAAGCTCGGCTATATCCTCATCTGCATGTTTGCCTGGACGGAAGGCAAGAACATCTGCACGCTCCCACAGCGCATCGATCAGTGCCTTCGTATTCTGAGCACTCTCAGCAAGACGTATGACATGAGCCCACGTGGCAATCGCGCGCGAGTGTTGATCACTGGAACGCAGAGAATTCGCCGCACTGCCGAAACAGTTGATTGCTTCGTCCACATCACCTGCCAGTTCGCGCAAGTCTCCCAGGCGTATGGCGGTTTCGGCAGCTCCGCGTTCGTCGGCGATTGCATTCAAGCCGGCCAGCATGTGCCGAAGAAGCGCCTCCACGAGTGGCGAGGCTGTCGTCAGCCCCTCCAGATAACCGATTCCGAGCTGGGCAACCTCGGCAGCTTCCAAGTTCCGCCGCAAATTGACCAAAGCGGCTGAAAGCGCCTCAGCGAATGCAGCAGCCCGCAGGTTGAATCCCGCTGCTGCACACAGATTCAGACCCTGGCGCGCATAGTCGAGCGCCGCTGCGGAGAATCCCGCTCGAACGCTGGTTACGGTCAACACCAGCAGAGCTTCCAGTCGCACTCCTAACTGCTCGCTTGAAACGGTGCGCATGGCGCCATCTGCGAGCAGCGCAGCCTCGGCATCCTGCCCTTGGTCACACAGCCTCCACGCCTGATCGATCACCGCCCAGGCGGCGTCGTCCTCACCGGTGTGGTCAACGCGTGAAGTCGGTGCAGTCGAGACGTCGGAATCAAAACACGTCAATATCGCGTTGTCCTCGCCCAGGGCCGCCCCCAGCCGCCCACGCAGTCGAACCCCTAGTTCACCCTTGGGCAGCCGATTCTCACGCCCGTAGGCCAAACGTTCCATAAGTTCCACCGCATATGCACTGCGGCGGACCGCGCCGACCTCCTCCGCACGGGCAAGCAATTGCGCGTAGTCCATATCGCGCCACGGTCCGCGAACGTCGACGGCGACGACGGGTGGTAGCGCCGTTCCTTGTGCCGGTAGCGGCGTCGGCGCCTCGTCTCCCACACGCGGTGGTGTACCGGGCTCCGTACCTCCGGAATAACGGTCCTGTGCTGCCGGTCCTGCAACGGCGCCACCCGCCGAATCCTCGGGGCCGGATAGGCGGTAGTCGATGGCATCCTCACCTAGCAGCCCTGAGGCGTCGGGGATCTGTGGCGCCTCTTGTGCAAGCGGGCGTCGAGCGAGGTACCGCTCCACTGAATCCTGCCAAGCCGTCCTCGTTACCCCCGGCCTGCCGTCAAGCTGCCGCGCAATATCGCGAGCCAGTGATGTGAACCACTCCTCGGCCTGCCGCAGGGTGGGATTCGTCAGCGTTTGCCGCGGCGCGGCGTCGAGTTTGTCTCCCGGCAGCGTCACCGGCAAGACCTCGCGCTCATGATCCCCCGGCAACGCACTGACCACGTTGGCGGCGGAACAGGCCAAGCGCAGCAGGCTGATACGTCTTCCCACCTGCGGCCACCGCGGCAGATGCCTGAGCAGGATTCGGCGGGCGCGTTCCAGCCGTTCCGGCCGACCGCTGAGATACAGGTAGTCAAGGTGCTGGTAGAGCGATCCGGTCTTCTCCGCTCGTGTCTGGTAGTCGCGATACACCCGCAGATGTGCCGCCCACGCCTCCGCATCACGTCCGGTACGGAACCAGGGTTCGAGCAGCATGGATAGCATCGAGTTTGGCTGGTTGCTGCAGCGCCTCCCTTCGGCAGCGAGCGCCGCGTCTCCGACCCGTGCTGCCGCCTCCCAGTCCCCGCAGTCAATCTCGTAGTAGACCTCGTCCTCGGGGTCGCAGGCAGTGCAATCGGCGAGGCGTGTAACCGGCGCGTCCTTCCACTGCTCGTAGAAGCCCGCCGCCATCTCCATCTCGCCGAAATTCTCGTACAGGCTGTTGGCCTGGCTGTAGTACGGACGTAGCGACTCTCCCATCTGCAGATAGAACAACCGCATCTCTTCGAGAATGTCAAGGCATTGCTGACGGGCAATCTGCGGCAACTGTCGCACGGCAATCAGCACGTACTTGAAACTCCACCCATACAGGTAGAGCGAGTCGTCATCGAAGAGTTCCGGCTTCTCGCGGTACTTGTTGGTGCACCACACGAAGGGTACGAGCAGTTTCGCGAACGCTTCCGTTTCTAGATAGGCGTGGCACAGCGAGAGATTAGCGCGAAGAGCAATATGCTCCTCGCCGGCCTCTTCGGCCTGCATGGCGAGCTGAGCCCACAACTGGTTTGCCCCCGGGCCGGTTGGCGTATTCGCAGCTTCGTCCCATAGGGCGAGGAGATCCTCATGGCTGGCGGTCATGATCGTCCTTTCAACGACAGTTCGATGAGGCTGGTGAAGGTTTGGTCCGCCCAGGATCGAGCCTGCACATCCATCGGATGCTGGCCGGCCAGCAGTGCTTGCACATACAGTCCACGCACAGCCGCCTGCAGCAATTGATCGTCTTTCGCACCGGCTAGCTGGTTGATCACGGGCGAGCGGGCATTGAGAACAAGCAGTGGTCGGCGAGAGTCGCCAAAGGGATCGGCCGCATCAAGCAGGGCTCCCCATACTCCCTCCGCCCGGTCACGCACCGCTTCCGCGAGCGCCTGCCCTGCAATCTCGGCGTCGGGAAGAAAAAGTACCGACAGGGATACGGGCGCGAATGCGCGTAACACCACCTCCACGCCGGCCGGGTCGAGGGCCGTTTGAGCCGCTGCGAGGGCCGGACGCATACGCTGCCGCGTATCCTCCGGCGGTGCGACGAGAACGCCGAGTACCTCCGCGGGCTCCAGTTCACCGATAGCCCTCTCCGGGTTGTCAAGCGCGAATTGAGCCACCAGATCGGCGTCGAAGGCGTAACCGCAGTTGACGATGCATAACCCATTGGCACGCGCAACCGGCTCCAAGGACCGGAAGCGGCTGGCAGTGCGCGTGTACCGGAATGCTCCGAAGCGCTCCAACACCTGCGTGAATGTTTGCTCTCCTAGAGAAGTTACGAAGGGTACTGTTCGTGCTACCATCTCGCGAGTGGGTGCATCGGAAACCGCCATGGCCTTCAGTCCGCTGACGTGGACGGCGATGAACTCGGAGAAGAGCTTCGGGTCCGTCGTCGAGAGCCTCGTCAACCAGGTACGAATCTGTTCGCCGAGTGCTTCGCGTGTCGTGGCCAGTAAGTCGTCGTCGAACAACCCCTCCCGCGAGGCCGTGGGATGTAGATGTTCGGCATCGATTACGACTCGTGCGAAATACGCCCATTCGGGCAACAGCTCGGTGATGCGTGAGCCAAGCAACATGCGCCGCAGATAGACCCGGTGACGCGTCTCCTGGCCGGGATGAGCGCCGGTCGGCAGGATGAAGGCGCGACCCTTGACGCCGGCCTCCGGAACCTCCACCGGCACAACGGCGAAGGGATGGAAGCCGAAGTTTGCGGCGCACCAGCTGACGGCGCCCGCGCTGTTCTCCTCCCACGGCGCACGACGAGCGGTTAACACCTGCGATTGTCCTTCGGCGCGTAGCTCAACCGGGATCGGCAGGAACTCACCGTATTCGGTTATAAGCCGGGACAGCGAGGAGAAGGTGAAGGGATCCTCACCGGGCAGGGAATGTAGAAGCATCTCGGTTCCCGGTTCGGTCAACGGCTCGACGGCGGTGGTGACAACCCAGGTTCCGTTGGATCTTCCCTCCCACTGGATGGTCCGAGCGTCCCGGTCGGCGGCGGAGCGCGAACGTACGGTGATCGTATCGGAGACCATGAAACACGACAGCAGCCCGATACCGAACTGCCCGAGGAAGTCTGTACGAGCCATTCCGAACTCATCGCGTTTTGAGGTCGCCCCGATGGTTGCCAGTAGCTCAGCCGCCTCGTCGGTCGTCAGCCCGATTCCGGTATCACGGATGCGTAGGATCTGGCCCTCGGCACTGAAGGTTATCCGCGCCGGGCACGACGGATCGATACCACGCCGGGCAGTGATGGCGTCGACGCCATTTTGTAGCAGCTCACGGACGAATACCCGGGGGCCCGAGTACAGATTGCGGCTGAGAAGCTCTACCAAACCGGCGAGGTCGACCTGGAAATTCTGGGAGGTCGGCGTGTGCGGAGACTCAGGAATCTGCTGCAGATCAGACATTGGCTTGCGGCTCCTGCCCCCGTTCAAAGCCCTCGACCAGTTCTGTGCACGCGGCCAGTGTGGGTTGCAGATACTCGCGCAGCTGCACGTCACTCATTCCCTCACCGATGAAGACGGTGGACGAGGCTCGCACGCACACACGCGCTTCGTCGTCGTAAGCAGGTAGTAGCCGTACCACATGTGGAATGTCCGGATCCCCGTTGAACGTATTCAGCTGCCCGGCGAATTCACCAACGATTTCACCCGAAAAACGCGCGGAGCCCACGTGATTGAGTTCCAGGAAGTTGCCGTCATTCACACTCCATATCTCGATGTCGCGGCCATCGCGCGAAGCGGTGATCGGGTACTCCGATCCCTCTTCAGCCGTGACCTCCCAACCCAACTGCTCTATCATGGAGCGCAACCGCGCCAGATCCACAGGCGCGACGGCATCTTCCGGGCCAACCTGCCGGAACCATTCCAGGTTCTCGTTTGCACTCTCGTTCACATTCTCGTTCGCCATACCCGACCTCCGGCCACTCGCTACTCTTCCGTTCCTGTGCCGCGCTCCGTACCGTCGCGACGCTCCGCCACGATCTCGGCGATCCGCTGATCGTGCTCGGTCACGGTGGACGCACAGATATCAATCGCGCGGCGTACGAGACTCAATAGCTGCACATCGGTTGCACCGGCACTGATCACTGCATCGAAGGACGCCTTTATGCGGCAACCATCAGCAACTCTCTCCACACTGCATGCCGCCAGCAGCCCAGCTGCGCCGGGACCGGCAACGAGTTCAAGCGCCGATGCACAATCACGCGCATCGGTGTAATGAACCGTCGATATCGCGGTGACGGCGAGTATCTTCTCCCGACGGCGCACTTCTGTGACTACATCGGAGTAACTGCGCCGCAGAATATCGCCGTCACGGCGCACTGCTCCATCGTTAGGGCGAAGCAATGACTCTATGCGATCCAGAGTCACTGACGGTAAAGACATAGCAAGCCTTTCACTGCTGTCCGGCGATGAACTACCTCGGCCGCCCGGCCGCCTGGGTGACATGCCACGCGTAGATAATCTACCTCGCGCAGATATAGGTCATTGTACCAGTTCTGGAGACAGGTTCGGCGGTCTATGGGTCAGGCTCCCTGCGCCGTTTGTTCCGGGTAAGGCGAAGGGGCCGGTCCTTTCGGGTCGGCCCCTTGATTCAGTGGCGGGGGGAGGATTTGAACCTCCGACCTCCGGGTTTGGAGCTTTCGCCGTATATCGGGATGCTGGCGGTGGTTGGGTGTTGGTTGCGTGAGGCCTGCCACCTGTTGATCGTGGGTGTTCTGACGGAATCGTTGATCGCAGAATGTGGGCATGCGCTCACTACATTCACCTTGGGTTTGGCAGGCTCCTCCGGAGTGGGAGACGGCGTTGGATGCGTGGGAGTTATTCCTGCGTGCTGGCGGTCGGTCTGAAAGTACTATTGTCACGCGTTTGCGTCATATCCGGACGTTTGCGCGTGCTTGTGGGCTGGCTCCTGAGGAGGTGACGGAGGAGCAGTTGTTGCGGTGGGTAGGTGCGCAGCGTTGGGCGCCTGAGACCCGGCATTCTATGTATGTCTCACTGCGTGGTTTCTTTGGTTGTGTTTCGCGTATGTGGGGTTGGGAGAATCCTGCGGCCAGTTTGCCGATGGTGCGCCGATCAATTCCTCCGGCACGGTCGGCGCCTGAGGAGGTTTTGGCGGAGGCGTTGGCTCATACGGATTTGCGTGTTGGGATGATTATTCGTATGGCGGCGTATATGGGGTTGCGGTGTTGTGAGATCGCACGGGCTCATCGGCGGGATCTTACGCATGATTTGTTCGGTCCGGTGCTGCTTGTGCGGGGTAAGGGTGGTCGTCATCGGCCTGTTCCGATGCCGGCGGACATTTACGAGGATTTTGTGCGTATCACAGATCGTACAGGTGGCTGGTTGTTTCCCGGGAAGATTGACGGGCACTTGTCGTCGCGGTGGGTGTCAAAGCTTGGGGCTCGGGTTTTGCCGTCTCCGTGGACGATGCATACTCTTCGGCATCGGTTTGGTACTCGTGCGTACGCTGTGGATCACGATATCGTCGCTGTACAACTCCTTCTGGGGCATTCCCAGCTCACGACGACTCAGCGCTATGTGCTGCCGGCGCAGGAGGCCCTGCGTCGCGCGGTTGACGGGGCTGCTTAGGCCTGTTTTGTGTCGGTGGTGCGCTGTATTCTGGGAGTGGCTCCCTTGGGCTGGACCAGAGCTCTCACAAATTGTAACTTTGCTGAGTTCTGTGTCGGTGAGGGGAGGTGAGGTCGATGGGTAAGCGGAAACGCGAGACGTCGGGTGAGGAAAAAGCCCGGATACTGCGCGCCGTGCTTAGGATCGCGCAGCTCCAGGCTTTTAACCTTGCTATTGCCATCGTGGCACTGCTGATAGCACTGCTGCGATAGCAACTCACACTGGGTACACGGTTACGAGCTGTGTACCCAGTCCCATTATGCCAGGCGTGTATCGGCGTGCACAAGGGCGTGTGCCGACTGCTGGCCATGTTTGGCATTGTTTTCCATTACCCCTTACCTGCTCTCTTCCTGGGCCGTTGGGAGCGTAGTGTCAACCCGTAGGGCGGTCTATCGGTGATGTACGGCATGCCGCGTAGCGGTGTGGCGTACATCAGGGATAGGCCGGTCCCAGCCGGAGGGTGGGACTTGCGCGGAGCACGGCGCGGGCCATAATGCGGCAGGGGGAATGGAAAATAGCTACGTGACTACTGTCGTGTCTCGCTGGTGGTTGGTAGGCCGTGCACACCTGCCGCGCGGGATCGTGGCAGGTGTGTGCGGGTGGTTGTTGGGGTCCCGCTGTCCACGTGTGGGCCGGTGGGGCGCTCCGGGCGCCCGGGCGGTCCACAGGTGGGCAGGGGGCTGCCTGGGTGAGCACGTGCGGACTATATCGGGTGAGGATCGGCCTGCGTGAGGCCTGTGGTGTGGGGTCTCGTGATTGTGACGTAGTTGTGGCCCCCGGGGTTTGTCCCCGGGGGCCACGTGCCCGTCCGCGCCTCATGCGGTACGTCGGATGTTGGCGAGTTTGTCGGGGCGGTAGCCGGTCCAGGTCTCGGTCGGTGTCACGATAACGGGGAGCTGCTGGCAACCCGCGCTGATGAGTTGGTCGCGGTGCGCGGCAGCGTCGAGCTCGCGGTAGGTGATGCCTCGGCGGTCGAGTGCGCGTTTGGTGAGGTGGCAGGCTTGGCAGCTGGTGGTGGTGTAGATCGTGATGGTCATGATGTCTCCTTCCCTGGTGGGTGTTTGATGGTGCCGCTGGGCCGGGTGGGAGGGAGCCTGTCAAGCCGGATGGCGGGGTGATCTGTCGCATGCCGCGTAGCGGTGTGGGACAGATCAGGCCGACAGGCTTGACGGGCGAGTGGACGCCCGGCAGGCTCCATGGTCAAACACCCGCGGAAGGAGCACATGCCGTCGTCACGCTCACTACTGGCGCGTGGGCCTGGCCGCCTCACCAGGCGTCGTCTGGCGGTGGGGGCGGTGGTGGTGTTTGCTCGGCCGGGCCATCCTCGCCGCTTCGCGGCGTCCGCCGTGGTGCGACGTTGGCCGCTGGTGTGCGGCGTGGGTTGGCGGGTGTCGCTTGTGGGGCTTGGGCGATGTGGGTGCGGTGGATGGTGGTGTCGGCGTGGTGGTGGTGGAGGGTGTCGGCGGGGAGTTTCGTCATGATGATGGCGGTACCGGCGGGCAGGTCGCGCAGCTCGTTTGGGTGGATGATGTATTCGTCGACTTGGCGGAGGCTGCCGACGCCGGAGGCGGCGTGCAGCCCGCCGAGGGGGTCCCAGTCGTCGGTGGTTTGTATGGTTTCCTTCCATCCGGCTCTTGTGCCGATGTCGTGCGCGATGGATTCGGCGACGTCGCCGCGGGTTTGCCGCATGACGATCCAGAGGTTCGCGTTGGTGCGTACGGTGCCGGCGAATTGTGCGCTGACGGCGGTGAGGTCGGAGTCGAGGTCTTGGGTGGCGAGGACGACGGCGCCGCCGGCGGAGCGTGCCCGGGCGTAGAGGTCGGAGACTTTGGGGCTGGCGAGGGCGCCGAACTCGTCGAGGACGATGGGGCAGAGCCCGGCCCATCCGACAGGCAGGTGTGGCAGGGTTGCGGTGAGGTCGTGGATGGCGAGTCTGCCGAGTGCGCGTGCGGATTCGGGAGAGCCGGCCGAGTCGAGCGAGAAGCAGATGAGGGCGCCGTCGGCGATGGCGGTGCGGAGTGTGAGGCCGGGTGTGCCGAGGATGGCGCCGATGGTGGTGTCGGTGATAGTGATGAGCCGGTCTCGTGCGTCACCGGCGTCTTTCTCGGCGCTGGAGGCTTTGAGGTCGGTGAGGTATCGGCTGATGATCTGAGCGGTTGGTGGGGTGACGTCGGGCACGATGAGGCGAAGCTCGGCGGTGGAGCAGAGACGGGCGAGGTTGGGCAGGTTGACTGTCCAGGGGCGTCCTGGGCTTAGGAGGACCTGGTTGTCGGCGAGGTCGACGAGCGTCCGGGAGGCGACTTGGATGAGTCGCCGGGAGAGGGTGGCATAGTGCTGGTTGAGACTGGTGTCGTGTGCGAAGAGGACTTCGTACACGGCGTCGGCGATCTCGTCGGCGGTGCGGCCGGCGAGGGGGTTGTATCCGCTGGTCGAGGTGGCCGGGTTGACGGTGATGCGGTGGTAGGGGCGGCCGAGTTCGGCCGCCTGGGCTTGCACCCATGCGGCGAGGTCCGGGTCGGCTTTCATGTCGATGACGACGGCCGGGATGTGCAGTGCACGGGCTGCTGGTTGTGCGCAGGTCGCCCAGAGGAGACGCTTGAGGGCCTCCGTTTTGCCGACGCCGGTCGGGCCGATGACGAGTGCGTGGGTCCGGATGACACTAGCGGGTATGGTGACGGGCCCGGCGGTGGTGGCGTCGATGCCGAGGGGCAGGGTGAGCTGGTCTGGCGTCGGGGCGGGTTTGGCGTGTGCGACGGTTTTGTCGAGGCGGCGTTTCGCGGCCGTGATCGCACGGGAGCTGGCGGCGGTCGGCGTGGCGGTGGTCTGCCAGGTTTTCCTGTAGCGGTCGCGCCAGGCGAGATAGATGCCGGCGGCCGTTAGGCCGAGGCAGGCGGCGAAGGGGACCTGGCCGACCGCCCAGGTCGGCCAGGTGGTGGAGGCGAGCGTGAGGACCGCGGTCAGGTCGAGCGGCGGGGTCCGCAGCGTGTCAATGACCTCGGTCCATGGGGCGGCGTAGGCGGTTGGCCAGCCGAGGAGGACCCCGAGCATACTGGTGGCCAGGCCGACGATGAGGAGGTGCCAGCCGCGGATTTTGTCCCGGCCGGCCCACCGGACGGCGGCGACGATGACGAGGGTTATTGCTGTGGCGATGATGTTGGTTAATGCGGTGATGAGGATGATGCCGCGGCGAATGGCGCGGGCATCGCTTGGCGGTGCCGCGTCGCGGGTCATCCGGAGTTTCGGTGTCGGGATACTCATGGCATTTCTCAGATCGTGTCTGTGAGGTTTCGGGTGATGATTTGGCGGCCGTATCCGGATTCCCAGAGCCGGTCATTAACCGTGGTGGCAGCTTCGTTGATAAGCGTGCTGGTTTGCGGTGTGGTGTAGTAAACGCCTCCGGTGTAATCCGCGTGGTGGCCGTAGGCCAGCATGAGCAGGCGGAGCCTTTGTTTGTTTTTTCGGGTCCATTCGACCTCGTGGCCCCACCGGCCGTTTGGCCCGACGGTGATAATGTCGGGCCAGGCATAGCCGGCTTTTCCGGATTGCCGAGTGATGGGGATGGCCCACGGATTATTCTCCGCATCGGGGCATTCGGAGCGCGCCTCGCGCTCAGTGATGATCCGCTCGACGAGAGGGTGCTCTCGGAGTGTGAGGTAGAGGTGGACGATCACCAGATCATGCTCATATTCGGCGAGCTTGACTCCCCCTTTCCCGCCTTCAACATCCAGTGCGTGTGCACCGGCCTCGGTGAGCCAATGGACCCAGGTTCGGCCGAGCACCATTTGCCGATCGATGAGCCCGTCCTCGCGGAGCCGTTTGAGGACACGTGACGTCATTGGGGCGCGCGAGGTGTCGGATACGTGCGGGAATACTTCTCGGCCGATAATCGCTGCTGGCACGAAACGGAATTTCGCCAGCAATTCCAAGGTTGTATAGATCGCATTAGTACTCATCAGGCACCTTCTTTTCGGGACCACTCATGTACGTGAGGTTTAGGTACGTTCTGGACCATTCCAGCCCACTGTTCCTTTTCCCTGTTCTTCTTGTTTTGTCTTGACACCCCACCCAGCGTTACCTTTCCAAGGTCACACGCTTGACCACCCTCTCTCGGAGTCGTAGACGTAGGGGGAGGGTGGTCAAGCGTGTGACCGCCACTTTTGTGTGGAATTACGCTGGGTGGGGTGTCAAGGCTACTTGTGACCGTGTGAACGGGCGTATGAACAGGGAAATTGTGTGTGGTGTGGTGGGCTGGAATGGTCATGGGAGGCTCCTTAGTCGGCTGTTTGTGCGTGGGTGTAGGCGTTGATTATGTCGGCGGGTAGTTTGCCGGATTCGGCGACGGTGTAGCCGTTGTTTCGTGCCCATTCGCGGATTGTTTTCCGGCTGGTTTGTGCCGCGTTTCGCGTCGTTTGCGGAGCTGGTTTACGGGTCCGTCGTGCGTGGTTGATGAACGGGTTGAGGGCGTCGGTTAGTCGCTGCCGGTTCTCGGGGCCTAGGTCGATTTCGTAGGACTGTTTTCCGAGCGCGAATGTGATGGTTTGGACGTCGTTTGTGGTGGCGTCGATGTCGTCGATGAGGACTGTTTTCTGCATTGTTTCCTCCGGTGTTTCCGCAGTGTTAGATGGTTGTGTATCCGAGGTTGATGAGGATGATGCCGTACAGGCTCCACACGGTGATAATCGCCGCGATTGAGGCGGCCCATGACCAGCCGATTGTGCGCAGCAGTGAGTGCCGGTCCTGGTGGTAAAAGAGCGCAAAGAGGATGGGCGCAGTGATCGCTGTCAGTGCGACGCCGGAAGCGATATAGGGTAGGGCGCGTAACGCGATTCCGCTGGTATCTATCCGGGTGACGTAATGGCACATCGCGAGAATCATGGCGGCCGCCGCCGTGAGCGATGCGGCGCGTTTAAGAGCGTAGATATCAACGGGTTTCGGTCTCATTGGTCTTGTCCTTCGTGTGGGGCGCGTAGGTGGTGAGGATGGCGTGCGTGATGACTTCTGCGTAGGTGGTTTCACGTGCATATTTCTCTCGCCGGATGATCTGGTAGACCTCGTCCGGGATGGTGATATTGATGGCGCGCCACGTGCCACTCTCACGGGCGAATGAGCGGGGATTAGTCATCGAACGGTTCCTTCCTATTAATTGGTGGGTAGTCGGACAGCGATATCAAGGATGGGATCGGAGGTTGCGTAGCGGGACAGGTCGGTGATTGCGACGCCTCGGCCGGGGCTGGAATCCATGACCTGCCCGTCGCCCATGTAAATGCCGACGTGCGTCACAAAATCGATGGATGGTGACACGGCGGCGGATTGGAAGAACACGAGGTCTCCGGGTCTGGCGTCGGCCAGCGGGATCTGCTGTCCGCCGTATGCCTCGGCGCGCATCATGCTCGCCTCACACTTCGCGGTGGCGAGTGGATGGCCGGGGGTGTACATGGGCAGGGTGATGCCGAGCGCGTCACGGACGGCAGTTTGGACGAAGGTGCAGCAGTCCATGCCGCCGGCGCCTTCGCCGCGGTAGGGGCGGCCGAGGTAGGGGCGGCCGGCCTCGACGACGGCCTCCTGTCCGCTGCCAGCGGCTGCGGTAGGGGCTTGATAGGTAGGGATCAGAGCGTGGATGCGGCTGATGTATCGGGTCGTCTCGGCGAAGCGTGGCACGCCGCCGGCGGCTTGAACGTTGCCTAGGCCGGCATTATAGGCGGCCAGGGTCAGGTCGAGAGTTGAGCCGGAGATAGTGCCCTCGGCGCGTAGAGCGAGCACGCTGGTACGCAGGCGGCACATGTAGTGCCCTTGAGACCAGATCGCATCCGCAGGATTCCATATATCGACATGGCCGTCGCCGTCGCCATCCATACCGTGGGAGGCCCACGTGCCGGGCATGAACTGGGAGATTCCTTGGGCGCCGGCAGGGCTGGTCGCTTCGGGCCGCCAGCCGGACTCCTGCTCGATCTGCGCGGCGATCACCGCTGGGGTGACGTCGTCGCAGATCTGGCCGGCGCGCAGGACGATGTCGCGGTACTCGGCCGACACCTTGTCGGACAGGCCGTGACCGGTCACGGCAGCGGCCTGTTGGCCGGTCGTGTCATTGGACTCGGCGCCACCGACCACGATGATGGGCAGCATGATGAGCGCGCCGAACGCCACCATGGTGACCAGGAGGCCGCCGGCGGCGCTGAGGGCGAGCCTGTTGCGGATCACGGTGCTGTCTCCCAGCTCGCGACCCGCCAGCCGTCCTCAGTCGCTTCCGCAGTGATCGCACCGGTGACCTGGTGGCCGGTGTTGGTGGTGATCTGTGCGGTGGCACTCCACGTGCCGGCCGACGTGTCGGTGACGTCGGTGTACTCGATGCCGGCAATCGCGCCGTCGACGGGTGCGTGGAGCTCCGGGTACTCGATGAGCTCGTAGCGCACCTGGTCGGTCGCGATGTCGGCGAGCTGGTCGTCAACCTCCCACCAATCCGCAGACTGATAGATGAGGCGCAAGAACTCGTCAGCGACGGCCGGGCCCCGCTGAGCGATCTCAGGCACTGGCGCGGTCTCGGTGACATAGGACCAGGTCGGCACCGCACTCGGCTCACCCGTCGCGTCCGTGCGTATGGTGGTGGCAGTCGCCGAGTCCGGCACCTGGCTACTCGTGGGGTGTACCCACAGCCACGCGATGACAGCGACCACCATGCCCACGACGACGACAGCAACGAGGACACGTCCCCACATCACCGGGAGCCGGCGCGCGCGGTCAGGGCCGCCGTGGCGGCGTGACGCTGGAATGTCAGGCACACCATCGGCCAGCAGGCCGTCCCATTTGTCAGTCATTGCTGCGCCTCCTCCGCAACAGTGTCAGTCGTTCGGCCGGCTGCGGGTCGCCGCCGGTCATCCCTGGCAGTTCACGCCGCGGCGCGGATGCTGCCACGGTAGACGTGTTGGCGGGCTGGGCTGGCGGCGTGGCTGCTGGCTGTGGCCGCATGGCGGCGGGTTCGGGCCGATTCGCCGATGGGGCCGACTGCGCCGAGCGCGTTGCGGGCTCGCCCGCCTCGGCCGTCGGTTGCCTCCGGGCTGGTAGTTCCCGGGGTGCGGGCGCTGGCGGGCCGGGCTGTGGAGCATTCGCACCCGCAGCCGGCCGCCCGTCCACACCCGGTACCGTGGGCTCGTTATCTGTGGTCGTGCCTGGCGGGGTTTGTGGGATGCGGCGCGGCGCGGCGGCCGTCTCACTTGTAACCGGCGTGGCGGTGGCCGGGCCTGCGGTCAGGCGCGGTGACGCGACGACGGCGGGCACCGGCTCCGTATCCCGGGTCCCAGTCCGGCGACGCCGTCCGGGCCTGGTTGGTCCGGCCGGCCGATGCGGCTGCGGCCTGTCGATCACGCGGTGGGGCCGCGGAGCTCCGCCGGTCGTCGTGCCACTGCTGGCGGTACTGTCAGCCGATGCCTCGCTGCCCGTGTCGGGCCTGGTGGCGTGCCGGCCGGGTCGGCGGGGTCGGATACGGCGGCCGAGCATGCTCATGGCCGCTCCCGTGCCGAGCATGGACAGCAGACCAGTCGAGCCCACGCCCAGAATCTCCCGCAGGTGACGGACGAGCAACAGGGATGCGATGGAGGCGATGATGGTCAGTAGCGCGGAGACTCCCCACCCGTAGTCACCAGTGAGGCGCATGGTGGTCATGGCCACGAGCATGGTCACCATGAGAATCAGGTTCGCGACGAAGCTCATGAAGACGAAGCTGAAGAGCTTCTCGGCCCAGGTCATGCCCCATTGGCGTGGGCGGCCCGGAATGACCCACAGGAGGGCGAAGAACACGCCGACAACGAGCAACATGAGGGCGAGCATGGAGTAGAGGAGCACGGTGGCGTTGAGGAAGATGACCAGCCCGCAGAAGAGGCACGCCACCAGGAGCGCCGGCAGCATGATCGCTAGGCGTGTGGCGCCGTCCTGCCCGGTGGTCATCTGCCACGCGTCAGACTTATCACCACCCATCGCGTCCTTGAAATCCTTGCCGTCGATAAAATCGACGCGGTCGTCTCCGCTGCGGCTGAGGACCTCCTCGCCGTAGTCCTGGCAGGTGCGCAGGCTGCCGAACTCCGCGATACACCACGGCATCGCGACGTAGGTTCGCCAGATCGCATCTGCTTGGCGGCGCTGCGCGTTCACTGTCTCATCGGACCCATAGGTCGGTGTCGGCCCGGTAAACGGGCTGTCAAGGTCGGTCACTGCCGCCTCTGCCGCTTTGGCGGTGGTCTCAGCACCGGCCTGTCGGATGGCGGTCATGGTCCCGGTCCATAGCTCCGGGACCACGGCAAGGGACATGCCGATTACGCCAGCCAGGACAAGGGCGCCGAACTGACGCAGGGCATCTCCTGTGCCCACTCCGAGCTTGGCGAGGACAAGGACGGCACCGATGGCCAAACAGGTCGGCAGCAGCCAGTCGATCGCGGTGGTGGCCACCGCGCGGACCATCTCGGTGATATCACTGGAGAGCATGCCGAACATGTCGAAGTGCGCCATCTGGTAGGAGAAGGCGATCGCCGCGCGCGTGACCGCCTTCGTGCCACCGAGCAGCACGTTGGTGATGCCGTTGAGGACCGGGTCAACAGTATTGTCGACGACGTGGGTCCAGCCGGTGGATTTCCAGTCGGTGACCCAGGCACCGTCCGGATATGCCTCAAATAGGGTCGGATCCTGCCCCTGCCTCATGTCCGGCACGCTGAACAGGGATCCGACACCGTCGGGCTGGTAGACGGCCGGGTCGCCGTCGGGGTCATCGGCCAGCGCGCTACTGGTCGGCAGGAGCACTGCTCCAAGGATGAGCAGCAGGCCGGCCAGGGCGCTGCGACGGCCTAGCCGTCGTACTGGTAGCGCCATCGTCCCCCCTCCCAATAGAACGTCGCTGTGCTATCGTGCGTTGTCAGTGAGTCTCGTCCATGCCACTGCCAGCGGACGGTGGCCTTATCTCCATCGATGACGACAGAGTCGATGGAGGCGAGCTCACGCCACGAGGAGTTGGATGTGTAGTCGTAGGGCGGCTCGCACTCGGTGATATCCGCCTCTTCGGCCGTCAGGAGCTGAGTGCACATGAGCTCCTGTTGTTCGGCGGTGCGGTCACCGTGTACAGCGACCTCGACATATTCGGTCAGCGCGGCTCGTACACCGTCCTCGGTCTTGTCGGCCGCGGTTGGCTCGTGAGAGCACGCGCTGAGGAGCGCGGCGGTGATCGCGGCTGCGGAGATGAGGCGGGCTGTTAGTGTGGTGGTCATGCTGCTTCCTTCCGTGCATGTGTCGGATCAGTGGACAGCAGATCAGCTACCCGGCTATTCGGGTAGGCGATCTGCACGGAGGCAACCCTGCGCCGTGGATCGCGCATATAGCAGTGACCTGACCATTTAGCACCGGTGTGTGGGTCGACGGACACGTCCCTGACAGCAATCCGGGCCGCCTCTGTTGGCTCTAATCCGAGGAGCTTGGCCAAGGCGGTCTGCTGCGCCTCGGTGTCCTGACTGAAGGCCATCACGGCGACGAGCTGCTCCATGATTCCATCATGGTCCGCGATGCTCGCCGTGTCCTGCGTGTCGACAACCAGTGTTTGGCCCATTGCACGGCCCATACGCGCCGTCCTGTCCAAAAAGGCGGCGCCTTCGCGGGTCGCGGTCAGCATATGCGCCTCAGGAAGGCACACCATTTTTCGCTGATCCCGGAGGGTTTGCCGGGAGCCGATCTGGGTGAGCCAGGCGAGCAGTCCGCGAATGACGGCGGCCTGGACGCGCTCACTGGTGGACCAGTCGGCCGGCGGAGTATCTGCGGCCGGTGGCACCATGCCGGGACAGCGGATGAGGTGGATGCCGGGCCCGGTGCCCAGCAGGGCTCCACCGTCAGCCCGGCCAACAATTGCGCTCCCGTAGATGTCGCTGCGCCAGGCGGTCAGTTCGCCGGCGATCCGCTGCGCCGTGTCATCGGCGGATGCGGCCATGATGTTGATGAGGCGTGCGGTGGAGCGCTCCTCTCCGGACTCGACGAGCCGGGCGATGTGCTCCATGAGCACGGGCTGGGCCCGCACGCGAAGAGCTTCCGAGATGAGCAGCATCAGCTGTCCATGCGACGCCGAGAGGGCCTCCTCAGGGGTCGAGAGGCGTAGAAGGTCTGCTGCGCCGGCGAATCGCCCGTCCACGGCCACAGCGTCAGCTGGGATACCGTACTCGGCCGCACAGGCCACGATCCCACCGTACTGGTTGTCGAGGTCTCCCTTGAGGTCGAGGAGCGGCACCCAGGCTCCTTCGTCGGCCGCGTCCAACGCGAGCAGCTGCATCGCGGTGGTTTTACCGCGGCCGCCCTTGCCGACGATGGCGATGGTTGATGTGTCGCCCCGCCGGGGTGCCTCGGTCGGGTGCAGGCGCACGATTGAGGCGGTCGCTCCGGTGGTATAACCGATAGCCGGCCCGACATCATCGCCGACGACACTGCCGCCCCAGAACCACGAGCCGAAGAAGGCGGGGGCATCCATGACGTGTGATAGGTCTCCGGTGCGGACCTGGTCGCACGGCATCGTCTGCATCCACGCCTCCCGCTGCTGGTCTGCCAGCACGTCCACCGTGATGCCGTACTCGGCATAGTGTGCCTGGAGCGCTGTCACGCTGGCCTCCAGGGCCTCCCGAGACGCCTCAGTGACGGAGATGATGCAGCTGGCGTGGACGAGTTCGACGCGGCCGCGCTGGATTTCTGCGGCCAGCTGCTCCATCTCCGCCTCCGCCATCGCAATATTGAGATCAGTCTCCCCGGCGCTGGAGCGTGACGCTTCGCGCCGCTGTTCTTTGGCGGATTTACGGACTTTCTCGACCTTGCCGAGCCCTGCCGCGGACGTCAACACTTCGAAGCGTACGTCGGCCTGCGGGTAGATACGGACCTCATCCGGCTCCCCCTCGATACCTCGCCGGGATACACGCGACAGGGTCAGCAGCCACTCCCCGTTACCCGGCACCTCGAGCTTTTCGGGAAACTCGCTCAATGCGAGGAGCGTCGTGTAGGCGGTCTCGGTGCCGTCGGCACCATAGTGGCGTATGTGGTCTGGCCACGGGATTGCGCGGCCCCGGGTCAGCCGCGCGAGCCGGGCACCGGTGACGGTGCCCTCGCCGGCCAATGGTCGCATGGTGCGATATTGGTCGTGTGCGAGCATCCACGCCAGGGTCTCCACCGGTGCGGGCCGCGCCCGCAGCGGTGTGTCCTGCAGCATGCGGGCGAACTGCCTCATCGTCCGGTCCAGACTCGCCAGCTCCCGCCGCGGAATCGCGCGTGCATCACCACCAACCCAGTCAGTCGCCCGGCGCAACGCTTGCAAGACGGCGGCCGTGTGGCGGTCCTCGATATCGATGCCGAGCAGGACGTGCCGCTCAGCCAGGCCAAGATCGCTAATCCCTTGGCGCCGGGCCTGCGCCCACGGGGTCATCTCATGGCCGGGCGTATAGGTGGCGCCGTCGATGCGTCCCCACATGATCCGCAGCTGACAGGCACGGTCGCCGAGGATACGCTGTGCGGCCGTAATGACGCGGCCTGCCTCGTCAGCCCTCTCCTGGACGGTCAGCATCTGCGAGGACGCGGCCGAAACGGTGAACCACGCCTGTGCTCGATCGTCCGAGACGATCAGCCCATCAGACAGGAGCCTGTAGTGCGGCAGCGGCACAGACAGTGCCTCAGGAATACCAAATGTGCGGCTCAGCGATTGCAGAATACCCATCTAGCTAGTCCTCTCGTAGTGGTGTCATAGCGTCGAAGCCGAGCACGCGCACGCCCTGCCCGATCCTGACGGTCGGTCCTGGCCCGACGGGCCGTGAGGCGGCCGCCTGTGGCGTCCACGGGTCCCAATCACGTGCCCGTGACCCGAATGTGCGTCGCCACCAGGTCAACGTGATCCGCTCCCGCACGTGCAGCAGGTCGTGCCGTCTGCGCGTCACGCCGCCATTGATGACGCCGACGTGGCCGATCAGGATATACCGTGCCCTGAGCACCCACATCGTGATGCGCCTCCTGCGTGGGATCAGCCCGGACGGCGAAAAGCCGAACCACGCGATAACTCCTGGCACAGCCACGTAGAAGATGAACGTGCGGCGACTTGGTGGTCCGACGACCAAGGTCAGTAACCCTGCCCAGACGATGACGATCACCGCGCAGATAACGGCGGGGCGGCGTGGTACCCCTTCGCCCAGGTCCCAGCCCAAGACCGAATGTTGACGAGTCTCAAAGCTGAACGCCCGTGTGAGCACTCGTCCGGTCATGATGGCAAGATTGATGAGGCGACGGCCTTAAGCAGGCCCACCGCTGTATCCGGCATAAACACGAACAGGGCCGCTATGACGGCTCCCACGAATAGGCCGACCATTTTGCCCCACTCCGAGCGTGCTAATGCGCCAACAAAAAAGACAGCCAAGATCGCGATGAGCGCTGTACCTGCCAACGTGAGAATCCAGTCTTTAATTGCATCGCCGGTGTAATCTGCTAGCGACATAAGAATCCCTCCAATGTGTTATGAGATATTGGTGACTTGCCAACGGTCTGCACCGTCGGAGGTCGTCACGCGAGTGATCTCGACCTGATAGGTCGACGTGATGGTGGCCTGACCGATGGTCAAGCGCACAGTGGCTGTCCCGGAGCGCGTATCGCCGCTGCCCGCGGTCACGGTCCAGGCGGTTAGTTCGGCCGCCGCCAGGCCCGCCGGCGGGGTCGGAATCTCAACACCCGGTGCGGTCACCCCGGTCGCGTCCCCGCTGGCCCACGCGGTAAAGAAGCGGTCGACGTCGCTGCGGGTCTCGCCGGTCAGGGTGCGGTCCTCCTCGACGAGCGGTACGGCTGGTAGGCGGGCCGGGTCGGGCACGCCGACGAGCTTGGGCTCGGCGCGCACACTAGCCCGGCCATCCACGAGCTGCATCGGCACGAGGACGCCGACCCAGCCGGCCGGGCCATCCTCGCCACCGGCGACATAGACCGCGACGGTAACATCGATCACGTCCTCGTCCACGACCTCGGTCGCCACCACGTAGGTCGATCCGCGCGTCTCCAGACCGCCCTCACCGCTCCAGCCTGCAGTGCCGGGCTCGTCCCACGCCCGTGACAGGCGGGAGGCGCGCGAGGATGGATCATCCAGGGTCAGCCAGGCCCGGGCAACATACTCCGCAGTGGACGCCACGGCCGCTGCGTCCGGCTCACTGGCCTCGATGGTCTGTGGCGCTGCCACGGTCGCCGTCGGGCCTGCTACTGCTGATCGCACCCCGAGACCAGCTAGCAGGACCAGCGCGCCAGCTATGATCACGCGCAGCGCCGTGCGCATGCGCACATGGTTCCGTGGCAACTCCACACTCTGCCAGGCCGCCTCAGCATCTGGCGCCGTGCTGGTCCCGGGCTCGGCGGCAGGTTCTGGCTCAGTCGGCTGGCGCCGGAGGCGTATCCCACGCATGCGTCCGGTCCTCCCCTACACCAAGCGTCTCCTGGCGGCGCTGTGCCACGCTGGCCGGTACCGGCCGCGTAATATCTAGCCCTGCGGCACGCACATCCACGACCGTGCGGCGATGTGTCTGCCCGTCGCGGTCACGCCAGACATTGGCACGCAGAGTGCCCTGCACCACCACCGCCGCTCCCTTCACCCAGCCTGCATCCCGGATAGCCATTGCCTTTTTGCCCCAGGCCCAGCACTGCCAGAACATCGTCTCGCCGCTCTGCCAGGTGCCCTCTGCCGTCCTATACGACTCAGACACAGCCACCGTCAGCGACGCCCGTGCTTTGGACTCATCCCCCGCAAACTCGGGCGCATCAGTTAGATTTCCGATCAGTGACACATCCATCACATGGCCTCCTCTCTATCCCATACATGTGGCCCACATAGTCCGTGAGCCCTGATCATGGCCGGGCCGCAGCCCGGCCTCAGAAATCTACGGGCGGGCTCTGCGCGCCCACAGCATCAGGCCGCCACCAGCGGCGATCAGGCAGCCAGCGAGCACAGCCAGGGGCCCAGTCTCGTCCCCGGTAAGTGGCAGCTCGGCCGGCACGCCAGACGTGCTCACCTCAGCGGCCTGTGGAGTCGTGGCGGTCTGCGCCTCGGCGCGGCCGCGGGCATCCGTGGCCTGCCACGCCACAGCGCGCAGGACCCCACTCACCCGCGATGTCGCCGCGGCCACGGGCCGCTGCCCGGTCGCACTCTGTCCAGGATCAGCCACAGGCGCCTGCCCGGCCGCCTGCACGCGAGGGCCTACCGTCTGCGCCGGCGCCGGTACCGTGGCCGGTACGGTCACCGCCGGGGCAGGCTCAGTCGGCGCGGGCTCTACCGGCGTCACCGACGGCTCCGCTGGCGCCGTCGTAGGCTCAGGCTCCGGGGCCTCTGTCGGCTGTATCGGGTCTGGCTCGGTGGTAGGCTCCTCGACCGGCGCCGGGTCACTCGTCGGCGCAGTCGTGGGCTCAGGCTCCGGATTCGTCGGCGCCACAGGATCCGGCTCTACCGGCTCCTCGATAGGCGCCACAGTCGGGCTCGGGTCCGGCTCCGTCTCATCGGCCCACGCTGCGCCCCCGAGGCTCAGCCCCAGGCCGATCAGCATGGCACCCGTCCCCGCGGCCCACCGGGCAGTCTTTTCGCTCATGATGCTTTCCTTCCGTTATCTTGATCGGACTTCGTCGGTGTCCTCCTGGCGCGCAGGCGCGCCACCAGCTCCTGCAGCTGTTCGCGCACCTCCGTCGGCATAGGACCGGTCGGCTCCGCCGGATCAGCGACCGGTGCAGCCGCCCGACGTGCGCGTGTGAGGGGTGCAGGGCTCTGGGCGAGCTCCGTGACGCGGTGGATGGTGAGGCCAGCGGGATTCTGGGGCGAGGTCGGCCAGGGGTTGGCGTTGAGTGCCCGGTAGATCGCTCCCGTGGTCCAGCCGGTCGCCTGTGCGTGGCGCAGCGCGGCCGTGATCCGTCGGCCGGCGGCCGGGGTGAGACCAGTGCGCATCGGTGCGGGTATGCATGCGGTGATCAGCTGCCAGTCCGGGCCATCGGCCTCGGACTGCGGCTCACCCGGTGGATCCCGTGGTGGCGGGGCGTCTCCACCAACCACACCATCCGGCGGCTGAGCCGCTGGTTGGTTGGAAGGGAATTCCGAGTGTAACGAGGAATTCTTGGATACTTCGTTAGAAGTATGTGCCGCGCTTGACCGTGCCGCGCTAGAGCACGGCACGGTGGAATCTTCCGGCGAGTGTTTCCGCTGCTCAGACCGTGCGGCAACATCTGCCGCACGGCGGTTATCCACAGGCTGTGCCTCCGTCTTGCCTGTGGAAAACTCGGAGTCCGGGTGTGAGACACAGGCGCCGAGGGTGGCGGTGCGCAGCATCCCAGAGCTCATCATGCCGGTAACCTCGGCGCGGGCCTCCTCCACGCTGATCGGCGTATCCGATATCACGGTGATCTCCCGGACCTGACCCTCCCGCCGCGCACGGAACCGGAACCGGTACCCCTGCTCTTCCAACTCACGAAGCCCGCGACGGATGGCCTTCTCCCCCAGTCCACGGCCCATAAACGCTCTATAGCCACGCGGCGCGCCTGGTGGAAGCGAGAGCGAGACCATGAGCAGACTCAACGCTGGCAGGGAGAGCTCCCGGTCATGGATGACCGCATTAGAGAGGGCGGTCGAAGACCGGCGAACAACGAAATACTCAGGCGTATCCGTCATGATTGTCTCCTCTGCACGAGCCCACGATCACGCAGCTCCTCGATCGCGGCAATGATCTCGTCCTGGCTGAGTCCACGGCCGACAAGCTCGTGACCATCGGGCGAGACCCCCTCCACCACGCTCGCAATCACGAGATACACACCCAGCGCCGCATACGAGAGGCCCTCGTCAATCACCAGACGCCGGGGCACCACCATCACCGGCAGCTCCGCTGCCTCTACCCGCGGCCGCGAGGTCGGCGCCGAGATCATGACGCCTTCCCCAGTCCTGGCAGCGGTTCCTGACCATCACTACCCACGTCATCGTGAGTAGCTTGAGGCTCCAACAGAGCCTCGATGTCGGCGCGCCGGAAGCGCACCTGGCCATTCGGCAAGCGAATCGCAGGAATCTTTCCGGCACGCGCCCATCGGCCAAAAGTACGCTCCGACGCGAGGCCAGTCGTAGCCGCCTCGCGTGCAGTCATGATTTCTGGCAGGGATGCCGATAATCGTGCGTCCATGCGAACAGCATACACTCACTGGCAGAGTTGGCGCCAGTGACACACCCTGACGGTAATCGTTCAGGCTGCTAGAATTGGCGGTATGACTGCAACAACTTCACGCGTTGACTACACTGTCGCGCGATGCATCGGCGCCACAGTAAACCAATACCTTTTCTCTGCTGGACAGACAAAGACTGACCTTGCTCGCGCCCTTGGCATTGCGCCGACGAATGTTTCCCGCCGCATGCACGGTCGGGCCGACTGGTCCGTCGCTGAGCTATTGCTGACTGCAGAGTTCCTTGGCGTTGACGTGTCCGATCTGATGCCGCGTCGTGCTGCTGATGGCGGCTGGCTCCCTGCGCCGTTTGTTCCGGGTAAGGCGAAGGGGCCGGTCCTTTCGGGTCGGCCCCTTGATTCAGTGGCGGGGGGAGGATTTGAACCTCCGACCTCCGGGTTATGAGCCCGGCGAGCTACCGAACTGCTCCACCCCGCGTCGGCCTATCCAGTCTAGTCCCGAACCAAGCAGTGTTCAAAGTGCGGATCCGTGCCATCGCTCACAACGCCGCGCCGCCGCGCACAGAGTCCACCGAACGCAAGCACCCGCCGCCCCGCTCCGCTCATATGGCAGTGGGTCACCGGCACAGTGCCAAACCGTACCGGTGACCCAGCGAGGATCTGGCCGAGGCAGGCTGCTCGCGCCACCCGCACTCAGCTCAGAACCACGCCTCAGCCGCCATTAATTTCCTCCTGTGCGGCAATCGCCTCTCCAAGCGCCGACCGCAGCTTCTCCTGCGCGGCGCCGTAAGCGGCCCAATCACCTTGCCGCAAAGCCTCCTGAGAGCCCTCCATGGCCTCCTGCGCCTCGCTGAGTGCCGAATTCAAACGTTCCTGCGCGGACCCGGCAGCCGGGCTAGTGGTAGCCGACGGTTCAGCACTGGGTGACTGGCTAGCCTGCGCCGATGCCGTATCGCTCGGCTCGGCAGTTGGCTCGCCGCCGCCGTCGCCGTCAGTATCATCACCGGAAGGAGCAACCTGCTCCTTCTGCCCGGAGATATTCGCGTCCCCCGCTTCCGCTCCTGAGTCTCCGCCGAAGACCTGGTTTAGCGATTCCTCCAGGGTCGGCGCAAAACCAATGGTGTTGCCGTCACCGAAAGAAGTCAGCACATATTGCAACTGCGGATACTGTGTTCCAGAAGTCGCCTGTACGTATACCGGCTGCACGTACAGCAAGCCACCACCGACCGGCAAGGTCAGCAAGTTCCCCATCAGAACCTGTGTTCCGCCCTCGCGCAATAGATTGAGCTGAGTCGACACGGTGGAATTAGAAAGGAACGTTGCCTCGGCCTGGCCAGGACCGGGAACCGTCAAGTCACGCGGCAATTCCAACAACTGCAACTTGCCGTAACCCTCGCGGACCTTTCCCGCTTCAGCGCCGGCATTCGAGTCGACCGCTAGGAACCCGGTCATAATGTTGCGCTGTGTCGTACCGCCGGGGATGTAACCACTCGACAGCGAGAACACCGCTTCCTCCTGACCGGGCATCTGCAAGGTCAAGTAGTAGGGCGGTTGCTGTTCGGAGCTAGCATTGGATGCCGTCGGATCGGTCGGCACCTTCCAGAAATCCGAACCCGAATAGAAGGATGCAGCATCGGTGACGTGGTACTCGGTGAGCAGCTGACGCTGCACCTTGAAGAGGTCCTCCGGGTACCGCACATGCGACATCAAGTCGCCGGACATCTCCGACACCGGGGTCAGCATGCCCGGGAAAATACGATTCCACGCCTTGAGGATCGGATCATCGGCATCCCACTGGTACAGCGTCACCGAGCCGTCGTAGGCGTCCACAACCGCTTTGACCGAGTTGCGGATGTAGTTGACCTCCTCCGCGCGTTGCGTGTATGCGGTGGAATCCCCTGAACGCGAATCCTGCGTCGCGCTCGAAAGTGTCTGTCGCGCGGAGTACGGGTAGGAGTTCGACGTCGTGTACGCATCAATGATCCACACAAGACGCTTCGGGGTTTTTTCATCGCCGTCCATGTCCACAACAGCTGGGTAAGCTCGTGAATCCAGCGTCAGATACGGCGCGACCTTTGAGACGCGGTCGTGTGGATCGCGTTCGTAGAGGATCTGCGACTCGCTTGTTACGCGATCCGAGAAGAAGAGCTCTGTGGAGCGGAACTTAATCGCGAAGAGCAACTTGTCCCATGCATTACTGATCTTTGGGCCGCCGTCACCGCTGTAGGTGTTGTACACAAGGCCTTGGTCGGAGTCGTCCGGGTAATCCAACTCCCACGCTACAGTTCCCTTCGGAGCTCCGACCACGGAGTAGTCGGGTGAGTTCTGCCCGAAATACACCCGCGGCTCGTAGTCGCCCAGTTTGCCCTCGGACGGAATTCCTTGCTGGAAGAACTGCGGCACGCCCCGGTCCGTCGTCGTATTGCCGAAGGCGGCCGCAATGCCGTAGCCGTGCGTGTACACCGTGTGGTCATTCACCCAGGTACGTTGATCGTCATTGAGACCATCGAGGTTGAGTTCGCGCACGCCGATAACCGTGTCGCGCTCCGTGTCATCGATGTTGTAGCGGTCAACGGACAGTTGATCGGAGAACTCATAGTACTGCTTGTTCTGCTGCATTTGGTTGAAGGTCGGCGAGACGATATTGGGATCGAGCAGGCGGATCTGCGCGGTGGTCTCAGCGTCCTCACGCAACTGCCCGGCAGTCGCCTCCGTCGTCGCGGAATAGCTGGTTGTCTCGACGTCGTCCAGCCCATATGCCGTCAGTGTCGCATTGATATTGCGCTGAATATACTCCGACTCCATCTCAACGGCGTTCGGGTTCACACGGAAGGACTGGATCAGACTCGGGTATGCCCACGTGATGACAAGACTCGCAATCACCGCAACGACTATGCCCGTACCAACCAGCTTCCACAGGCCACGGATGGCAGCGAAGACGAACAGCAAAGCGATCAGCAGTGCTGCAATCGCCAGAATGGTACGACCGGGCAAGGAGGCATTAATGTCCGTGTACCCGGCTCCGGAGAACTTCGAATTGTCCGCCAACAGCATGTCATAGCGGCTCAGCCAGAAGTAACCAGCCCCCAAAAGCGCGGCCACCGCTCCGAGAATCCCGAAGTGGATACGGGCCCGGTTCGAGAGCTTCAAGCGCCCATTAGCGGCACCGATGCCTCCGTAGAGATAGTGCCCGACGACGGCGGCCAATGCGCCGACCACAAGGAGGGTGATCGCCAGACTCAAGAGGGAATGCAGCAACGGCAGAGAAAAGACGTAAAAGCTGACGTCCTTGCCGAACTGGGGGTCGGTTTGGCCGAAGGGCGTGCGATACAGCCATGTGACGTAGGCACGCCACTGACCGGAGAGCGGCGCTCCGAGCAGCACTCCAAGCACCAACGGCACCACTAGGCGGACCAACCACGGGTGATTCTCGACCTGATCGCGGTATCCGGCCAGAGACCGCGAATCGGTGCCGGACGCGTCGGTCCTTCCTTCCTTGGGCCGGGACAGCAGCATGTTAATAAGGACGACGACGGCCACAAGTACCGTGCCGATCACTCCAAGGGCCACCGCCCAACCCCACTGCGTCCAGAACACGCGCCCGGCGTGCAGTTGATTGAACCACTTGACTTCGGTCCAGACATTGGCCATTACAACAAGAGCAACGACCAGCAGCCCCAGGACTATGAGGGTCGGGACAAATACTCCCCCGGCTCGCGGAACCTCGCGTTTACGGGCGGGCCGGGACATATGCGGTATAGACACGCAGATACCTCGCAACAGAATTGAGCAAGTGCCAGAGCACATCGATATACGTGTCTAACCTATCCGATTCGCCGACAAATTCCCACAGTGACCGTGCCGGATTTGCCCGTAGCGTGCGTCGGCGCTCGCTTCAAGCACCGCCCAAGCCCCGTTATCTCGCCCATACGCGCCGCCTTCCGAACACGAATCGCCGCCAGCAACCGCGCGCCCGATCACCCTGTGAGACACTGGTGCGGTGAACGACAACACCATTGCTGCCACCGTCAAGGAGATTGAGCGCTATGTCGCAAACGCGGGATGGGATGCTCCTATCCGCGTCTTCGCTCTTATTCGCTCCGCGCAGGCGCTGGCTACCCATCCCGAACTTGCGGCGGAGCTTCCCGCCGACGTTCCGCTGGCCGCTGCGGAAAACCCCGATGCATTATTCTCCGTTGAGCAAGAAGGCTTACCCCCGGCGGACTCCATCGGGGAGCTACTCGCGCAACTCGCCTGGCCCGAAACCGTCACCGGAGCCGCCCTCACCTGCGAACGTGTGACTCTGCCACCGCAGGCCGAAAAAGACATTCCCGCCAACCCGCAGGAAGCAGAGAAATTCATCGCCACCGACCCGCGCCGCGAGGAAATTCGTATGGCCGTGGGCGTATTACGCTCCGGCGAATCGTGGTGCGCCATCCGTATGCGCTCCCACGATAACGACGACGAAGTGCTAGGTTCCCCCGATCTGGTGCCAGAGCTGGTGGCGGCACTGCGCGCCACCTTCGCACAGGAATAACCTCGCCAAGGAACGCGCTACCGTGGGCAGAGGGCCAAGCGCAGCGGTGGCGGGCAGCTGCGCCCTGTGTCCTCCGCCCTCGGTTTCCCGGCTCCGGCAACAACGCTACTGCGTAGCCTCAACCACTTGCCTGCAGGTGGTGAGCCCCGACGTATCGCCATTGCCGATCGCCTCTGCGGCGGCAATCGAATCGTCAAGAGTCCGCACGGCAAAGATCTGCATGTTGTCCGGCTCGTATCCGATCGTCTCGGTGCAATTCTCTGCCGGGGCCAGAAAGTAGGTGGCGCCCTCCTCGGCTGCGCCGACTAACTTGTGCTGGATACCGCCAATGGCACCGATCTCGCCACTGTACGAAACGGTTCCTGTGCCGGCGATGATGTTGTCACCGCCCAGCGATCCCTCCGTGAGTTCGTCGTAGATGGCGAGCGCAAACATATTGCCCGCCGAGGGTCCGCCTATATCGTTGACGCCGTAGCTAATATCCACCGGGAAATCCAGATCCTCCGAGTTCACGTAAATGCCCAGACGCGATCCCGGATGCACCCACCCGGTGCTATCCGCCTCATAGGGGGACGTCGTCACCGTCCCCTGGCGCTCATCACCATCGCGCGTGAACCCGATAACGACCTGCTTGCCGCCGGGCACATCCGCCAGAACCGTTGAAAGGTCGGCGAACGTCGTCAGCTGCGTCGTCGTCCCGTCATAGGTTATGGAGGTGAGAATGTCACCTTCCTGCAGCACGTGTCTCGCACCGGAATCATCGGCCACCCCGGCCACTGAGAGTGTCATGGGCGTCGTGTAGCCCGCCTTGGCCAAACCCGCAACCGCAGCAGAATCCTGGGAACTGGTCATCAATTGCGCATTCTTCTCGTCCACCTGCTCGGCGCTCTGCTCAGCGGAATACAACGAACGTACCGGCACCGTTTGCGAGTCCTTCATAAGCAGGGCCAGCAGGGCCTGTGCCCCCGGCACGCCCATATCAGCAGTGCCATATGCACTGACGGTGGTCATATAGAACCGTGTGTCGCTCGGGTAGGTAGAGGCACCGGTAATCGTGAGGATCGGAGTATCCTCACCGGCGTCACCCGTGACATCGATGGCCGGCCCCGCCTGCTCCACGATGAGAGAAGAGGGCATAACAAGAGAAACGGCGGCCAGTACTCCGAAAAGACCACCGGCAATACTCAGACGACGATTACGCACAGGCATATGATGCCTCATTTCGCTGGAAGAACCCCAAAGCGGCGGAGTGCACGTCGCACCCGGTGCGGTGCAAGCATCGTCACCATCGTCACTGCCCAGGCGTAACCGCACATTCCCGCTCTCCGCCCTCGGCGTAGAAGTGCACGTCCATTTGGCGCAACGCAATATCCTTAGCTTCGGACGGAATCCGCATGCCCTGCGGCAGAATCCACTCCGGGTGGTTAGGGTCGTATATGAAGAAAGACGTGAGGAGCGGTTATGAGCGAGTTGGGTGATGGGCAGACACCCGATCAGTGGGAGCAAATGCTACGCGCGGTGCTGGGCGACCACGCAGCGGAGCAGATCCTCGAACAAATGCGCTCGCAGGGTATCGACCCCGGAGAGCAGCTCTCGCAGATGATGTCCCCCGCGAATTTCAACGCCGTGGTGTCGCAGGTCAAGGACATGCTCGGGTCTTCCGGCGACGGCCCCGTCAACTGGAAGGTCGGGGAGCGCATGGCACGGCAGACGGTTCAACAGGAGCATTACGATACGCTGCTCGCCGCAGACGCTGATCGCGCCCGTTCTGCTCTGCAGACGGCCAGCCTCTGGCTGGATCCGGCGACCGCCATTGACCCCTGCACCGGGCCGAACCAGGCGTGGAGTCGCCTGGACTGGGTGGCCCACACCTTGGCGACTTTCAAGCGGCTGACGGAGCCGGTAGGCGCCAATGTTTCCCGTGCCTTCATCACTGCCATGCATGAGGAGCTTGCGCATGCGCCAGAAGAGATGCGCAGGCTGATGGGCGGTAATACGGAACACATGATGCGCAGTATGATCGCCTCCCTGCTGGGCATGCAGTATGGCGTCGGCTTGGCAGAGCTTGCTGCCACCTCTTTTGGAACCTCGGATGCGGGCCTTCCCCTTGTTGAGGGGCAAACGGCCGCGCTTGTCCCCGCCAATGTGGCCGACTTCGCCGATGGACTCGATATCGACACCGACGAGGTAACCCTTTTCGTCGCCGTGCGCGAACAAGCCGCAGCGCGCCTGTACTCGCGCGTGCCCTGGCTGCGAGCACGAGTACTTGACACCGTTGCCGCATACGCCAGCGAGATCGCCATCGACACGGCATCCATCGAGGAACGAGTACGTGAGATGGGGCTGGATCTGCAGAAAATGCAGGAACTGGACCTCTCCGAAGTCTTCTCGCAGGACCCCACCGCGGGCCAGCGCGAGACGCTGGAGCGCCTCGAACATCTGCTTTCTCTGGTGGAGGGCTGGGTCAGCGCGGTCTCTGCGCAGGCCGTTGCCGCACAATTACCACACGCGGTGCCACTCGGAGAGATGTTCACCCGCCGCAGTGCAACCGAGTCCCCGGCTAACCAGGTGTTTGGCCCGCTGGTCGGCCTCGAACTCAAGCCGCGGCGCATACGGGAGGCGGAGACGTTCTGGCGAATGGCACTGGATAGTCTCGGTATCGAGGGCCGCGACCACCTGTGGAGTCACCCCGACTTGTTGCCGGGGCCGAAGGCCTTGGAGGACCCGGCCGCCTTCTTCGCCGGGGAGGATTCTTCCCCGGTTGCAGACGAGCTGGATGCGTTCCTCGCCGAGGTTCTCGCCTCCGCCGACGACGCCGACACGTCGTCGAACGGTTCTGAGCAGGGCGGTGGCGCGCACGCCACCGATGAGGCCACCGGTGACCAGAGCGGCAATGAGCAACATGATGCCGGCAGCGACGCCCCGGGTGAGGCCAACGCCTAGCGGTACTCGTGGAAGGCCCGCAGGACCAGGAACACCCCCACTCGAAGCGCTGCGAGAACCACCAGCGGCCTAGCTGCACTAGCAGTCGGCTCTTCGCCGCGCAGTGCCAATCCCCACCTGTGTATGGCGTAAACCGGCCAACGAGCGGCGTGGCTACTATCGTCCTGCCGGTCCTGACGGAGGCGATAGATAGGGGTGGGGCCATGCAGATCATTCCCGAATTAGGCGTTTTCTGGCGCAACAATGCCACGTTGCAGATCGGACTCGACCCGCGGGTGCGTATCTGGGTTGACGGCCTCACGAGGCATGAGCAAAGCCTCGTCTCTTTGCTCACCCGCGATCACACCATCCCCGAGCTCGACAGGCTCGCCGCCAGCCACCATGTGACGCCCGAGCGGCTGGCCAGAATATTGGCCATGCTTCGCCGGGCCGGAGTGCTGCGCGAAGCCGCAGACGCCCAGGAGGCTGCCGGAACCACCGTCTCGGCCACTATTGACCCAAAACTCGCCGTCGCGGAAGCGAATCTGGAACAAGAGCCGAAGGCTGCCACGGCATGCATTTCATCCGCGGTAGGACATTTGGAAGGCGCACCGGCCACCGCTGGTGATAAGGACCCGGCCGCCGCACAGCTCGCCCTTATCAACAGTGATGCTCATCCGCGCACCGACTGCCGGGTGCGCATCTGCGGGCTCGATCCTCTCGGAGTGGCGATCGGCCTTTCGCTGGCAACCCAGGGCATCGGAACAATTCTCTTTTCGGACCCGCAGCCCGTCGGCGCGGCGGATCACTGCGCACTCTGGCCGCGCTGGCAGGGCCTGCCACGCGAACGCGCCTTCCTGACCGCACTGCGGCAGGTGAATCCACGAATTCGCACCGGGAGTGCCTCCGGCGGTAACAGCGAAGAAGCGCACCTGAGCGTTGTCACCGGCTCACGGCTGGCGAATCCACGCAGCACCATGCACCTCATGGCCTCGGGAACTCCCCACATGTTGCTGTGGACGGAGGACATCGATGTCTGCGTCGGCCCCTTGGTTGAGCCACACCGCAGTGCATGCGCAGAATGCCTCTACAAAGAACGTCTCGAAGAAGACGCCTGTTGGGCGCTGCTCGCGGCGCAGGCGGCAGGCAGCGCGCCGCTGGTCACCTCCGGCCCCGCACTCGGATTAGCGGCATCCCTGGCGACACATGCCATCCTTAGCCTGCTCGACGGGCTCGGCAACCCACTGCAGAATCGGCAGTGGAGAGTACCACCGCTGCCCGAACCTCCCTATCAGGTGGAGGTGCAACCGCACTCCTCATGCGGCTGCACCAGCCAGGAACCACGCCTGCAGGCGCTCACTCAATTGGCGTAATCGGTGCGGAATGCCGCAATAATGTGCAGGATATCGTCTCCCCAGCTGGCGAGCTTGGTATCGCCGATTCCTTTAATCCGGCCGAGCGCGGGTAACGTCATCGGTTTTGCGATGGCGATCGCACGCAGGGTTGTGTCGTGTAAAACGGTGTACGGTGGGCGCCCCATTTCCCGTGCACGTGCCGTACGCCAGGCAGCCAGCTCCTCGAAAAGCGCCACGTCCTCGCCGTGCTCGGCGACGAAAGCCGCAGCCTCCGCCGTGCGCCTCTGCCGATAACTGGTGGCGCGAGAGACGGGCTTCTCCTCTCGTGGCCACAGCGGAGAGAGAAACCGCGATACCTTCCTCCCCGCGCGCGATCCGTTTCCTTTCGCATACGAGAGGTATAGCTGCTCTTTCGCGCGGGTCACCCCGACGTACAGCAAACGCCTCTCCTCCGCCACATCGGCGGCACGTTTTGCCAAGGAGATGGGCAAAAGCCCCTCGCTGAGCCCCGTCAAGAACACCACACGCCATTCCAGGCCCTTCGCCGCATGCAGCGACGACAGCGTCACCCCGTCCACCTCCGGGGTGTTCTGCGTCTGGGCTCTTTCTTCCAACTCACGAACGAAATCCAGCATGCTTGCCGAGCGCACATGTTCCATTTCTGTAGCGAGATTGAGCAGCGCATTGAGCGCATCCCACCTCTCCCGCACCGCACCCGCCACCTCGGGAGCCTCGTCGCGCCATCCCATTTGCCGCAGTGTCGCACGAACATTGTCCGCTAGCGGCCCCTGAACACCGGAGCGTGCCGCGGCCCGCAGAGCAACCATGGCTTCCCGCACCTCGCGGCGGGAGAAGAAACGTTCAGAGCCGCGCAGCGTGTAGCCCACGCCAACGTTGGACAACGCCGCCTCGAACTCAGCCGATTGGGCGTTGGTCCGGTACAGAATCGCCATGTCTCCCAGTGGCACCCCGGCAAGCTGTAACTCGCGAATATTGCTTGCGATATCCGCCGCTTCCGCCGCGTCGTCCTCATATTCCTTCCACTTCACCGGGACACCGGAAGGGACCTGCGATACCAGCCGCACCGCTCCTTCGGACACATCGGAGGCGATCACATCATTGGCAGTAGCGACGATCTGAGGCGTCGAGCGGTAATCACGTATCAGCTCTATAACCCGCGCATCCTTGAACTCGTCGGTGAAATGCGCCAGGTAGAGCGAGGAGGCACCCGTGAACGAGTAAATGGTCTGTGATACATCGCCGACGACACAGAGTTCTCGGCTTTCGCCCAGCCAGAGCTGCAAAAGCCGGTGTTGCAGGGGTGAGACGTCCTGATACTCGTCGACTGTGAAATGACGATACTGCCCACGAATCTGCCGGGCGATATCCGGCCGGTCGAGAAGGATCCCCACCAGATACAGGAGCGTATCCTCAAAATCGATCTGGTGCGCGTCCTCCTTAACCTCTTCATACACACGTAGCAGCTGGACGATTTCGGCGGCGGAATGCCCAGCCACATCAATATGACCGGCGGCCGCCGCACGTTCTGCATACGCCTCGGGCGTGATCAGTGAAACCTTCGCCCACTCGATTTCCGCGGTGAGATCGCGCACCGCAACGCGGTCGTAGGACATGCCGAGCCGTGCCGCGGCCTGTGCCACCAGTGCACCCTTGTGTTCCGTGACCGGCGGCATGCGTCCACCTATCGCGGTGGACCAGAAGTAGTTCAACTGGCTGAGTGCGGCAGCGTGAAAGGTACGAGCGACGACGCCGGACACTCCGAGATCGCGCAGGCGGGAACGCATCTCACCGGCGGCTCGCGCGGTGAATGTCACGGCAAGTACATGGTTCGGCTCGAAAGCGCCCGCGTGCACCCCATAGGCTATCCGATAGGTGATGGCGCGAGTCTTTCCGGTGCCCGCACCGGCACGCACACATAAGGGCCCGCGCAAATGAGTGGCGACCTCACGCTGCTCCGGATCCAGATGCTCCAGTAACTCTTGCGGCGTTTCCATTCCAAGCCTTCCCGGTTCTCTACCAATTCCGACTCATCCGCGTTGCGACCAACGCGCGACCGCCACCCGAATACGATGCACGGAATACGCTCAGCATTGGAAGTGTACCCCGCGCTGATCGCATCGGCCGACGCCGCTATGCTCAGTCTGGCACGCCGCTCCGACACGGCTGGGTCACAATGCACACGCGTCCGAAATCGGCGGACCCTGACGTGCCCGGTTGCACTATTTTTGTGCTACCCATAGCCCGCCACTTACAGGACAATAGTCCCATGCATGGTGAGTACAAGGTTCCCGGCGGCAAACTCGTCGTCGTCGATCTGGATGAGGCGGACGGACTGCTGCGCAATGTCAGCGTATCGGGTGATTTCTTCCTCGATCCTGATGAGGCTCTGTCCCGCATCACCGCAGCGATCGAAGGTCTCCCCCGCGATATTGCCGCAGCCGATATCGCCGACCGAATTCAAAGCGCACTCGATCCAATGGACCATCTTCTCGGCATCACACCGATCAGCGTGGCGATCGCCGTCCGGCGCGCGGTGGGTTTTGCGCTCGATTGGGATGATATCGACTTCGAAGTCATTCACGGCCCGGTGGTTGACCCGATGGTCAATGTGGCCATGGATGAAACCCTCACGGAAGATGTTGCCGTCGGCCGCCGTAAACCCTTCATGCGATTGTGGGAATGGAATCGCCCGCAAGTGGTTATGGGATCGTTCCAGTCCTACGCCAACGAGATCAACCAGGAGGGCGTGGACCGCTACGGCATCACCGTCTCGCGCCGCATCACCGGCGGCGGAGCCATGTTCATGGAGCCGGGAAACTGCGTCACCTTCTCTCTCGTCGTCCCCACTGCACTGGTAGATGGAATGAGTTTCGAGCAGTCCTACCCCTTCCTCGATCAGTGGGTACTTGAGGCATTGGCGAAGGTCGGCATCAGAGCCACATATGTGCCGCTGAACGATATCGCCTCCGATAAGGGAAAGATCGGTGGCGCTGCCCAGAAGCGCTGGGCCAACGGCTTCATGGTGCATCACGTGACAATGTCCTACGACATTGACGCACACAAGATGCTGGAGGTACTGCGTATCGGCAAAGAGAAGATTCGTGACAAGGGCACACGATCAGCCGTGAAACGTGTTGACCCCATGCGCTCTCAGACCGGCTTGCCCCGCTCCGAGATCCTGGACGTCTTCTACAAGACCTTCCAGGAGAAGTACGATGCGACACCGGGCGAGATCACCGCGGTGGACATCGCCGTCGCGCAAGAGCGTTGCCGCACGAAATTCTCCACTGACGAATGGACGCACCGAATCCCGTGAGGAAGGCGGATGGCTTGGTGCCGTCGGCGCGCTCCGCGGGTCCTACCGGCCCGCCATGACCTCGGCGAAGGACCTGCCCAACCACGCCTGTACCAAACTGGCCGCAACCGATGTAGGCGTCGGCATCCGTATTTCCCCAGCCCGTAGCTGCTGGCAAAACTCCTCCCGCGAGAAGAAGTGGGCGTGCGCCATCTCTTTACCGTCAACGGCCAACTCCGCTTCGCTCTGCTCTGTCCAGCCATCGAAGGCCAACATGAGAGAACGGGGAAAGGGCCACGGTTGTGAACCGTAGTATTCAACTCGGCCGACCGTGATATGCGTCTCCTCAAAAACCTCTCTGCGTACGGCGGCTTCCAGGGTCTCCCCCGCTTCGACGAATCCGGCCAACACCGAATACCGGCCCGGACCCCATGCCGAGTTTCTTCCCAGCAGTAGGCGATCATCAGGATCGTGGATGGCCATAATCACAGCCGGATCAATGCGCGGAAACACCTGGTGCCCGGCCGGGCAGGCCATGTCCCAGCCGGTGAAGCGTTGTTCGAGTTGCTCCCCGCACCGTTGGCAGAAATGGGTGACGCGACGCCAGTTGAGTATGGCCACGGCTCCGACGGCCAATGCCGTGTCGCGATCAGCCCATTCGTGCGCCCAGAGACGCACCGGACGCAACTGTGGGAAGTGCGTCGGCAGAACATCGTCGGAGGGAACGAGATCTGTGATATCACAGCCGAAATAGTAGTGCTCACCATCCCGTCCGAGGTATGCGGCGTCATGCGCATTCCACTGCGTTGCCTCGCGGCGTTCCAGGAACAGCAGCCGCCCCTGCGCGTTCGGATTAATTGCGACTGAATCGCCGGCCACGAGAAGATAACGTGCCTGGGGTGAAAGGCGCGCGGTAGCAAGCGCACGTGGATCGTTACGCGTGAGTTCGTCGCGGTCGATCCTTCCCCGAGCCAAACTGAGACCGATATAGGGCATAGCGTCTCCTCTGAACAGCGCAGTCGACTACTTGGGATCATACCCGCTACCCGGCGCCCACAGCTCTAGGCCGCAAGATGCAGCACGAGGCGATACTGGCATGCATCGCCGACACCATTGGGCAGCAGCACTCGCCCGCAACACGCATGAATACTTATCCTCACCGTGAGACATTCACCTCTCGGTAACTGCACCACTTGGTGCAATACGCGCCACATGTTCGCTGGAAGCGGGACATACGCCACGTCTTTCCTGCCACGGCAAAAGAGATTTCCTGTAATAATGCCGCTGTGACAACCTTGACGGCGGCTCTTCCGCTCGAAACCCGGTACACCCCACGCGATCCCGAACCTACCTCGCGAGCGCTCAGCATGCCGGTCCAACTCGGCGCCCACCTCGCTGGTGATGGTGCCGACTTTGCTCTGCGTGCACCACACGCCTCTGCGGTACATCTATGCCTTATCGATTCCACCCCGGCCGGACTGGTGGAACGGCGCTTCGCGCTCCGTTCACAACTGGGCACCTGGTCAGGGCACGTTTCCGGCGTTACTGCCGGACAACGCTATGGCTACCGCGTTTTCGGCCGCTGGTCGCCCGAGTCCGGTCTGATCTACAACCCGGCCAAGCTCTTGCTAGATCCTTACGCACGCGCCGTTACCGGCTCTCCGGTCCTAGCACCCGCGCTCTACGCTCATCGCACCGACGACGCGTTGACACCGCTCTCCTCGGCGACCCTGGAAGAGGACGACCGCGATTCCGCTCCGTATATGGCGTACGGCGTCGTTGTTCCCGAGAACACAATGCCGATTCGACATCCCTACACCGCCTGGGATCGAACGGTTATCTATGAGGCACATGTCAAGGGCTTGACCAAACTATCGCCCGACCTGCCCGAGGAGCTGCGGGGAACCTACGCCGGGCTGGGACATCCGGCCACCGTCTCTTATTTGAAGAACCTCGGAATCACGGCCATCGAGCTTCTGCCCATCCACGCGAAAATGTCCGAGCCGTTCCTCACCCGCAAAGGGCTTGTGAACTACTGGGGATACAACACCCTCAACTTCTTCTCACCCGAACCGTCCTATGCCACACATGCGGCCCAGGAAGCCGGCGCCGTCGCGGTTCTCAACGAGGTCCGCTCGGCTATCAATAGTCTGCACGACGCCGGAATTGAAGTCATCCTTGACGTGGTTTACAACCACACCTGCGAGGCCGGCATCACCGGCCCGACCGTATCTTGGCGCGGCATCGACCAACCGTCGTATTACATGCAGGCGCCGGACAATCCCGGCCAGCTGTTAGACACCACGGGGTGCGGAAATTCGCTCGACTTCCGGCGCCAGACCGTGCTGAAGATGACCCTCGATTCTCTGCGCTACTGGGTCACGGAGATGGGTGTGGACGGATTCCGTTTTGACCTCGCCGTAACGCTCGGGCGCAACGGGGAGCAGTTCGACACTCATCATCCGTTCTACATGGCGCTGACAACCGACCCGGTGCTCTCAACGGTCAAACTCATTAACGAGCCGTGGGACTTGGGCCCCAACGGCTGGCAGACCGGCCGGTTCCCGCTGCCCACCGCCGACTGGAATGATCACTTTCGCGATACGACACGTGCCTTCTGGCTCGGCCAGCCACGCATGCTTATGGCCGGCGGGCAGGGAGGCGACCTACGGGACATCGCGACTCGCCTGGCCGGCTCCGCCGATTTGTTCGGACACGGCCGGGTGCCGGGAGGCCGTGGCGCCTACGCCTCCATCAACTTCGTCACCGCCCACGACGGTTTCACGCTTCGCGACCTCGTCTCCTTCGATTCAAAACACAACGAGGCGAATCTGGAAGACAATCGCGATGGAACCAATGACAACAAATCGTGGAACCACGGCTGGGAGGGCATCGGCCAGGAGGGCGACGAGCCGCCGCGTACCGTGCGCGAACGGCGACGTCTTTCCATGCGAAATCTGCTCGGCACGCTTATCCTCGCCACGGGCACGCCCATGATCACCGCCGGCGACGAGATCGGCCGTTCCCAGCAGGGCAATAACAACAGTTACTGCCAGGACAACAAGCTCTCCTGGGTCGACTGGGACCTGGAGGAATGGCAGCGCGACCAGCTGGAAACGACATCGTATCTGTTGCGCCTGCGCCACGAACATCGCGTGTTACGCCCGAAGCACTTCTTCTCCGACGGGCCCGGCCCCCTCGATCCGGTCAGCGACCTAACATGGCTGGATGCCAGCGGCCATCCAATGCCCGACCATGCCTGGTTCGACTCGTCGTACCGAACACTGCAGATGCTTCGCTCCGGGCAAGGTCGCGACGTCGACGCACTGATCGTCTTCAACGGCTCACTATCACGGGCAGCATTCACGATTCCGGAGGGCCGAGGCACCTCATTCAAACTCGTCTGGGATTCCTCGTGGCCGCGCCCCCGACGTCGCCATGAAGTATACGCCCCAGGTGCGAGCACATCCATGGGGCCGCTGTCCATGCGTCTGTACTTGGCCAATCCGCAGTGAGGGCCTCTTGGCCGATCCACGCGAGAAAGGACCGCGTTAGCGGCTACGACGTCCACAATTGATCGTTGCGGCCCGGTGGCCGATAGACCTGGTAGCCGATAGAATTGCCTGGCCGCACTGCGCTACTGCGGGCACGGATGAGGAAGGACATCATGACGAATAACGCCGCGGACACGTTCGAAAACTCCACCGATCACGCGTCGTACCTTCGCGCCCGCGAAACAAGCGAGAAAATCGAGGCCGCGCTGGCAAAGGATCCGAGCCAGTTCCGAGTTCTTACCGGTGATCGCCCCACCGGTCATCTTCATATCGGCCACTATTTCGGCTCCCTGCACAATCGCGTTCGCCTCCAGCGCTCCGGTGTGGAGACCTGGCTGGTCATTGCCGATTATCAGGTGATCACGGACCGAGACGGCGTCGGCCCCATCAAGGAACGCGTGTACTCCTTGCTGGCCGACTATCTCGCGGCGGGGATCGATCCTTCAACAGCCACCATTTTCGTACATTCCGCGGTGCCCCCACTCAATCAACTTATGCTTCCTTTCCTCTCCCTCGTCACCGAATCGGAGCTGCACCGCAACCCGACGGTGAAAGCCGAGCTGGAAGCGGCCACCGGGCGCACAATGACCGGACTCATGTTGACCTATCCGGTTCACCAGACGGCGGACATCCTCTTCTGCAAGGCGAATCTGGTTCCCGTCGGAAAGGATCAGCTGCCGCATCTGGAGCAGGCGCGCGTTATCGCTGATCGTTTCGAATCCCACTACGGCCATCCCGAAGGCAGTGATTCCCCGATCTTCCCGCGTCCCTACGGTCTGCTCTCCGAATCCGACACGATTCTCGGACTAGACGGCGCCAAGATGAGCAAGTCGCGTCATAACACCATCGAGTTGCGTATGGATGCCGATGAGACGGCCCGTCTCATTAGGAAGGCAGTCACCGACTCCGAGCGTTTCATCACCTACGACCCTGAGAATCGGCCGGAGGTGTCGAACCTGTTGACCATTGCCGCACTGTGCCAGAATCGGCCCGCCGAGGAGATCGCCGCCGAAATTGGAAACGGAGGGGGCGGAATGCTGAAGAAGGTCGTCACCGAATCTTTGAATGAGTACCTCGCCGAGCATCGCGCCCGGCGCGTTGAGCTCGAGAAAGACCCTGCTCAGTTGCAGAATATCCTGCACGAGGGTATTGAACGCGCGAATGCCGTCGCCGACTCAACCCTCGCCGAAGTTCGCGAGGCCATGCGCATGGTCTACTGAGGCTGTGCGGTTTGATTCGGCACGGCCCGAACGGAACCGCTGCCAGCCCCGCGCCCGTGCATCCCATCGAGGCCGAGCCTTTTCCGGCGTCGTCGGGGCTGAGGGGCGCACCAACAACCGAAATACCGCCGCACGCACCACGCGTTCCAGGAAAGGAGAAGGGCAATCTTCCCAACTGGGCTGCGCGTGGGCGGTAAACATCATAGGGTGAACACGTGACGAGCAATAACACACCAAATTCCCGGCATGCCCGCCGCTCAGCCGCGCCCGCACGGCCGGATGCATCCACTCAGACCACTACTCGGTCGGCTACGACCACGTCCAGGGCACCAGTCGCACCCGCCTCAAACGCCCCCATTCCGGCACCTTTCGCGCCCATCGGCCGTATTCCGATCCGGGATATCTCACCGTGCATAGAGAACGGTTCTTGGCCTGCCAAGGGAACGGAGAACGAAGCCTTTCCCGTGCAGGCCACCGTGTTCCGCGAAGGGCACGATCTCTTCTCCTGCGAAGCCGTACTGGTGAACCCTCGCGGCGAAGAGGTCCAGTGCGCGCCCATGGTCAATACGCAACCCGGATTGAACCGATACGAGGCGTGGCTAACCCCGACCTACCCCGGCGACTGGTCCTTCTTCGTGCGCGCCTGGTCCGATCCCGTTGGCACCTGGCGTCACAATGCGGAGGTGAAACTGGCCGCCGGTATCGACGAAGAACTCGTCCTCTTGGAAGGCGCCAAACTACTTGAGCGTATCGCCGCCAATGTGCCCGCCGACAGCACGGAACTTGCCCTGCTGGAGGAGTCCACCTGCGTGCTCGGCAAACAGCATCTGGAGCCCGCACTGCGCTATCAGGCGGCGACCAGCCAGCAGATCGACGCCCTGCTGGAGAGGTATCCACTACGGGATCTGGTCACCGAATCCTCCCGTTTCCCGCTGCGCGTCGATCGTATCCGCGCGCTCGCCGGGTCTTGGTATGAGATTTTTCCGCGATCACTGGGGGCCTACCGGCGTGAGGACGGAACCTGGGTGTCGGGAACTCTACGCACCGCAGCCGCCGAGTTGGATCGCATCGCCGCCATGGGGTTCGACGTCGTCTACCTCACGCCGATCCACCCCATCGGGACGACGAACCGCAAGGGCCGCAACAATACGCTTGTTGCCGAACCGGAGGATCCCGGTTCGCCATATGCCATTGGCTCGCCCGATGGCGGCCATGATGCGATTCATCCCGATCTGGGCACTTTTGCGGATTTCGATGCCTTTGTGGACGCGGCACGCGAACGCGGGATGGAAGTGGCGCTGGACTTGGCGTTGCAGTGTTCGCCTGATCATCCCTGGCTGAAGGAACATCCCGAATGGTTCACCACTCGGGTAGACGGGACTATCGCCTACGCGGAGAATCCTCCGAAGAAGTACCAGGATATCTATCCATTGAACTTCGACAACGACCCGGAAGGGATCTACCGTGAAATCGTCCGTATCCTCGAGGTGTGGATTGACCACGGCGTCACCATTTTCCGCGTTGATAATCCGCACACCAAGCCGGTTGCCTTCTGGCAACGGCTACTCGGCGAGTTCCGGGCGACGCACCCCGAGGTTCTTTTCTTGGCGGAGGCCTTTACGGCACCGCCCATGATGCAGGGACTCGGTGCCGTCGGATTCCACCTCTCATACACCTACTTCGCCTGGAGGAACAGCAAGAAGGAGATCGAGGACTACCTGTGGGAACTGGCGCGCGAGTCGGATGCGAGGCTGCGGCCCGCCTTCTGGCCCACTACGCATGACATCCTCACGCCGTACATGCAGCACGGCGGTCGTAATGCTTTCGCCATCCGCGCCGTGCTGGCTGCGACCGGTTCTCCCACCTGGGGCATCTACTCCGGGTACGAGCTCGTTGAAAACGTGCCCCGCCCCGGTTTCGAGGAACAGATCGACAACGAGAAGTACGAGTTCAAGCCGCGTGACTGGGATGCCGCTCGATCAAACGGCATCCAGGATTTGCTCACGTCGCTCAACCGTATCCGCTCTCGGCACACCGCGTTGCAACGCCTGCGGGAATTGCGTATTAATCCGACGTCGAACGACGCCGTCCTATCCTTCACGCGCTTCAGCCGCCCGGAGGAGAACAACGGAGAGTCCGATGCCGTTATCGTTGTCCTGAATCTGGATCCGGGTAACGCGCAGGAAGCCCAAGTGCGACTGGACCTCGGCCCACTGGGGATCACTCCTGCCGGTGAAATGCCAGTTATCGAAGTGACTGATGAACTCAGTGGAGCTACCTACCAGTGGAACGATCACCCGTACGTTCGTCTCGACCCGTACTACCAGTGCGCACATATCCTGTCCGTGAAGGTACTGAGGTGAGCGAATCTTCGCCGCTTCCCTCCCTTCCCCTGCCACGTGACCTCGCCCGCCCAGGCCTGTCCGATGATCCACAGTGGTTCCGGCACACGGTCTTCTATGAAGTCCTATTGCGCGCCTTCGGCGACAGCACCGGTTCCGGCAGCGGTGATATCCGCGGCCTGACCGCACGCCTGGACTACCTGCAGTGGCTGGGTGTGGGATGTCTGTGGATCCCTCCCTTCTACCCCTCGCCGCAACGCGACGGCGGGTACGACGTATCGGACTTCACCGCGTTGGCCGAACAGTACGGCACGCTTGACGACTTCGCGGAGCTCCTCGCCGAGGCGCATGCGCGTGGAATCCGCGTCATGATCGACCTGGTGATGAACCATACCTCGGATGCGCATCCTTGGTTCGAGGCCTCGCGCTCGAATCCCGCTGGTCCATATGGAGACTTCTACGTGTGGGCGGATGACGATTCCTCCTACGCCGACGCTCGCATCATCTTCACCGATACCGAGACCAGCAACTGGACCCTGGACCCCGTGCGCGGCCAGTATTTCTGGCATCGTTTCTTCTCGCACCAGCCGGATCTGAACTACGAGAATCCCAAAGTACAGGCAGCCATGCTTGATGTCGTGCGGACATGGGCACGGCGGGGCGTCGATGGATTTCGGCTTGACGCCGTGCCCTATCTCTTCGAAAGCGAGGGCACCAACTGCGAGAATCTGCCGGCAACCCACGACTTCCTCGCGGATCTGCGTGCCATGCTTGATGCCGAGTTCCCCGGCACGGTACTGCTGGCGGAGGCGAATCAGTGGCCCGACGACGTCGTCCCCTACTACGGGACCGCCGACCGGCCGGAATGCCACATGTGCTTCCACTTCCCCGTGATGCCGCGTATCTTCTACTCGCTACGCGACGAGAAGGCCACGGCGCTGCGCAATATCCTGGCAGCCACTCCGGCGATTCCACCAGGCACCCAGTGGTCGATTTTCCTGCGCAATCACGATGAACTGACACTGGAGATGGTGACGGACGACGAGCGGCGCAACCTCTACGACTGGTACGCCCCCGCCCCTCGCATGCGTGCGAACGTGGGAATCCGGCGACGTCTGGCTCCACTGTTGGAGAATTCCCGCGCGGAGATCGAACTCTCGAAGGCCCTGCTGCTGTCGCTGCCCGGCTCTCCGTGTCTGTACTACGGCGACGAGATCGGAATGGGCGATGACATCTGGCTGCCGGACCGCGATGGCGTGCGTACCCCCATGCAATGGTCCCCCGATCCCAGCGCCGGCTTCTCCACGGCAGATCCCTCCAACTTCTACCTGCCATTGAACAACAATCCACACTTCAGCGGCCAGGTGGTGAACGTGGAATCGCAACTGTCGCAGCGCTCCTCGCTGCTGCTATGGATGCGTAACATGCTCACCGTGCGCCGACGGCACACCGCTCTTGGCGATGGCGACTTCAAGCTGCTCACGTCGAGTAACGACTCGGTCCTCGCCTTCACGCGATCCAATGCCTCTGAGACGCTGTTATGCGTTATGAACTTCGCCAGCACCCCGCAGGCCGCCAGGTTACAGATCGCCGACTTCGGCGGCGCACAACCAATCGATGTTTTCGGAGGAGCACGCTTCCCGAAACTCACTCATAAGGGCTCATGCACCATAACGCTCGGGGCACGAGGATTCTATTGGCTCTTGCTGCAGAGACCCTCGCGTTCCAAGGCGAATCGGCGGCGAGCCCGCGAACAAGAAAGAAACCGCTGACCCTACCGATGAGTGCCATGAACCGTGAACCAGTGGATTCCTTCGCAAGCCTCGCGCCCGCGCTCGCCCCGTGGTTGTCAGCTGCGCGCTGGCATCTCGGTAGCACCGCAACACCCGAGATTCGCCTAACCCTCCCCGTTGCCCGGGCCGCCGGTGTGGAGCTGCATTGGGTGGTGGTTGCCGACGGTGACGTCACCTACAACGTTCCTCTCACCTTCCGCGAGTCGGCTGCCGATGAGCAGGCGGTTCTTCCCGCCCCGATCACCGTGTGGGAGAACTGGACGGTCCGCGACGCGACGGATGACCCCTTCGGTCAGCATGAGCTTCTGCGGCTCATTACACGGGGGCCGGTGTATTCCGGCGGCACCGACTCGTCTGCGGCCGGACTGGCGGACACCGCACCGGTGTGCGAGGAGAAGGCGGGGTTGGCCACTCACCGCCTGTGCGCGGTGCAGCCGCGCACCTCGGCCCGACGTCTTGGCCGCGAACAGTCCAACACCTCCATCGTGTACGATGCCGCGCCTCCGACGTCGCCCGCTGCCGACGAAATAGGCGGCGCGGCCGGATCACCGGATACGCCCGAGTCTCCCCACATGGCCGACACAGCAGCCGCAGCGGCCACCACTTTTGCTGGTCCGATTATTCTTAAGCTGTTCAGAGTGCTGCATCTCGGCGAGAACCCCGACGTGGAACTACAGCAGGTTCTCAGCGATTCAGGGGCCGTGCCGCTTCAGATCGGCTCGGCACAACTACTTTTGCACACCGGCCATGCTGACGTGCTGACAGCGCAAGAATTCCTTCCCACGGCCACCGATGCCTGGGAAAGTACCACCGCCTCGCTTGCCACCGGCCGCCCGCTGCCTCGCGAGGAGTTCGTTGAACTGGGCCGCACCACCCGCCGGATCCACAACATCCTCGCCGCCTCCCTCCCGGTGGTCGAGGCCACCGCCGACAAACGCCTCCAGCTGCAAGACTCCTGGCTGCAACGAGCCCGGAAGGCGATCAATCTTGTACCGCAACTGGCCGAGTACACGGATTCCATTGCGTCTATCTTCGGCGCCACGCAGTCCGTGCCGTGGCCACCACTGCAACGTATCCACGGTGACTACCATCTTGGTCAGGTATTGCGAAGCGCCCGGGGCTGGGTGGTACTCGATTTTGAGGGCGAACCACTGCGACCTCTGGCGCAACGCCGTCAACCGGATCTGGCGTTGCGCGACGTGGCCGGAATGCTACGCTCTTTTGACTATGCGGGCGGCACCGGCTCCGAACACCAGGAATGGGTCAGCACCACCCAGCAGGCCTTCCTCTCCGGCTACGGTGCTCTTTCGGAGGAGCACAAGGTTCTTTTGCGCGCTTTGGAACTGGACAAGGCGCTCTATGAGGTGGCATATGAGGCCGCCACCCGCCCCGCGTGGCTCCCCATTCCGCTCGTCGGCGTCCATCGTATTCTCGGCGCGGCACACTGAGGCCACCTGCCGCCGGGCAATGGCCGAGAGGCTTCCACTGCTCTCTCAGCTGGACCCGCGCTGTACACAGCCGGACCGCATGCGGCCATGTCACCGTTGCTGCTAACCGCTACGCGCCCGGACCGCATAGGCACATGTGCGCACAGGAGCTACCGATTACCTCCCCAATGAACGCTCGCCTGTACCCCGCTAGCCAATTGCGGGAAACTCCTCATCAATTCGGCGGGTAAACGCTCCCGTAACGGGTCGCAATATGAAAGAGTATGACCATGAGCGAAACCGACTACGTGCCCGTCAGCACGAATATTCTCGACGGCGTTTCCAACGGCTGGTATCACGCCCCACATGATGTTCTCGGCCCCCATGTGGGCACCACGAGCGTCACCATCCGGGCTATCCGGCGTCTCGCTGACCGTGTATTCATCGAGACCGTCGATGGCCGCACCGAAGCAGTCCACGAGTTCAATGGCATCTGGCGCGCAGTCCTGCCGGGAACCGCCATCCCCGACTATCGCGTAGTCGCCGTCTATGGCGATGTCGAGAACCGGACGGATGATCCCTATAGGTACCTGCCCACCGTGGGCGACGTTGATACGTACCTGTTCAGCGAAGGCCGCCACGAGGAACTCTGGAAGGTCCTCGGCGCGCATGTCCGCTCATACCCGAGCGAGCTCGGTGAGGTAACCGGCACAAGTTTCGCCGTCTGGGCGCCCAATGCGAAAGCGGTGCGCGTTATCGGAGACTTCAATGGCTGGGATGGATCGCTGCACGCCATGCGGACCATGGGTTCTTCCGGTATCTGGGAGATTTTCATTCCCGGGGCAACCGTGGGAGCCCGCTACAAGTACGAAATCCAGTACCCGGATTTGTCCTGGCATCAGAAGGCCGACCCGATGGCACGACGCACCGAAGTGCCGCCGTCGACAGCGTCGATCATCACCGATTCGCACTACACCTGGGGCGATGAGGAATGGCTCACCGAGCGGGCCAAGCACGACCCGCATGCGGGCAAGGTCAGCATTTACGAGGTGCATCTGGGTTCGTGGCGGCCTGGCCTCGATTACCGCACCATGGCGGAGCAGCTGGTCGGTCATATCAAATACTGCGGCTTCACACACGTGGAGTTCATGCCACTTGCCGAGCATCCCTTCGCTCCATCCTGGGGCTACCAGGTCACCGGCTACTACGCTCCCACGGCACGTTTCGGCACTCCAGACGAACTGCGCTATCTCATTGACCGGCTGCATCGCGCCGGTATCGGCGTCATTATGGACTGGGTCCCCGCCCACTTCCCGAAGGATGACTGGGCGCTCGCCCGCTTCGACGGAACGGCCCTGTATGAGGATCCCAATCCGCTGCGCGGCGAGCATCCGGACTGGGGCACACTGGTCTTCAACTTCGGCCGACGCGAGGTCCGCAACTTCTTGGTTGCCAACGCACTGTATTGGCTCAAGGAGTTCCATATCGACGGAATTCGCGTAGATGCCGTCGCCTCCATGCTCTACCTCGACTATTCGCGCGAAGATGGGCAGTGGCAGCCCAACGTGTATGGCGGCCGCGAGAATCTGGAAGCTATTTCCTTCCTGCAGGAGGTCAATGCCACCGCCTATCGTTGCGCCCCCGGCGTGATGATGATCGCCGAGGAGTCAACCTCCTGGCCCGGCGTCACCGGCATGACCGACAATGGCGGACTCGGCTTCGGGCTGAAGTGGAACATGGGCTGGATGAATGACACCCTGCGCTACTTGGAGGAGAAGCCCATCAACCGCCGCTGGCACCACGGTGAGATCACCTTCTCTCTCGTCTACGCCTTCTCAGAACACTTCCTGCTGCCACTGTCACATGACGAGGTGGTACACGGTAAGGGATCCCTCTACTCGAAGATGCCCGGTGACGATTGGCAGAAGCTGGCCGGAGTACGTGAGCTCTTCGCCTACCAATGGTCGCATCCGGGCAAGAAACTCCTGTTCATGGGCCAAGAATTCGCCCAGATCGAGGAATGGAATGAGTCGAGGGGTTTGGATTGGTGGCTCACCGACGACCCGTCACACGACGGCGTGCTTTCACTGGTACGCCGCCTGAATCAGGTCTACCAGGAGCATCCTGCCCTGTGGAGCGACGACTTCACCAACCACGGCTTTGAGTGGATCGACGTGTCCGACGGCGACCACAACGTGCTGTCCTATCTGCGCCGCAGCGCCGACGATGAAGACATTATGGTCGTCATCTGCAACTTCGCCGGCGTGCCCCAGAATGACTACCGGGTCGGTTTGCCTTCCGATGGCCAGTGGGATGAGATCCTCAATACCGACGCGTTGGAATACGGAGGCTCCGGCGTAGGCAACTTCGGTGCTGTCACGGCCGAACCGGTGAGCTGGAACGGGCGGCCCTTCTCCGCCTCCTTGCAGCTACCGCCCTTCGGCGTCGTCTACCTCACACCACATCGTCCACAAGATGACGAAACGGAGTCTGAAGCCGCCATTGCCTCCGACTCCGCCACGGCACCCATGTCCGCAACGTCGGTGGATGGCGACTCTGCAACTGAGGAATCGACTCTCTAACAAGTGAAACGGCGGGCGGCGTCGGCGGCAGTAGTCCCTTTGATCTACCGCTGACCTCGCCTGCTTTTTCATGCCACCACCTGACACGGACGGCAGAGGTGTGTAGCTGCTGCGTTCCGCCAGGAAGAGGTCCGGCCGATGCCGGAGCACTCTGCTCAATCGCCGGGGCAATGGTCGCCCGTTCAGGACTGATATCCACAGGCACTCAACCGGCTAAAGCAATACGAGGGAACACCCAGGTGTTCCCTCGTATTCGTTTGACGAGTTTGGTCGGTCGCGCCTCCTAGATCGACCATTCCCAGCCATGTGCGGCAGAATAACCTCTGCCCGGATCGGGTTAGCCCTTGACCGAGCCTCCGGTCAAACCCGACACGATGTACTTCTGCAGGAAGAGGAATAGCAGCAGGATCGGCAGCGCCGCAATAATCGCTCCCGACGTGAACCAGTCCCAGTGCTTCTCGTTTCCACCTACCCACAGATTCATTCCAACAGCCATCGTCCAGTTGCTCTGCCCGGTCAGAATCACCTTCGAGAGGATGAAGTCGTTGAAGCAGCTGATGAAACTCAGCAGCCCGACGACGGACAAGATCGGCGTGACAAGCGGCATGATGATGGTCCAGAAGATCTGCCCATGGGAAGCACCATCAATCTTCGCAGCCTCATCCAGCTCCATCGGAATGGAGTTGAAGGTGCCGTACATCAAGAAGGTGTTCGCGCCGAGTGCTCCCCCGAGGTAGACGCAGATCAGCGCCAGCTTCGAGTTGATTCCAAGCGCCGGAACAACGTTGCCCAGGCTCAGTAGCAACAGGAAGATCGCAACGAAAGCCAGCAGTTGCGGGAACATCTGCACAACCATGAGTGCCAGCAAGCCCCCGTTGCGGCCCTTGAATCGATACCGCGAAAAGGCGTACGCCGCAGCCGCGCCCATGAGGACGGTTCCCAAAGCCGTGATGATTCCGATCACCAGCGTGTTGCGGAACCAGGTCCAGAACAGCGTGTCACGCCCCAACTCCACGAAGTTTTCCAGGGAGACTGCCGAGAACAGACTGTTCGACGATGTCAGCGTCGTACCGATATGCGGGTTCAGCGCGGCCGAAAAAACGTATAGGATCGGGAACGCAGCGTATATGACGGCAATGATGCCAATGACGTGCCGGAAACCCACCTCGGCGAACCAACGTCCGAAGGGGCGCCGGTGCTCTTTCGTCGGAGTGGCAATGGATGGCTGACCTTCCGCCGCCGTGATCGTAGTTGTTTCACTCATCACTGGGCCCCTTCCATCGCACGCGACTTCCTGAAGCTGATCATCGAGATCGTCCCGACGATGATGAAGATCAGAATCGACATGGCAGACGCGAGTCCATAGTTGGCCTGCGCCTTACCGGATAGTCCGGATATCTGGTACACCATGGAAATCAGAATGTCCGTTGCGCCCACCGGAACCGACGCATCCTCGAATTGCGGGCCGCCTTGCGTCAACATGTAGATAAGGTTGAAGTTATTGAAGTTGAAGGCGAAGGAGGAGATCAGTAGCGGCGTCACCTGCGTCATAAGCTGTGGCAGGGTGATGTAACGCCACACCGTGAACCCGTTCGCCCCATCGATCTTCGCTGCTTCGTTCAACTCGTGTGGAATGGACTGCAAGGCTCCCGTGCAAATGAGGAACATGTACGGGAATCCCATCCACAGGTTGACTAGGATCACCGACACCTTTGCCAGAGTTGGATCGGTTAGCCACGGCAGATGCGATCCGCCAAGCAGTACCTGATTGACGAAGCCGTACTTCGCGTTCAACATACCGGCGAACAGGAATGCCGTCATGAAGGAGGGGAATGCGTACGGCAACAACATGATGGTGCGGTACACCTTTCGCCCGCGCATGCGGGAATCGTCCATGACGATAGCGAGTACCATCCCAAGCAGGAATGTCGTGGCAACCGAGAGGAAGGCGAAGAGGAATGTCCACACCAACACACGCAGAAACGGTGTTGCGTAGCGTGTATCAGCGAAAGCATCGGCGAAGTTCTTGAATCCGACGAACACCCGCCAACCGATTGTCAGAGTTTCTCCTTCGTCGGAGACAAAGAAGCCCGTCTTATTGTCGGCGTGATAAACGACCCCGGTCTCGGTGTTGGTTATTGTGTCGGTGTCGGGATCGTAGTCAAGGATCGAACGGAACACGAAGCCGGTACTGCCCGTCTGCGTGCCGATTGCTCCTTCCTCGGGATCATCGGACAACGGGACCCGCAGATCCGCAACCTCCGACTGCCGCGATGCCCAATCACTCATCGTCAAAAGATTCCAGCCCGGAATCTCGGTGATCGTGGTGCCCTCAACAGCAGCATCCGGTATCTCGGCAAGCGGTTCTTCCGCCGTTCCCACGCGCACGACGTCGTCATCCAGGACTGCGAAACCGAGTTTGCCGTCCCTCTCGACGACGACGAGGGGATACTGAGCGGATCCTTCCACACGCCGCGTGTTCTGCAGCATAAGCGATGTGATGGCACCGCCCTTGTCTAGTGTGTGCCGATGTCCATAGTTGGTGAACGCCACGTAACCGGTGTAGAGAATGACGAAGATCTGGAACACCAACAGGAAGACAAGGCCGGGAGCCAAATACTTCAACGCCAGTGTCCGCTTGGAGAAGTAGATGTAGTCCACCGCCAGGAGCAACACGGTCATCAAGGCGAAGATCAGCCAGGCCTGCACCGTGAACGCTGCGACGATGACATACAAACCCACGGCGTTAACCGCCGCCATGAGAATAAGTTTGACGAAGAAGCCGGTCCGCCATGTCGTCGCATGTGAACCGCTTACTCGCGGCTCAGTTGCAGCCTCCGGCTCAATCGAAGTTTCTGCCATCACGTGCCTTCCTCACATGAGGGGTGCCGTGGCGCACCGGATGCGCACCACGGCACCCCTCACGATCACGAACTAAGCGGAGACTTAGAGGTCGCCCTCGATATCGGAGACCATCTTGTCCCACACTCCGGCAGGATCATCGCTTCCCTTAACAAGCTGCGCCTCTGTGGAACCCCAGTAGTTCCACACCGCACTCATTTCCGGGATGGACGGCATGAGGGCGCCGTCGGCTGCAACCTCGGCAAAGCCGGCGGTCACGGGGTTTTCGGCCGCCTTCTCGGCGACGGCAGTCATGGCCGGCAGACGGTTACCCGCCTCGTAGATGATCTGCTGCACATCCTCTGTGGCAACGTAGTTGACGAGGAAGTCGGTAGCTGCCAGCTGGTTCTGTGCCTGCGCGGACAGGTAGAAGCCCTGCACGCCTACGAAGGGCTGCGCGGTCTCGCCACCGGCGGATGGAATCGGATCCACAGCGATGTCGATACCCGCTTCTTCGAAGTCGGCAACCATCCAGGGGCCGCCAACAATGTACGGAGCGTTACCGTTCTTGAAGGCGTCAACGGCAATGTCGTAGGTCATGTTGGTATCCAGCACACCCGTACCGGCCTCACCCTGATCGTTGAGCCACTGCGCGAACTTCTGACCATTCTCGCCACCGAGGGCCAGCGTGGTGTTGTACTCGCCGTCGTCGTCCAGCTCGAACACCGGCGCGCCGAAGGACGTCTGCAGCGCGTAGTAGGTGTACGGGTCGCCCTCGGCTCCGGTCTGAATGAGGAAGGGATACTCGGTGCCCGCAGCCTTACCCTTCTCGATCATCTCATCGAAGGTATCGGGGGTGGAGTCTGCCAGCGCGGTATTGCGGATAATGGCGACGTTCTCCATCGCGTACGGAAGGCCGTACACCTGGCCGTCATTGGTGAAGGCCGTCAGAGCCTTCTCGTTGAACTCATCTGCCTTGTCTCCAAGTTCGAGCGGAGCAACAACGCCATTGGCCACCAACTCGCCCAGCCAGTCATGCGCACCAACGGTGATGTCCGGGCCTTCCCCGGTGGGTACCTGGGCGAGGAAGTCCGCACGGATGTCATTGAATTCCTTAGTGACCAGTTCCACCTTGTTGCCGGTCGCTTCCTCGTAGGCCTCGGCGGCTTCTTCGAGTGCCGCCTGCCGATTGGTGTCTGTCCATACGGTGATAGTGATGCCATCACCCTCGGCAGTTGTAGTGGTGCTCTTGTCTGTTGTGGCGCCACTTGTTTTGTCTGTTGTTGAATCGTTTCCGCAGGCAGCAAGCGTTAAAGCAAGCCCGGCGGCGGTGGCAAGTGCTATGCCCCTTCGCATCTCGATCTCCTGATGTATTGATTGTGTGAACCGAGTCGTTCAATTCACCACAGCCGTGTGACATGAACGATTAAAATGAGAATATATCCGCTCTGTAAGGTTCTGCAAGTAATTTCAGAAAATTGTCATCATCCTGTGATCTATTAGTGGAGGAATCTGTCCAGTCGGCATTTCGACGTGGCGCGTTTTGCTCCCAGACTGTAAAGTCTTGCAAAGAAACAGGTGAGGTGTTGCCGCTGCTGAGCAGGGGTGCGTATCCTTCATAAGCGCGCATGACGGGCATGGAGGCCTAGGAGTACAACGATGGCAGACCGTATCAGGCTGGCCGATCTGGCCAAGCAAGCGGGCGTTTCGACCGCGACCGTTTCACGTGTGCTGAACGGCAAGGGCACAGTTGCTCCTGCCACGCGCAAGGCGGTGCTCACGGCGCTCGACCTGCTGGGCTATGAACGCCCCGAGCGCCTGCGCCAACGTCCCGGCGGGCTTATTGGCCTCGTCGTTCCCGAGCTTTCCAACCCCATTTTTCCGAGCTTTGCACAGAATCTGGAATCGACCATGGCACCCGGAGGCTACACGCCTCTGCTATGCACTCAAACCGCCGGCGGCGTCACCGAGGATGCTTACGTGCAGATCCTCATTGACCAGCACGCCTCCGGCATTGTTTTCGTCTCCGGTTTACACGCGGACATGACGGCAAGTATTGACCGGTACCGCCACCTGCAAGAACTCCATGTTCCTTTCGTCACGATAAATGGAGCCCATCCCGGTATCGATGCCCCGGACTTCTCCACCGACGATGTTTCGGCGGTCACCCAGGCGGTGCGGCACTTGGCCGCGCAAGGGCACACGCGTATCGGACTGGCCGTCGGTCCCAGCCGTTTCATCCCCTCGCAGCAGAAAGCACTCGGTTTCACCCGCGCGATGGCACAGATTCTTCCCGGAGCTGCGGCACCCATCGTTAACACTCTGTTCACCGTGGAGGGCGGCCAAGCGGCTGCGGCGCAACTCATTGAGAGTGAATGCACGGCGATTGTGTGTGGTTCCGACATCATGGCCTTGGGCGCTATCCGCTACTGTGAGGGCGCCGGGCTACGGGTACCAGCGGATGTCTCCATCATCGGTTTTGACGACTCCCTGCTCATGCCCTTCACCAATCCCCCATTGACCACCTTCCACCAGCCGGTTCGCGCCATGTGCGAAGCGGCAATCTCGACGCTGCTCTCCATGATCGACGACACCGCGACCAGTTTGCGCTCCATGCAGTTCCACGCCGAACTCATCGTGCGCGAGTCCACCGCCCGCTGCTCACGTTGAGCAGGAGGCCAGAAGGTAAAACTCCCCATTCGTCCCACAAGGTAAGGAATCCATGCCCAGGCAACTTCACCGTCCAACCGTTCCGAGTCAGTGGTGGCAGGACGCCGTCATCTATCAGATCTATCCCCGCTCCTTCGCCTCCTCCGGCGGGCCGATCGGTGATCTTCCGGCCGTCACCGCCCGCCTGGAGCATGTGGCAAGCCTGGGAGCAGATGCCATCTGGCTATCGCCGTTCTATCCCTCACCGCAGCACGACGCGGGCTACGACGTTGCCGATTATCGCAATATTGACCCGCGGTTGGGAACGCTGGAAGACGCCGACGCCCTCATCGCCCGCACCCATGAGCTCGGAATGCGTATCATCATCGACCTCGTCCCGAATCACACCAGTGACGAACACGTCTGGTTCCGGGAAGCGCTTGCCGCCGGACCGGGCTCACCCGAACGCGAACGCTACTGGTTCCGCGAAGCAAGTACCGATGCACCGCCCAATGACTGGACCTCGATCTTCGGCTCCATCGCATGGACACGGGTGCGCGAGCGCGACGATGCACCGGGATCCCCCTGGCAAGACGATCCGCAGTGGTACCTGCATCTCTTCGACTCCAGTCAGCCTGATCTGAACTGGGACAACCCCGCCGTGCATGCCGAGTTTCGCGACGTGTTGCGATTCTGGCTGGATCGCGGCGTTGATGGCTTCCGAATCGATGTCGCGCACGGACTGGCGAAGGACCCCGAACTACCAGATTGGCAGTACCACTGGACCATGGTGGAAGGGGGCGGCGCCGATGCCGCCAGCGTACCGCCTCCTCCGATGTGGGACCGCGACGGCGTCCATGACATCTACCGTGAATGGCGTACCGTGCTTGATGAATACGGACCAGATCGCATGCTGGTGGCGGAGGCGTGGGTCTCCCCCGGTGATCGTCTGGCGCAGTACGTTCGCGCAGACGAGATGTCGCAATGCTTCAACTTCGACTTCCTCTCGAGCCAGTGGAAACGTGATGACCTCCGTGCGGTGATCGCATCGTCTCTGCGCGCCATGGATGACGTCGGTGCACCCACCACCTGGGTTCTTTCGAACCACGACGTTGTTCGAGCGGCCTCTCGCCTTGGACTGTCCCATACCGGGAAAGGCCCCAATGGTATTCGGGCCACCGATGAGCAGCCCGATCCCGAACTCGGCGCCCGACGCGCGCTCGCCGCGCATTTGTTGATGGCAGGACTACCTGGCTCCTGTTACCTGTACCAGGGCGAAGAACTCGGCTTGCCGGAGCACACCGCCCTCCCCGACAACGTACGCGAGGATCCGGCCTACTTTCGGACCAAGGGGGTCGAAGCCGGCCGTGACGGTTGCAGGGTGCCTCTGCCCTGGCAAGCGCAGGCGCCCGCCTTCGGCTTCTCACCGGACGGACAGTCGTGGCTTCCGCAGCCCCCGGAGTGGGCCACCTTTGCGGTTGATGCTCAGGAAGCCTCTGCTTCCTCCACCCTCAACTTCTTCCGCCACATGTACGCGTTGCGCAGCGAGTTGGCGCTCGGTCACGGCGGATTGGAAGACGTCTCCGACGCATTTCCGGGCACACTCGCGTATCTCAACACGGCACCTGCCGATGCGACACGTGGAGACATACTTATCCTCACGGCATTCGACACGGACGTAAGCATCCCGGAGGGCTGGCAGGTTCTCCTGGCGAGTGCCGCCCCCGGAAGCGCGGAGTCAACCACGTGGTTGGCGCGCGCTTAGCAACACCCGGCCATATAACGTTACCGACGCGGCGCTGCCCGACGAGGCCCGTTCCAGCAGCGCCCAGGCGCGGAGCGTAGCGTTCCGCCTCGCCGACGCGCGCCTTTTGCCGACTTTAGAAAAGCGCCGCAGACAGTTCTCGACGTGCCTGCGCCACCACCGGTTCGTGTGTACCGACTATTTCGAATAGTGCCAGAAGACGTTTGCGAACGCTGTCGCGCTCCTCGCCGCTGCTACGTCGAATCACCGCGAGGAGCCGGGCAAATGCCTCATCGGGCCGCCCATACGCAACTTCGACATCGGCGGCGGCCAGCTGTGCATTGAGCGAACGATCACTTTCAGCGGCGCGCAATGTCTGCTCCGGGTTGAGAACACGCACCCGCTGCAGCAGTTCCACCTGCGCCACTCCCGTCTGCGCTGCGGCATCTCCCGGGTTTGCCTTAACTGCCGCCGTGTACTCGGCATGTGCGGTATCCAGATCGCCGACGCTGAGAGCCTCCGCCGCCTCCTTATGATGCGGGGGCAGCTGTGGCTGCGGAGGCGCCGCGTCACCGTCTAGAACGCCGGTAATCCCGTAACGAGCCGCCGCTTCCAAGAGTCTGTCAATAACCGTAGTCAACTCAGCTTTGGCCGGAGCGCCTTCGAATAGCGGAATCGGCTGACCCTGCAACAGCGCGACCACTGCCGGTGCACCCGTGATGCGGAACGCCTGTGCTACTTCGGGGGCGGCATCGACGTCAACCCGTCCCAGCTGGAAACGCCCGTTTTGCTGTGTAGCGAGCGCTTGCAACTGCCGGTCAAGGGCAGCTGTGGGTTCTGATCGAGAGGTGTGAAAAAGCACGACCACGGGAACACGCTGCGACATTTCAAGAGCGCCTTGTAGAGAGTCCGCCGTAATGTCGGTGACCAGCGGTCCCGGCACGCTCGCGCCGGACGAAGCGGTGGGGTTGGCACTTGCAGCACCCGTGGGAGCGGCACTACCGTCCCTCCCATTCGTACGATTACTCAGACCAGAAAGATCGACGGCACCATACATCGAGGCGCCAAGCGGCTGTGACATGTTCATCCATTCGATACGTCGAGAAGCACTGCCGCATGGGCAGCAACAACATCAATTGTCTGGTCCTCCGCATCAGCGGCGGGCACATTGAAGACTAAGACGGTAGTGTAGTGCGCCGTCATCGTACCCGTCACGGTTAGGCTGTCATTCGCGTTGCCCGTTCCTAGCGCCGCAATATTGCCGCCACCGGCAATGTCCACGGATCCACCCTCCGCAGTGACAGAGATGGTCGTTGTGACGTTGACCTGTCCGAATACTAATGCGCCTCCCTCGGCCGTGCGCACCGCGATCGTCCCGTTCTCTCCGGGTTCGAAGGACATGGTCGCCGTTCCGGTATCTGCGGTGGTCTCCGCATTGGCATCTTGTGCCTCAGCCATCTTGGCAAGCCAAGGGTCATCGGCGAAGCGCAGACCCTTTGAGTCATTCCGGGTCGATGCGAGGGTGGTATAGCCAGCGAGCACATCGTCTGGACTTGCGACTAAACCCTCCGCAGAATCAGAAGCAAGAACCGCGCCTCCCTCTTCCCCGAACTTGAGCGCCGGCACCGTTGCACCGGGCAGAATATCGGCGACACCCCACAACGACCAATTCTCCCGTGCCGAGGGCTGCACGAACATATCGATCGTCTTGGCGCTAGATCCAGCGGGCTCAGCCATGACGCTGACCGCGGCATGCGGGTAGTCATCGGCAGCGCTGATCATCGTCTGGTCTGCACTGTCCGACAGTCTTTCCAGCGACACGCTGTCGGCGAGTATCGATTTCAGTTTGTACTCGGCGCTGCGCATAGACGCGAATGGACCACTTACACGCTCAGTCAGCGCCTCACCGTCAAGCTTTTCATCGGCCGCCGCGAGGCTGTCGAAGATGTCGGACTGCACCTGTTCAAAACGGGTGACTGTGAGTGCGGGACGCGCAGTCTCGGCGGCCGCTGTCGCCTTGGGAAGCTCCGCCTCGTTTGCGCAGCCGGACAGAGCGAAAACCAGCACTCCGACACTTGCAATAGCTCTCCTATGCATCAGGGTCCTCCCTCTTCTCGCCTTCTTCCGCATGCTTACCTTCCGGTTCGCCGACAAACTCTGCGCTCGATGCGGATGCGGTATCCGTCTCATCTTGCCGCTCAGCCGTGGCAAACTCCCAGCGGCTGCGCCACTGGGCTCCCGATGCGGTCGACGGTTCATCGTCGACCGCAGTATCCGGCTCAGGCGACCAGTCTTCGTCGTCAACGGGGATCACCAACCGGTCCTCCTCAGCCAGCTCACGTGAGCGCAACTCCTGCGAGCGAGGGCTGGCACATATGATTCCCGCACCCAAAGCCTGTCCGGTGACCGCGTTCTGCACAGGTCGAGTACTCTCCGCGATGTCACCGTCGAATGCCTGCAAAACGGTTGTCTCCGCCGCCGCACGCGAGGCACGGCGGGCCTGGCGACGCTGCCGCAGTTCCTGCCGTCGGGCTCGGCTGCGCGCCTCCTGCCGCTCCAAAACAAGGAGGAGCACGCCGATAATCGCCAGCAGCACGCCAATGAGAATCAGCGGTATGACGTCGCCGGAATTAACATCGCGACTCCAGCTCAATGTGACTGTGGGAGCCTTCCCATCGGATGCGGTGGCGATCAACGAGATATTGCCCGGATCGGCCACCTCGTAATCGGTGACTTTGGCCGATCCTTTTTCATTTGCGACGCTCAGCCACATATCCGAATCCGCAAGGGCAGGAACTTCGGTCGCATCTGTGGCGTCCCCCTCGGCCTGCTCTTCGTCTGCGGTGGTTTCTCCATCTGCAGCCGCGCTGGCCACTGCTAATGTCGACCAGTCCTTCATACCACTGATCGAGTCTGCCGAAAGCCCTTCCGCCCACGCCGCGACATCACCGGCATAGCCGATAGCGATGGTGACATCGGCGTCGTCGGAGCCGGAAGCGGTGATTGTCACCGTATCGGACACCATGTCCAGTACGCCCGGTTCCGTCAGAACATACGCCGTATCCCCGGAAGGAACGGCTTCGGCAGTGACCTGCCTGTCATCGCTCCATATCGTGGCCTTACCCACTCCGAGGAATGCGACGAGTAGTCCAATCACTCCGAGCGCAATGCCGGCGATCTTCCGCATTGTCTCTCCCTTGCCGTTAGTACCCGCACAATATAACGATTTAATAACGATACCCTACTGGAGGTTACGAGCGCGAATGCACCCCCCCAGTACGGCCTGTGACGCACAAGCCTTTGCCGAGCTCAAGGCGACTGCGGCAGTCTCACGGTATCGCCACGCTCAACCCATCTGTACGCCCCACGCTCAGCTTCTCATACCAATTCCATCTGATTCCCGCGCCTCGCCCATGGCGGACCCATGAAATCTGTCTCGGAACTCTGCCATACCTCCGATATACGAGTAACCTTAGTATCAGTGCCAGTCCTGTCACGCTGTACCTCCTTATCGAAAGGGTTAACATGGATGAAGATCGTCCGCTCTTCCCGCTCGTCCGCCGTGGTTATGACCGCGCCCAGGTCGACGAGCGCGTACATTCACTGGAGAAGGCTCTGGACGATACACGTTCACAGGTGGCGAGCCTCGATTCACGTGTGCTCCGCCTGTCCGGCGAACTCGCTGAGGCTCGCAAACAGCTGCGGGAAAATGACCGACCGACTTATGGCGGCCTGGGTTCCCGCGTGGAACGTCTCCTCCACGCAACAGAGCAACAGGCCATGGACGTGATGGCGCGGGCGAACTCCGACGCCGAATCCACCATTAGCCGCGCCCAATCACGGGCGAATGATCTCACCGCCGCAGCCGAGTCCGAGGCCCAGGATACGCTGGCGCGCGCCCACGCCAATGCGGATCAACTGCGCGCCTCATCCCGCAAGGAGGCCAACGCCTTGACAGCCAATGCGCAGCGCACCGCCGAAGAGCTGGTGGCATCCGCCGAGCGGGAGGCCAATCGCGTACGAACAACGGCGAACGCGGAGGTTGCCGCGCTACGTTCGCAAGCGACACATGATGTGGAACAGCAACGCGCCCGGGCCGACGACGAGCTGACCGCGTTGCGCGCCGAAGCGGAGGAGGAAGTAGCGACCTTACGCGCACAGGCGGAACGCGAAGCGAACCGTATCCGCACCGAGGCAAACGAAGAGGTTGCCTCGCTACGTGCCAGCGTTAATCGGGAGGTCACAAGCCTGCGCAAACGCAGCGCCGACGAGCGTGCCGCGGCGGAAACCGAGGCACGCTCGGCAGCCGAGCATATGGTCCGTACCGCCGAGGCCCGCGCCGATGAGGCGGAACGCCGCTTGGCCGAGGCGACCGAACGCGCCGAGGAGTTGACATCGTCGAGCGAGACGGAAGCAGCGAAGATCGTCAATGCCGCGCGGCAGGAGGCGGAAGAAATGCTCAGCACCGCCCGCGCGGAAGCGGAACGTATCCGGCAGGAAGCGGCGGAGGACGCCGTCGAAACAACAACCTCCGCCGAAGAGCAGGTCGCGCTGCTCCAGGAGCAGCGCGAGGTCCTCAGCTCCTACATTGAGGATATGCGCGCCCTGCTTGCCTCCGACAGCTCGGCTTCCATCGCCGTGTCAACGATCGTTGCGAATGCTGCGGCCAACGCAGCCGAGGACGCCGACGGCGCCTTTACCGCACCGGCGGCCGATAGCGCCGCAGAGCTGGAAGAAGACACCGAGACAACGGATGACTCCGCCGCAACAAGCGGCGAGGAGGCCGTGTAACACGTGCACCCGTGCCCGCCACCGGGCACGGGTGGCGGGCTCATGCCTGGGTTGCACTCGCTTCCTGGTAGAGTTCCCGCAGCAGTGCCGCTAGCTCGGTCGGCTTCTCGTCGGCGGTGAAATGCCCGGCTCCCGGAATCTCTGCGATACGCGCATGCGGGGCCCGCTCTTGTAATTCGGCAAAGGATTCCCGCGAACAGGTCGCATCGTCGCTGCCGCGTTCCAGTAGCACCGGTCCATCAATACGCACCGCGTCGCTCGCGTCGGCGCGATTCATCAACGCTTCTTGGACCCAGGCCAGCGAGGGTGCTGATATCTGCCGGAACCGCGCATCGAGAGAGTCGCGGATCTCCTGTGAACAGGACGGGGAGACCATTACGGTGGTCCAGTCCTTGACCGCGTCGTAAGGGCGACCTTCGGCGCACAGCCGCAGCGCATTCAAGCGGATCTCGCGGTGAGAGGGGATGTCGGCGCCAATATTGGTATCCATTAGGGCCAGGCCGGCTACCATCCCCGGGTATGCCAGAGTGAACGCTGCCGCCACCGATCCTCCCATGGACAGGCCGCCGATAACGATCCTGGCGATGCCGATGGAGTCAAGCGTATCCTTCAGCGCCCGGACGAATACTTCCACCGAAGCAGACGCGATACCGTATTCGCCCTGCAGCTCCACACCGGAGGGCGAGCCGCCGAACCCGGGAGCATCTACGGTCAGAACATCAATTTCCGCCAATTCACTTCGGACGGAGTCCCACATGCTGCCGTCTAGGGGCATGGCATGCAGCAAAACGAACGGAAGATCGCTGTGTGGGCCAGTGCGGCGCCAAGCAAGTGAAGTCATAAGCCAACATTAGCGGGTCACGAGCACACGTGCGAACGGGTACGCGGCGCGTTTAACGGCCCCGATGCTTCCAGCAGGACGTGTGCCAGTGCCGTCGGGAATCAATGCCGTACTGCGCTCCCCAGATCGTATCCTCCGTCCACACCACCTCATGCGCTTCACCCACGAGAATAATGCCGTTGCAGCCAGGGCAGACGTACTGCTTGCTACCCGCCGAAATATGGTGGACCTTGTAGTCTGTGCCATCACGGCCCCGTTCGTGGTGCACGCCTCCCATGGCCGCCTCGATGTTGAGCGGTCGTACCGGACGAGAGTATTTCTTGGATCGACGCACATACATACGCTACACCCTTGTCGGCTCCCTGTCGCAGCTCAGAGTGACGGTGCACTAGAACAGGCGATCCTCCGGCCGGTCAAGTCCGCGCATCTCGTCATAGTCAAGCGTTACGCACTCTATACCACGGTCCGCGGCGAGAATGCGCGCCTGCGGCCGAATCTCCTGTGCGGCGAATATCCCCCGTAACGGAGTCAGAAGCGGATCACGCCCCAGAAGATCCAGATAGCGGGTGAGCTGCTCGACGCCGTCAATCTCACCACGCCGTTTCACCTCAACGGCTATATGCCCGCCATTTCCGTCGCGCAGCATAAGATCCACCGGTCCGATGGGCGTGGGAAACTCACGCCGCACCAGACTCAGTCCCTTGCCCAAGCGTTCCACTTGCTCGGCGAGGAGTTTCTGCAGATGCGCCTCCACCCCATCCTTGACCAAGCCGGGCTCTTCACCAAGCGTCCGTTCATAATCGCCGAACACTTGGAAAATCCGAATGATCAGCGCGTCGTCGGTTTTCAGATGCGAGACCTCCCATACCTCGCTGACACCCGCCGCGCTCTCCTCGGGATCCGGTTCGCGCTGGCGCATTCTGGCCGGAGGACTCATCCAGTTCAAAGGCTTGTAGGAGCCGCCGTCGGAGTGGACGAGCACGGACCCGTCCGCCTTCATCACCAGTAAGCGCACGGCGGGCTCCAGGTGAGCATCAAGACGACCGGAGTAGTCAACAGAGCATTCGGCAAAAACTACACGCACCCTGCAAGCGTACACGTCACCGCGCATAACGCCGGAACCGCTCCCCTGTGCGTGGCCCTGTAAGGTTCAGATGTCGGTGGGCTCCTCCACCGGCGGTGCTGAATCGAGCCAGGACACCAACCCCGCCAGTGACGCCGACGACATTGCGGCCTGCAAGGTGGCACCGCCCACCGACAGATCGGCAATGATAATGTCGTCGCCGACCGTGCTATGGCCCGAGAGGCGAAGAGCTGACCTAGCGATCACGTAGCGCGCCTGCGGCCGTAAGGAACGAGTCGCAAACCACAGCAGAGCGTCCGGACGAAACATCATGACACCGGTCCGCCACGCTCCGGGCCCCACTCGTAGCGAGCATTGAAAGGTGCCGACCCGCTTGAGCAGCATCCGTAGGCGAATAACCATGGCGCCATACACCACGATGAAAAGAACGGCTGCGACAAGAAGAATCAGCCGCACCATGGCGATGACGCTCGCTCCCACTACTCCGCCACACCTCTCCGCGCAGCGCCATTACCCGCACCGTCGGCGACGATATAGACATGGTCGCTATCCACGGTGACGAAGCCGCGGTCGACATCGAACACCTCGACCGTACCATCCCCCTGCCGCACCTCCACCGGGCCCGCATCAAGCAGCGCCATAAGCGGCGTATGCCCGGGAAGGATGCCCATTGCCCCATTCACGGATGGAACGCTCACATGGTCGGCCCGCCCAGACCACACCGGTCCGGAGCGTGCCACAATCTCGACCAGCATCAGGCCTGCTCCTGTTGGATGCGCTGCCAGGCGCGCTCGATATCCTCGAGACCACCAATATTGAAGAACGCCTGCTCCGGGATATGGTCATATTCGCCGTCGCACAGGCGCCGGAAGGCTTCAACCGTCTCATCCACCGGTACCGTGGACCCCTCAACACCGGTGAACTTCACCGCCGTGTACGTATTCTGCGAGAGGTACTGCTGGATCCGGCGTGCTCGTGCCACCGTCACCTTGTCCTCCTCGGAAAGCTCATCCACACCGAGGATGGAAATGATGTCCTGCAGTTCCTTGTTCTTCTGCAGGATCGCCTTCACCCGGGTCGCAACCTCGTAATGCTCCTGCCCCACCACCTGCGGGTCGAGAATACGCGATGTGGAGGTCAGCGGATCGACGGCGGGATAAAGTCCGCGGGAGGCAATTTCGCGGGAAAGCTGCGTCGTCGCGTCCAAATGGGCGAATGTTGTCGCTGGCGCGGGATCGGTGTAGTCGTCAGCAGGAACGTAAATCGCCTGCAGTGACGTGATGGAATGCCCTCGCGTGGAGGTGATCCGCTCCTGCAGGGCACCCATCTCGTCCGCCAGGGTCGGTTGGTATCCGACGGCGGACGGCATGCGTCCGAGCAGAGTGGATACTTCCGAACCCGCCTGCGTAAACCGAAAGATATTGTCGATGAACAGCAACACATCCTGGTTCTGCACGTCACGGAAGTATTCCGCCATGGTCAAGCCGGACAGGGCGATCCGCAGGCGCACCCCGGGCGGCTCGTCCATCTGCCCGAATACCAGGGCGGTCTTATCCAGTACCCCCGCCTCGTCCATTTCGTGGATGAGGTCGTTGCCCTCACGAGTGCGCTCCCCGACACCCGCAAACACAGAGACGCCCTCATGGTCCTGGGCAACACGCTGAATCATTTCCTGAATCAGAACCGTCTTCCCCACGCCGGCGCCGCCGAACAGACCGATCTTGCCACCCTGCACATACGGAGTTAGCAGGTCAATGACCTTAATTCCGGTCTGGAACATGCGCGTCTCAGGTTCCAGTGCATCGAACGACGGTGGTTTACGGTGAATCGGCCACCGCTCGGTTATCTCTAGGGTCTCCCCCGCCTTGAGATTGAGGCAGTCGCCGAGCACGTTGAAAACGTGCCCCTTGGTGGCGTCCCCCACCGGCACGGTAATGGCAGTACCGGTGTCATGTACCAGAGCACCACGCACCAAGCCGTCCGTCGGCTTCATGGCAATACAACGGACGATATTGTCGCCAAGGTGCTGGGCCACTTCAAGCGTCATGTCGGACGCGCCCTCCCCCTCACCCTGTGCGGAAAGGTCCACCCGGGTGACCAGCGCATTGTTGATCTCTGGCAGAGCATCGGACGGGAACTCGACGTCGACGGTGGCACCGATGACCTGAACAACGCGACCCTGGCCGACGACGGGCGTCTCGACAGTGTCAGTCATGTTCTTCTCTTCCTTCACGCTGATCGTCTTCCTCCATGTCAATCTTGTTTGAGCGCATCGGCGCCCGACACAATCTCGGTGATCTCGGTTGTGATTTCCGCTTGGCGGGCGTTGTTCGCCAAGCGCGTGTAATCCTCTATGAGTTGCTGCGCGTTTTCCGTGGCAGAATGCATTGCCTGCTGCCGCGATGCCAGTTCAGATGCCGCCGACATCAACAACACGGAGCGAATCCGCTGGTTGACGTACATCGGCAACAGCAGGTCGAATACCTGACGTGCGGAGGGCTCAAACTCGTACAGCGGCATCGTTCCCGGCACATAGTCACCGAGCTCGTCCCGCTCCACATCTTCCGAGACCAGTGATTCTTCCGGCTCGACAACCTCCATGGGCAGCATATGCCGCACCTGCACCACCTGCTTAACCATGGAGACAAAACGTGTGAAAACGACGTGCAACTCCGCAACACCACCCTCACTCGCCGGAGCAAGAAAGAGATCCAGCAGGGTGCGGGCGATTTCATCGGAGATCTCCACACCCGGATTATCCGAATGCCCGGTCCACGTCCGTACCATCTCAACATTACGGAAACGGAAGTATGATTCCCCGCGCCGTCCGCTGACAAATAGTACCGGCTCTTTGCCCTCGTCCCGCAGCGACTCCAGCAGTCGGTCCGCCTCGCGCAGTACCGACGCCGAATACGCCCCCGCCATGCCTCGATCAGAGGTGACAACGAGAACCGCTACACGATTCGTGTCTGTACGTGCGTTGAGAAGCGGATGTCGATGATCGAAAGCATGCGCCGCCACTGCCGCAATCGACTGCGTGAGGACGCGGGTATAAGGATCCGATCCTTGCGCAGCCTCACGGGCCCGCGAAATTCGCGATGCTGCGATCAGCTCCATGGCGCTGAAAACCTTCTCCAAGGTTTGAGTCGCCCGGATCTTCTCCTTAAAAGCCCTCTGTGCCCCCGCCATGGTCAGCCTCGCCTGCCTCGCACGAGTTGCTCTTGCACCTCTTCGGCTTCTGCTGCGGCGGTCTCGCCTTCGGGCTCGATCAAGCCTTCAGCTACCAGGAAGCTGTGCTGGTACTCAGCCACAACCTTCCGCAGAGTCTCCTCGGTGTCGTCGTCGAGCACACCAGTATCGCGGATAGTATCCAGAACGTTGGAGTTGTGCCGAACATAGTCGAGCATACCCGCCTCGAAATCGTGCACCCGACTCACCGGCACCTCATCGAGGAAACCCGCTGTTCCCGCCCATACGGATACCACCTGGTCCTCGACGGCAAACGGTGTGTACTGCGGCTGCTTCAGCAGCTCCATCAAACGCTCACCACGCGTTAGCTGCTGACGCGTCGCCGCGTCCAGATCAGATGCGAACATGGCGAATGCTTGCTGCGAACGATACTGCGCCAAGGTGATCTTCAGTGTGCCAGCAACCTTCTTCATCGCTTTGATTTGCGCGTCGCCACCGACTCGCGACACCGAGATACCCACGTCAACCGCGGGGCGCTGATCCGAGTTGAACAGGTCGGATTGGAGGAAGATCTGGCCATCGGTGATGGAGATGACGTTCGTTGGAATATATGCCGATACGTCATTCGCCTTCGTCTCGATCATCGGTAGGCCGGTCATGGAGCCGCCGCCGAGTTCATCGGAGAGCTTCGCACAACGCTCCAGGAGGCGCGAGTGCAGATAAAAGACGTCACCGGGGTAGGCCTCACGCCCCGGCGGCCGCCGCAGCAGTAGCGACACCGCGCGATACGCCTCCGCCTGCTTGGACAGGTCGTCGAAGATGATCAGAACATGCTTGCCGCCGTACATCCAGTGCTGGCCGATAGCGGAACCGGTATAGGGAGCCAGATACTTGAAACCTGCCGGGTCGGACGCAGGAGAGGCAACAATGGTTGTGTACTCCATGGCGCCACCCTTCTGTAAGGTGGAACGCACCGAGGCGATGGTTGACCCCTTCTGCCCGATGGCCACATAGATACAACGGACCTGCTTGCTGGGGTCGCCGCTCTCCCAGTTCTCCTTCTGATTCAGAATCGTATCGAGAGCGAGCGCGGTCTTTCCGGTCTGCCGATCACCGATAATGAGCTGGCGTTGTCCACGTCCGATCGGGATCATGGCATCGATAGCCTTAATTCCCGTTTGCAGCGGCTCGTACACGGACCGACGCATCATCACGCCTGGGGCCTGCAGCTCCAGGGCCCGTCGGCCTTCGACCGGAGCGATCTCACCCAACCCGTCGATCGGGTTACCCAGCGGATCAACTGTGCGCCCGAGGTAGCCATCTCCAACCGGTACCGACAGAACCTCACCGGTGCGGCGGACCTCCTGTCCTTCCTCGATGCTGGAGAAATCCCCCAGCACCACGACGCCAATTTCACGCTCCTCCAGGTTCATGGCCAGGCCCTGCGTACCATCTTCGAAACGCAGCAACTCGTTTGCCATGGCACCGGGCAGTCCCTCAACACGCGCAATGCCGTCGGCCGTCATGGTGACGTGACCGACCTCTTCGCTCACGGAACTCGCCGGTTCGTATGAGTTCACGAAGCTGTCCAGCGCGGCCCGAATCTCCTCCGGGCGAATAGTCAGTTCAGCCATTCCTCATTCCTCCACTATGCGGTCGCTGCCGCGTGGTGAGCCGAAGCTCGTGTTGTCATCGTCCTCGTGCGGGTCATCATCCCGGCACTTCTGGTCATTTGATGATCTCCTCCCGAACGTGCCTAATCCGCGTGGCAAGGGAACCGTCAATGACTTCATCACCGACTCGAATTCGTAGTCCGCCGACGACGGCCGACTCAACCGCAACGTGGACGCTGACCTCCTGGCCGTAGCGTGCGGTGAGAATTCGAGTCAGACGCTCCTCCTGCTCAGTCGTCAACGGAGCCGCCGCAGTAACCGCCGCAACGAGATGCCGATTGCGCCCCGCCGCTTCGTTCATCATATGCAGAAGCGACTGAGCCAAGGACGGCTGCGGAGCATGCACCGCCGCTCGCCCCAGCAAGGTCGCGGTTTCCGGCGCCACTGCGTCGAAAATCTGCCGTGTGAGATCGGCTCTTTTCTCCTTCGGGAAGACGGGGTCGGATAGAACCACACGCACATCACGCTCGTCGCGCAGAACGCGCATACAGCGGTAGAGTTCCTCTTCCACCCGCATCAGGCGGCCTTCGCGCTGCGCACCAGCCAGCACGGTCAGAATGCCGAGTTCCTCCAAGCTCGTGAGCAGATCGTCGTCGTCGGACCAATGCTCCCGTACCAGCCCGCTGAGCAGATCAAGAACCTCTCCGCTGACCTTCCCGGTAAGGACATCCCGCGCCAACTGCACGCGGGCATCGCCGCTGCGGGAAGCGTCTGTCAGCGAGCGCGCGAGCGACAGCGAGGAGCCAAGCGTATCCGCCAGGTCAAAAATCTCCCTTGCGAAAGCGGCCTCGTTCCCCCGCTCATAGAGCAGGGCATCCCAGCGTTCGCGTGCTGCGGCAAGAGCCGCTTCGCTTCCCGATCGCATCAGTTCTCCTCGGTGCTGGCGGGTACCGGAGAGCTGGCCTCCAACTCGTCCAGGAAACGGTCGATCACGCGCTGCGAAACCTCCGGATCGAGAGTCTGCTCACCGACGATGCGTCCGGCGAGCTCGCTGGCCATCACACCTACTTCCGTTCGCAGGCTACGGCGCGCCGTGTTGGTATCCGCCTCGATTTGCCTTTGCGATGCACCGGCAATACGCTCCGCCTCGTCGCTGGCCGTTCGCTGTGCCTGCGCAATGATGGATGCCGCATTGGCCTGCGCTCGTTCACGAATCTGCGCCGCCTCCCGCTGCGCGTCTTCAACCTGCAGAGTCAACTGCGCGCGCTCTGCAGCAACCTCATCCTTGGCCCGCGCGGCCGCATTCAGCCCCTCCTCAATCTTCGCGGTACGCTCATCGAGCAGACGCATGAAGGTGGGCCATCCGAATTTATAGACCGCCACGGCGATGATGACGAAGGAAACTGTTCCCCACACCAGGTCCGGTGTCGCCGGCAAGATAAGAGAATCTTCAGCCAGCAACATAATCAGACGCCAAAGACGAAGCCTGCCGCGAAGCCAATCAGACCGAGGGCCTCGGTGAAAGCAATCGACAGGAACATATTGATTCGCAGATAGCCCCTGAGCTCAGGTTGGCGCGCGGTCGCCTCCTGATTCTTCGCGCCGATCAATCCGACGCCAATTCCCGGGCCAAGCACGGCAAGGCCGTATCCGATTGTGGCGATGTTACCGATCATGAATGTGTCCTTTTCGGTTAATTTGCGGTGTCAGTGCGATTCCAGCGACAGCGCAATATACGCTGCCGTCAGAAGGGCAAAGATATAGGCCTGCAATGCAGCAATGAAGGCCTCAAAAGCGGTGAAGATGATCCCACCCAGTAGGGTAACAGTACCCAAGGCAATCCCGCCCAGGCCTCCCATAGAGAAATAAAGCGCGTTAGTGCCGAGGAAGCACAACACGAGCAGCAGGTGGCCGGAGACCATATTCGCCAAGAGTCGAGCGGTCAGGGTCAACGGCCGTATGACGAAGGTCGAGATTAGCTCAATGGGCGTCATGAGAAGATAGACAAGTTTCGGCACTCCCGGCGGAAACAACTGGGAGCAGAAGAAATGCCCCGCCCCGTGCGCCTTACAGCCCGCTACGATAAAGGCGATGTAGGCGACAATGGCGTACACCAACGGCATACCTATCAAAGAAGTGCCAGCGATCTGCAGGCCCGGAATGATACCGGTTATATCCATGAAAAGCACGCCGAGGAAAATAGTTGCCAACAGCGGCTGGTATGGCCCGGCTCGGTCCTCCAAGATCTGCTCCCCCACGTTCTTCCGAGAGAAGTCGAGCAGCATTTCCACGGCGTTCTGTGCCCGTCTGGGTACCAGGCGTGCCCGCCGCGAGTAGATGACCAAGATCGCGCACAGCGCCACCGCCGCAATCAAGCGGACTAGAACCACACGATTAATGGCGAAGGGCGTGCCCGCAAAAAGGAACGGTTCTGGAAAGAACTCCTCTACCGACGGTGGCTCGAAGCCACCGCCTTCCGCGAGTGGCGCAAGGGCACTGAGCAGCGTCATTGACAAAGGTATGCCCTCCGATCTCACTGGCTAGATACAGACCGTGTGCGGCGCAGCCGCACGATCTCTATCATAGCCACATTCGCGCCGCAGAGACACACCTGTTATAAAACTCTGTGTGCGGAGCATCCACATGAGTGCGTCGGACTGCCACAAGGTACCGCGTCACCATGCCTACACGGGCGTGGACCAACCGGCAAAGCAGGACATCCCGAGGTTCGGATTCTCGTGCGCCTACCAGGAATCCCGCCATGCGGGCGGGCACGGCGCGCGGGTGGGGAGAAATGATCGCTCGCCGCGGCGATCAGTCCTGCGGCCCACCACCATGCAGAATCACCGCCATGTCCACGCCCAGCGAAACCACGGTTGCGCAGACGACGGAGAGAAGCAGGGCACGGGTGTCCACCGCCAGGAACTGTACGATGAGCGACAGTACCGCAACAATGACGAGCATTTTCACCACGTAGAGCAGGGTCTGCAGTGCCCCGCCGAATAGGGTCAATGACGACGCCACCGTTGATCCAATAACAATCAGAGCACCGGCGAGAATGCCCAGCGCGGCATCACGATTGCCCGCCACGAACACGGCGGCAGCACTGATCAGAGCCAGAGAGCCTAGGCTGATCACATTCCATAGTGCGACCGCACGCAGCGTCTCGCGCGCGGTACGCCGACGTCCCGGTTCACGCCGCACGCGCCGTCCCATTTGCCCGGGCAGTTCATCGGATGTCGCGGACGAAGCCCGCGTGTGTCCGGCGTCGTCGTCGACTTCGTTCATCGTTCCTCCGTCGTGGCGGACACGTGGTCCTCCCGATTGCCACCGACAGTGGCGGTTCCGGAAGACTCTACGGGCGTCGGAGAGCCCTGACGCATATCCTCAGAACCGGCCATATGACCGGCAGTCGCAGTATCTCTGCGGGGCACATGCAACTGGCGTCGTGTTATGACAACGCCGATCACGCACAGCAGTAAGAAGACCGGGAATACCCGGCGTCCCGGAATCACGACGAGTGCCACACAGCTGAAAGACGCGATTGCGGCCCACATGTACAAGATGAGCACTGCCGCCACATGGGAATGCCCGCGCCGCAGCAGTCGGTGATGCAGGTGACCGGCGTCGGGATGGAATGGGGCCTGGCCGCGCGCCAAACGCCGCACCACGGCCCAAATGAAGTCAACCAGCGGCAGCAGTATCACAACCATAGGTACCAGCAGGGGCATGAATGCCGGTAATGCGTAGCCGATCGACGTGTTGGCCGGATCAATCTGCCCGGTCACCTGGATTCCCGCGCCCGCGATCACTGTGCCAAGCATCAACGCGCCGGAGTCACCCATGAAAATACTGGCGGGATGGAAATTATGGGGCAGAAAACCTGCGCAGATACCTACCAGTCCGGCCACCATAGCACAGGCTACCGAGGTGTAGTCGCCCGGCGAGGCATTCCGAGTCAGCATATACGAGTAGAGGAAGAACGCCGCAGCAGCAATCCCGATAATCCCCGCAGCGAGTCCATCCAGCCCATCCATGAAATTCACCGCGTTAACCACGACTACTACCACCACAATAGTGGCGAGCAGCGTCAAGCGACTAGATCCGACCGTCAAGCCCATCACCGGCAGAGTTACCAGTTGCACACCCTGCCAGGCCATCACGCCTGCCGCAAGGACCTCGCCGGCCAGCTTGGCGTACCAGTCGAGCTCCCATATATCGTCAATAATGCCGACTGCGCACATGATCCCCGCGCCGATCAGCACTCCCCAAGCGGCTGATCCCGTGCCCAGTACGCGTGAAAGATACGGAATGCGTGATGCAACCACAAAACTCACTACCAGCCCTGCGTACATTGCAACACCGCCCAATCGTGGGATGGGCACGGTATGAACGTCGCGGGCTCGCAGCTGCGTAATCGCGCCCACCGCGAGTGCCACGCGGCGTACCACCGGAACCAGCACAAGCGTTACCGCAGCCGCTATCACCATAAGGAGAAGATAAACGCGCACACCAACTCCCTACATGGCCGTCACAATAGCATCGTCTGGTATGGCCCCGTGCCGCAGGATTGTCAGGTCGCGCCCGTCGATGATCGTCGACGGCGTCCCGCCGCTGCAGGGACCACTATCAAGATACACGGCGACGGCGTTCCCCAGCTGTTCCCGCGCCTCTTGCACCGTTAATGCCGACGGTTGTCCGGTGATATTCGCCGAAGAAACGGCGAGCGGACCGGTCTCTTCCAAAAGGGTGAGGGCCACATGATCGGCGGGCATTCGTAACGCAACCGTACCGCCGGTCTCTCCGAGGTCCCATCCAATCTCGGGCCGGGCGGGAAGGACGATGGTGAGCGCCCCCGGCCACAGTCGCATTAGCATCCGCGCCTCCTGCGAGATCACCGCAAGGCGCTCCGCGTCGGCCTGCGATGCCACCAACACCGGTGACGGCTTCTCCCTGCCCCGCCCTTTGACGGTGAGCAGTCGGTTCACCGCTGCAGCGCAGAAGGCGTCTGCACCGACCCCGTATACGGTATCGGTGGGGAGCACCACCAATTCACCGCGCCGCACCGCCTGTGCGGCGGCACTTACCGCCACGTCCAACCGGCTGCCGCAGTCGTATACCGACATCAGTCCTCCTTCCGCGCCCATAACCATCGTGGACGGTTGGTCAGATCGCTCCCGGTGTGAACTTGAGCGAATCCCGCACCACGCGCCGCATCTCGCAACAGGGATGCCTGGTTCTCCGCATGCTCCATCACGAGAATACCGCCTGGCTGCAATAGTTCCATCGCCCGAGTGACAAGCGCCAGCGGCATATCGAGCCCCCGCGGGCCACCGCCCCACAGGGCAAGCGGCGGATCTGCCTCGACTTCCGGTGAGAGCACAACATCGGGCGGCACGTAGGGCGGATTGGCGACGACGACGTCCGCCGGTCCCACGTCTGCCGTCCGCGCATCGCCTGCAACGAACTGCACAGCATTGCCATAACGCGCATTGTTCTCCCGCGCAAGGGCAAGGGCCAGTGGATCGCAGTCAACGCCAATAACATCGGCACCGACAGCCTCGGTGGCCACAGCCAAGGCTATTGCGCCACTGCCCGTACACAGGTCCACTACCCGGGCACTGCCACGCACCGCCAGGAACTCGCGTGCCGCGTCGATGGCGTCTCCGGCCACCATCTCCGTTTCCGGTCGCACGATGAAACAGCCGGGTCGGGAGATCAGTTCGAGGAAGCGAAAGTACATGCGGCCGGTAATATGCTGCAGTGGTTCCCGGCGGCAGCGCCGCGAAACAAGCTCTCGAAAGCGCTCCACCGCCTCGCTATCGGCCTCAATGGGGAGTTGAGCATGCTCCGTGACAGCCTCCGCCAACTCTCGGGCATCCGCCGTCGCGGATACTATTCCGGCAGCGGAGAGCCGACCGGCACCTTCCGCCAAAAGCAGGCTCCAGCGCATATCACTGCTCCTGCGCCAAGCGCTCTGCTTCATCCATCCGCCGGGCGGAGTCGATCAGGGGTTGCAGACTACCCTCCAGCACATGGTCGAGGTTATATGCCTTATACCCGGTGCGATGATCGGAGATGCGGTTCTCGGGAAAGTTGTAGGTACGAATGCGTTCTGACCGATCAACCGTGCGTACCTGGGAACGCCGCAACTGCGCGTTCTCCTCCGCCTGCTGGTCCAACTGCATTTGTCGCAGCCGTGCCCGCAGCACCCGCATTGCAGCCTCCCGGTTTTGGATCTGCGATTTCTCATCCTGCATGGAGACCACAATCCCCGTGGGCAAGTGGGTGATCCGAACCGCCGAGTCGGTCGTGTTCACCGACTGACCGCCCGGCCCAGACGAGCGAAAAACGTCAATACGCAGATCCGAGTCGTTGATCTCCACCTCTCCCGGGTCGTCAACCTCGGCAAAGACCAGCACACCCGCCGCAGAGGTGTGAATGCGCCCTTGCGATTCCGTAACGGGAACACGTTGCACGCGGTGTACTCCCGCCTCGTACTTCAGGTGTGCCCATACGCCGTCGGCAGGGTCCTCCGGTATCCCCTTGGTCCGAATGGCAACCTGCACATCCTTGTAGCCGCCCAATTCGGTCGGGGTAGCGGAAAGAGTCTCAACACTCCACCCCTGCGACTCTGCGTACCGCTGGTACATGCGCAGCAGGTCGCCGGCGAAAAGAGCGGACTCCTCGCCTCCTTCTCCGGCTTTTATCTCCATAATCGCGTCCCGGGCGTCATCGGGATCACGTGGGATCAAAACATCCTTCAGTTCGGCTGCCACGGCGGCGTAAGCCTCCTGAAGTGCAGCAAGCTCGGGGCGGAAGAGTTCCGCATCCTCACCTCCAGCAGAAACGATCTCACGGGTCTCCCGCAGGTCGGCCTCGATGCTCTGATACCGGCGATACACCCTTACGACACGGCCCAGTTCCGCATAACGCCTTCCCAGCGTCTTCAAGCGCTCCGGCGAGCGGAGGACGGCGGGATCCGCCATCTGTTGCTCTACCTCCTTGTATTCACTGAGCATCGCCTGAGCGAGATCGGTTTGCTCGTTCACCACCGCTTCCTTCCGATTGGCGTGCGCTTCTTACCCGTCGCGGGCCACCCATGTCGTACCTCATTCAGGTACCGGTGCTGTTTACACCAGACGCCGGCACAGCAGAACTGTACCGGCGTCTGAAAGCTATACGTACTACTTCTTGCGCTTGCCGTAACGCGCCTCGAAGCGGGCCACCCGGCCACCGGTATCGAGAATCTTCTGCTTGCCTGTGTAGAACGGATGGCAGGCGTTGCAGACATCGACGCGCAGATGGTCGCCCTCGTAGGTTGAACGTGTTTCAAACTCATTTCCACACGTGCAGCTCACTGTGACGGTGTGGTAATCAGGGTGGATTCCCTGCTTCATGCTATCTCCTTGGATCGTTGAACACCCCGGGTCCAGTACGCACCGGGTGGCCGTCCGCATGATCCGCGCCCGGATCCAGCGGGCGAATCGTCATGGACGCAGCACCACCGCTCGGCACGACCGGTGAACCGGAAGCCGACGTGCCATTATGCCACAGTCGCGCACCCCGGCGCAGCGGCAGGTGACCAAACCCACCTGCAATAATCGCCCGCCGAGGTGACGCCAGGGTCACCGCCCTCACCTAGTGGCGCTATTGTGACGCCGGTGTTGCGGGCGTCCGGCCGGAGGACGTGCGCCCGCCACTTTCTTGTGTCGTTTACGACGCCGACGCGCCCGAAGCTTGCATGGAGCGCATAATCGACACCAGGAACTCGGCGTTGTTCTGCGTCTTGCGCAACCTGCCGAGCAGGAAGTCCGATGCCTCCGGAACATCCAGGGTTCCGAGGGCGCGACGCAACTGCCAGATGACCTTGAGTTCTTCGTTGGAGAACAGCAACTCTTCGCGGCGCGTTCCGGAAGCGTTGACATCGATGGCGGGGAAGATACGCCGGTCGGCAAGCTGCCGCGAGAGCCGCAACTCCATATTGCCGGTTCCCTTGAACTCCTCGAAAATAACCTCGTCCATCTTCGAACCGGTCTCAACGAGCGCGGAAGCGATGATGGTCAGAGAACCGCCGTTCTCGATATTACGTGCCGCGCCGAAGAACCGCTTCGGCGGGTAGAGCGCGCCGGCATCAACACCGCCGGAGAGAATACGCCCGGAAGCGGGCGCCGCCAGGTTATAGGCACGCGAGAGCCGCGTCAGTGAATCGAGTAGCACGACAACGTCCTGTCCCAGTTCCACCAGGCGCTTGGCACGTTCGATAGCCAACTCGGCCACAATCGCATGGTCGGAAGCGGGACGGTCAAATGTTGAGGCAATGACCTCACCCTTGACCAGACGCTTCATGTCGGTGACTTCCTCGGGGCGCTCGTCCACCAGCACCACCATCAGGTGCACCTTCGGGTTATTTGCGGCGATGGCCATGGCAATCTGCTGCATGATCATCGTCTTTCCGGCCTTGGGGGGCGAAACGATAAGTCCGCGCTGCCCCTTGCCGATAGGTGCAACCAGATCGATGGCACGCGGAGTGAGCGCCTTCGGCGTCGTCTCCATGCGCAGCATATCCTGCGGATACAGCGGCGTCAGTTTGTTGAACTCCGGACGCAGCGCGGAGCGCTCCGGATCGAGGGAATTGATCGTATTGACCTGCACCAACTGGTTCAGATGCTGATGCTGGCTGAACTTACGGTTGCGATTGCGGCCGTGGTTCTGCTGCCCCTCGTTCTCGTTGCGGCGCTTCACGGCCCCGACGATGGCGTCGCCGCGGCGCAGACCGTATTGCTTGACGATCTGCTGCGGAACCAGCGCATCGTTCGCACCTGGCAGGTAGCCGCCCGTGCGTAGGAAATGCTGATTTCCCTCCTGGTCGAGGATGCCCGCCACGGCGAGGAGCATATCCTCCTCGCGCGCTGCTTGCTCATTCTGTTCCCGCGCCTCGATGTTGCGGTTACGGTTGCGTTCCCGGCGACTGCGGCGAGTTCGGTGTGGATAACTATCCTCTTCCTTATCGCTATTAGCACGACGTTCTGCCGCATCGCCGATGGCATTCAACGCCGCCATACGATCCGCATCAGACAGTCGTGGGGTCACGGTACGCTCCCGACGGCGCACCTTCCCGCTGACGTTGGATTCGGTGCGGCTGCTACGCTCCGGCAATACGATCTCGTCTGTCGTCCGAGCGATTCGCCGCGATCCTTCAGAGGCCTGCGCAGTAGTGGAGCGTTCTGTACGCTCAAAGCGACTGGTGCGATCATATCGGCTTGTACGCCCGGCATTCCGCTCGGAACGGTCGAAGCGACTGGTGCGGTCGTAACTGCTGACACGCCCTCCAGTTCGCGATGTGCTGCGGTCATATCGGCTCGTCTGTGCGGTGCGCTCCCGTGGCTGCGTCTCTGACGAAGAATCCGCCTCAGAGCTATGGGACCGCTCCCGTACCCGTCGGGTCCGGTCGTTGGCCTGCTGCGCGTGTTCGCTGCTCATTTCTTCACCGGAGGACTGGCCCGGCGCGGCGCTTCCTTCCGCTGTGCGCGGGGATGTGCGCGCGTACCTTTGCCGCAAAGCAGGATCGAACACGCCGGCTTCTTCTTCCTTCGCCGCAGATGAGGCGGCCGTTGGTGCCGAGTCTGCCGTCTGTGACATCGGCACTGCATTTGAGGCGTTCTTCGGCGGTCGCCCCCGGCGCGCAGGACCGCGCATTTCACGAATAGCTGCAATAAGGTCTGCCCTACGCACCTTCGGTCCAACTTCTAACCCCAGGGACTGTGCTAAGGCTTTTAGCTCCGGCAAGCGCATTGTTGAGATAGGGCCGGAAACAGGAGTCTCGCTCACGAGGTTCCTTCCTCGGTGTCAGCCTAGTACTGACATGCTCAAGGCCAGAGATTATCTGGCGGTATTACTTCAGGGAACGCACCATGCATGAACGTTGCGTAATGACAACAGGGTGCACATGCCGGGAAGTACTGGAGGTACTTTCGCTCCGGCGATATACACACTATCACCATCCAAGCCCGGATGCACTTTTTGCCACGCGGCTGTCAGCCGAACTCTTCTTACCCGCGTTACCGGAGTCGCTGTTACTGCGCGACGCTCTGCGATCATTCGACGAGGTGCGCTCCGCGCGCCATCCCCGCAAGCACCACATGAAAACCGCGCGCCTCAAGAATCTGGCAGGTCTGCGCGTCAAGCGTGTCAAAGACGAGAAGGGCAGGACCCGCACCCGATACTACGGTCGGCCATCCCGCTTTGCGTAAAGCTTGCAGCGCATTGGCGGACGCGGGCATTGCGTCTGCCCGATATGCCTGATGAAGTCTGTCATCGGTCGCCGCCAACAGCAATTCCGGATGCCGTTCGAGAGCCAGCACAAGCAGCGCCGTTCGCGAGGCGTTGAAAGAGGCATCGCTATGAGGAACCTGGGTCGGAAGTACTGATCGGGCGGTCTCCGTCAGCAGTTCTGCTTGCGGCACCAGCAGGGTCGTGTGGATGTCTGGCGATACGTGTATGCGAGCGGCATGCGGAGCATCATCCGTCCAGCACACCACCGCGCCACCGTAGAGCGCGGGTGCGGCGTTATCCGGATGTCCCTCAAACTCTGTGGCCAGGCGCAGCACCGTGGCGTCGTCGAAAAGCTCCGGTTGGTCAACCAGACCACGCAGCAGCAATAACCCGGCGACAACCGCCGCAGCCGATGAGCCGAGCCCCTTGCCCTGCGGTATCGAGTTGCGGCACACCATCTCTATGCCGGCCTGGGGCAGCCCCGCAACATCGAAGGCTCGACGCAACGCGCGCACAATCAAATGTGATCCGTCCATTGGCAGTGTATCTTGCCCCTCCCCAATGATGGTAACGGTGGTCGGACCCGCTACGAGCCGCACCTCGACATCGTCCCACACGTTGTGGGCCATCCCCATGGAGTCGAAGCCCGGGCCGAGGTTACCCGATGTCGCCGGCACCCTTACCCGTGCGCGCGATTTGACCACACGCATCAGAGCGCCTCCGCCATACGCCGATCATCGGTACGAACCCGCCGTCTGCTCCGCATCACTGCTCAGCTCTCCTCCACCCGCAAGACGTGCAGCACGTCCACAACGAACGACGAGTCGCGCAGTTCCTCAATCGTCAGCTCCAGATCTTTCTGAACTGCCTGGTGAGTTGTCACCGTCAAGCGGCACAATTTGTCGGCGGCATCGCCGGGCTCATCGCGCATGTCCGAACGTTGGGCAACCGCACGAATTGACACGTTATGTGCCGCGAATACGCCGCTGATCTTCTCCAGAACACCGACGTAGTCCTGCACCACCATTTCCACCTGGAAGCTGCCCAGCGATTCCTCGGGCGGCAGCACCGGCAGATCCGCATAGATGAGTTCACGTGGGGCATGGCCACCATGAACCTTATGCCCAGCCGCCGCAACGACGTCGGAGAGCACCGCCGATGCGGTTGGCGCACCGCCGGCACCTCGACCGTAGAACATGAGCCGACCCGCTGATTCCGCTTCAATCACCACGGCGTTGAAAGAGCCGTGCACAGCGGCGAGTGGATGCCCGAGAGGGACAAGTGTGGGCCCAACATGTACTTCGATACCGGTGGGACGGCGTCGCGCCGAAGCGATGAGCTTAACGACGTACCCCGAGCTTTTCGCGGTGGCGATGACTTCCGCCGTCACTTCGCGGATTCCGTGGACATGAACATCCTCCAAGGAAACGCGTGAATGGAAGGCGAGCGACGCCAAGATGGCGCATTTTGCCGCAGCATCCAGCCCGTCGACGTCGGCACGCGGATCGGCCTCGGCGTAGCCCAGACGTTGTGCCTCGGCCAGAACCGTATCGTAGTCGAGTCCCTTCTCGGTCATCTCGTCGAGGATATAGTTCGTAGTGCCGTTGACAATGCCGAGAACTGCGGTGACCCGATCTCCGGTCAGTGACTCCCGCAAACCGTACACGACCGGTACGGCTCCGGCCACTGCCGCTTCGTAGTACAGGTCGACGTCGGCGCGTGCCGCCGCCTCGTATAGCTCCGGCCCGTGGGCCGCGAGCAACGCCTTGTTTCCGGTGACGACGGAGGCGCCATGTGCGAAAGCTTCTAGGATGTAGCTCCGTGCCGGTTCCACGCCGCCCATGAGTTCGATGACGATATCGGCCTGGGCGATGAGCGCGTCGGCATCGTCGGTCAAGAGTGAGCGGTCAATCGCTGGGTCACGCGGCGATGAAACATTTCGAACGGCAATTCCTACCAGACGAAGTCGCGCGCCTGCCCGTGCTGCCAAGTCCTCACTGCTGTGCGTTAAGAGACGCGCCACCTGAGTGCCAACCGTGCCACAGCCCAGCAGGGCAACTCTCACATCCTCCACCGATTCTCCTTCCATTCCCGCCTAAGCCTACCGGGATATTCCCGGCTCAGCCTACCCAGAGAACGGTGCAAGCATGCTTTTGTCCGCCTGCCGGGAGCAGAAGGAACCCGTAACGTCGCTATAACGACATCACGGGTCCGCAGTCGGGTGACTAACTTACGCCGCGCTTTACTGGCGCCCGGATCACACGGATCCGCAGCACTACCTGCGCCCGGTACGCTCGAGCACCGCTAGAATCTCACGTCCCTCGCGAACTGCATCAATAATTCGACGGGGTTGCACCGAGTCACCGATATTCATCACCGTACGCTCGGCCCTGTTGGCGCGCTCGATCAGATAGTCGAGGTCGCCACGTACCGGCCGCATGCCAAGGCAAATCACGGATATTGCGGCCTGAAGAGTCCGTTGCGTGCCGTCGGGCAGTTCGACGATTGCATGGTCACTTGCCACTTCGAGCAGGGAGGTGGAGCACAACTGCTCCACATTGTGCTTCTCCAGCATTTCCACCATCTGCAGCCGAGTAACAATATCCAGCTCATCGCCAACCCGATGTAGTCGCTCGACCAGGGTGACCTGGGCTCCGTGGTCCGTCAAGTGCTCGACGATATCAAGCCCGACGGCTCCGGCACCAACGACGACGACAGGTTTGCCGACCACCTCTTCATCGAGTCGCTCCACGTTCTCCGTGAACCCGAGAACGGAGTAGACGTTGGTTCCTTCCTGGTCGGTCAGCTCCCGCACGCCGGGGATCGGCGGCAACGCGGGCGTTCCGCCGGTGGCGTTCACGACGATGTCCGGATTCTCATGGCCGATCATATCCACCGTGGCTTCGACGCCCAGACGAATCTCCACGCCCGCACGGCGCGCCCTGCGCTCCGCGAACTCGACGTAGTCGGCAATCCGCCATTTGGCCGGCAACTTGGTGGCCGCGGAGATGATTCCGCCGAGATGATCGTGTTTCTCCAGTAGAGTCACGCGGCAGCCCACCTCGGCGGCGGTTGACGCCGCTTCCAATCCGGCAACTCCGCCACCGACAACAAGCACCCGGGTGGGGACTTTGACCTTCTTCTCCTTGTAGGACTCGTTATCAAGGATGTTCGGGTTAATGGTGCAGCGGATGGGCCGCCCGAGGCGAATGCGGTTGTCGGCGCAACCGATATTGCAGGAGATACAGCGCAGGATTTCGTCCTCCCGGCCCTCGCGTGCCTTGCGCACCCACCACGGGTCGGCAATCAGGCCACGTCCCATCGCCAGGAGGTCGGCGTCGCCGTCGTCGAGAATCTTCGCGGCGACCTCCGGGGCACGAATATTGCCGGAGGTGATCACCGGCTTGCCGAACTTCTCCTTATAGGCACGTGCCATATGGGAACGCCAGCCGTCGGGAAGCCGCGCCATATCGATCTGATACTGCAGGTTGTAGTTCAAGGCGGAGGAGACATTGAAGATATCGACATATTCGGCGAAGTAGGAAGCGAGTTCGAGGGTATCCTCCAGGCTGTTGCCACCCTCGATCAACTCATCGGCGCTCAGGCGGATACACACCGGAAACACCTCCCCCACGGCCTTGCGAACTTCCTGCAGCACCTCAGTGACAATCCGTGCACGGTTCTCGGGACTGCCACCGTATTCATCAGTGCGCTTGTTGTACCGCGGCGAGAGGAACTGGTCGAGGAGGTAGGAGTGCCCACCGTGTATTTCAACCATGTCAAAACCGGCCTTCTTGGCGCGCAGGGCGGTTTCGCCGTATGCCTTAACCGCCTGTTTGATGTCTTCTTTTGTCATGGGGATGGGCACCGGCATGCCGTCCTTGCTCGGTACGTCCGAGGAGGAGATATTGGGTACACCGGTTTTCTTCGGATCTGCGGAAGCGCCGGCGTGGTTGATCTGGATGCCGACGCAAGCCCCAAGCCGGTGCATCTCCTCCGTGAAAGTGAACATGCGCGGTAGAAAGCGATCAGAGTCCAGGCGCAGTTGCGTGAATCCGTTAGAAGCCACCGGATAATCAACGCATACGTTTTCCACGATAATCAGGCCGGTTCCGCCGCGAGCGCGCTCCTGGTAGTAGGCGAAATGCTCATCGGTTAGCTCACCGGTGGTGGTGGCAAAGTTGGTGCCCATGGGAGGCATAACAATCCGATTGGGAATAGTCATGGTCTTGACGGTCAGCGGCTGAAAAACGCTGCGCGTGTCCGGGTTGAGCGCGGGATACGAAACAGTCATGTGTAGTCCTCTTTTTCTGCCTAATCGCGGTGCCACCACACGTCAGTTGTGCGCCGCACCTGCCTATTATTGAAGCACTCGCTTCGCCGGGACGGAGGCAAACCGAGTAGCAGCAATGAACTCGTCAGTACATTTTTTCACCTCCTGGGACAAAATCCGGGCCTAAAGTCCGCCCAGAGACCTGTCTCACGTATTAACCTTTAGGTACAAAGGTCTTGTCGGCGTCGATATCCTGCCGTGGCGCGACGGGTCCTCCGGGGATTCGAAGGCGACATGACATCCCACAGAGAGGTGAGTGAAGCACACAATGAGTGAAGAAGTGATGCAACGCATTACCGGTCACACCGAGTTACTCGGACTGATCGCATACCCGATTCGTCACAGTCATTCCCCGCGAATGCACAACCTTGCAGCCAGCAAGCTGGGTTTGGACTACGCCTACCTATGCTTCGACGTCGATCACGACAATCTGGAAGGAGCCGTGGCCGGACTGAAAGCACTGAAGGTTCGCGGTTGGAACGTTTCCATGCCGAATAAGATCAAGATCCTCGATTACGTGGATAAGCTCAGCCCCGCCGTGGAACTGATCGGGGCATCGAACACAATCGTGAACGACGACGGCGTTCTAACCGCGTACAACACCGACGGCGTGGGATCCATGGAGGCGCTGCGCTTCTACGGCCACGACCCGAAGGATGCCACGATCACCCTCATCGGAGCGGGTGGAGCTGGCACGGCCATCGCCTGCCAGGCGGGTCTGGACGGCGTCAAGAAACTCAACATCTTCAACCAGAAGGATGACTTCTGGCCCCGTGCCGAAGACAATGTTGAGAAAGTCTCTCGCTCTGGCGCCGAGGCCGTGTTGATGGACTTGGCTGACAAAGACGCCCTGGCGGCGGCCCTCGCCGAGTCGTCCGTGCTTATTGACGCTACTAATCTCGGCATGGGCGCCCTTGAGGGGCAGACCAGTATCCCCGACATCTCGATCATCCCTCGCGATATGTTCGTGATGCATATCGTGTACTCGCCCGAGGTGACGAAGTTGCTTGCCGACTGTAAGGAAGCGGGCATCGAGTGCGCTAATGGCATGGAGATGATGTACCGCCAGGGCGCGGCGTCCTTCAAGTACTGGACCGGCGTTGATATGCCGCTGGATTACGTCAAGGAACACCTCTTTAACTAAAACTGTCTGGCCGACCCAGTACATGGGTCGGCCAGCGTCCATACCGCGAGCGATAACACATGCCTCGCGGCAACACACGGAAAGACCTGTTATGGCATCTAAAATCACCAATCTTCCAGCGGTTATGACGCTGTACCTTTCCTACTTCATCTACTCCCTCGGCCTTATCGCCGCCGGACAGTTCAGCGACAAGCTGGCACCACAATGGGGCGTGACAAAGGAAACGGTTATTGCCGCAATTGCCTGGATGGCGGTCGGTAAGATCGTCACCTACACCTTGTCGGGACTCTTTGCAGACAGGTACGGGCGCAAACCGGCAGTCATAATCGGTCTGGCTCTATGCGCATCCTTCTTCCTACTGCTACCGATCTCCTCAAACCAGGCAATTGGTATCGTCGCTTCCCTGCTGTTCGGTGCCGGCAACTCCTTCCTCGATTCGGGCACCTACCCAACGCTGATGGAGTCGAACCCGGGCAATGCCGGCACGATGAACATCATCATTAAGCTGTTCATCTCCGGAGGTCAGTTCTTCCTGCCGATGATCGTCATCCGCCTCGCGGACAACTGGAAGTGGCTGCTCTACTTCGCCGCGATCTACATGGTCGTCATGTTGGTCTTCGTCGTACTGGTCAGATTCCCCGACTACAAGAAAATCGCCGCCCAGCAGGCTGCCGATATTGAGGCACGCGCCTCGGAGACAACCGGAACGCGCGCACGTATGTCCTTTGAGGGGACGATCTGTTTCATCTTCATCTTCTGTGTCAACGGCGTAGTGTACCTGGCCAACCAGGCACTGCCGAATATCGGTTCCGCCATCGCGCACCTGACAGAGGACCAGGGCAAGACGCTGACTCAGTTCCTCGCCCTCGGCTCCGTCATCGCGGTTGTCCTCACCGCCGTTCTCGCCTCGGCGGGAATCAAGTCCATTCGTTTCGTTCCGATTTATGCTGTTGGAGGCGTTATCGCAGTCGGCTTGCTCAATATGCCGTTCACGGCGAACCTGTGGGGCATGCGGATCACCGCCGCTCTGATCGGTTATTTCGTCTCCGGCGGCATTATGCAGTTGGTGCTGACAGCCCTATCCGAGTTCTTCCCGAAGGCGAAGGGAGCCATCGTCTCCTGGTACTGGATGATTGGTTCCCTGGGCGGCTTCATTCTCCCCTACCTTGTCCGGGTGATCGTTCCCGCAACCGATGAGGAGACGATGCCCAAGGCTGAGATCGATGATCTCCTGGCTTCCGGCTACACGAACGTTGCGTGGGTTGCCATCGCCTTCGCAGTGGTCTCTCTGCTCGCAGCGCTCGTCATTTACCGTCGTCACGTACAGATGTTCGAGAACGCCGAAAAGGCAGCGGCCTAATCCGTTTTGTGGGTGGTGCCTCCCCATTCTCGTTAAACTACCTTCGCTAGAAGGTAGCGCGGTGCGGGCCTGGCACCACCCACACCCATTGCTGCACTGATTCGGTGCAGCCGCAGATGACTTGAGCGGGTCCGATACCCCCGATTCAGAAAGAAGTTACTATGCGTACCGTACGTTTGAAGGATGTGGTGCTCGGTGAAGGACCGGCAAAGGTCCTGGTCCCGATCACCCCCGCCACCATCGATGAACTCGTCGCCCAGTTGGATGCACTGGCAAACGAGGACTACGACATCCTGGAGTGGCGTATTGACTTCCTGCAGGCGGCTCCAGACCTCGCGGCCTGCCGCGAGGCAGCGGCAGTGCTCGCCGAGCACACCGACCGTCCGGTTCTCGCCACGTTCCGCACCGCCGACGAGGGCGGAGAGAAACCTATCTCCTCGCAAGACTATGTCGCTCTTCTCAGCGATCTCGCCGCGGGCGGCAACGTCGCCGCCGTGGATGTTGAGCTGTTCCGCGGCGACGAAATCGCACGCACAATTATTGACAACGCACACGCCGCCGACGTCGCCGTCGTTGCTTCCTTCCACAACTTCGATGCCACTCCCCCGGTGGAAGAGATAGTCGACCGCCTCGTCGCAATGGACGAAGCCGGTGCGGATATCCCCAAGCTGGCTTGCATGCCGCATGACGCGGGTGATCTGCTGACCCTCCTGCGGGGAACGTGGGAGGCCACGAAACGTATCGACCGTCCTCTTATCACCATGTCCATGGGTCAAACGGGCGTTCTTTCCCGTGCCGCAGGCGAAATCTTCGGTTCCACTGCCACCTTCGGCATGGTGGGCCGCGCCTCCGCGCCCGGGCAGGTGCCGGTAGATGAGCTCCGCCCCGTGTTGGCGGCCATTCACCGCTGGAGTTTCGGGCAGTAGGAGGCCACGACGGCGGACGCCGGGCAGTGCCGGTGCGCGTCTTTTCTCCCCTCTGAGACGGGGCACACTGCCCGCTGAGGGCATGCCACCAACCACCCACCCCAGCCGCCGACCATCCTATACCTGGGCGGGAGAAGTCACTTCGTCGGACTTCTCCCGCCCACTCTTTGCGCGGCATAGGCGAATGCAGCCACGGACCATCGAGCCCCGTCTACGCCCTATTGCGGCTTGCGGGCGCCTACGCTCCGGATGCCTCCACGTCCAACTCCAGTAAGTCAGAAATCGACTCGGGACGCAGCACCCATCGCGCCTCGCCGTCACGCACAGCGACAACGCCCGGTCGCGGCAACAAATTGTAATTCGATGCCATGGAGCGCCCGTATGCCCCGGTTACGGGAACGGCCACTAAGTCACCCGGCCCGAGGTCCGCCGACAGGGAGACATCATGCACCACGATGTCACCACTCTCGCAGTGCTTCCCGACCACGCGGGTTCGCACGCCGTCGGCGGCGGGAACCCGTGATGCCAACGTCGCCGTATAGTCCGCCCCATAGAGCGCGGGCCGAATATTGTCACTCATGCCGCCGTCCACGCTCACGTAACGGCGTGTGCCGTTCTCCAATGCCACCGACTTGATTGTTCCCACCGTGTACAGAGTTATTCCTGCGGGCGCCGCAATTGAACGGCCCGGCTCCACGGAAACCAGCGGTGCGGGGATACCTGTCGCCGCGGCGTCTGCGCGCACCGTGGCTGCCAGCGCCTCCGCATAGTCAAAGACCGCCGGAGGTACATCGTCCAGCACGGTATAGCGGACCGCGTACCCGCCGCCGAAATCAATTTCCTGTATCGCACACCCCAGTTCACGCACTGCCGTCGCCCGCAGCGCCAAAACGGCGCGTGCCGCCGTCGTAAACGCCTCGCGCGAGAGAATCTGCGATCCGATATGCGAGTGCAAACCGATCAGGCGCAAATGATTAGCAGCCAGGGTCTCCTCAATTGCTCTGCGCGCCGCCCCCGACGCGATGGACAGGCCGAACTTCTGATCCTCGTGTGCCGTGGCGATGTACTCATGCCCGCCGGCATGGACACCGGTGGTGACGCGCAACATCACCTTGGCGGTGGTGCCGCGCTCAGCGGCAATGGCCTCCACCTGAGCCAGCTCGGCCAAGGAGTCCACCACCAGATGCGCGACCGCGGCGTCCAAGGCCAGCTCGATCTCGGCGCGCGACTTATTGTTCCCGTGCAAACCGATTCGTTCGCCCGGGATCCCCACGGCCAACGCGGTGCGGAGTTCAGCCTCCGAACAGGTGTCGATAAAAAGGCCCTCGTCGGCCATCCAGCGCGCAACCGCGCCGCAGAGAAACGCCTTTCCGGCATAGAAGGCATGCCCACCGGCCAGATCGGCGAAGGCCTGATCCATCGCCTCTTTCCATGCGCGAGCACGCCGCCGCATGTCTTCTTCGTCCACGACGTACAGCGGTGTACCGAACTCGCGCGCCAACCGCGCCGTGGATACTCCACCAATGGCGAGTTCGCCGCTAGGCAGCCGCTGCGCCGTCGTCGGCCAAATGCCTGCAGCAGACCCATCCGGCTCAGGAGCAGCGAGGTTTTCTAGACGAGTGGACATATCACTCAACCACCTTCTTACATCTTCTCGGGTGCACTCACACCGAGCAATTCCAAACCGTTGCACAGGACCTGACGAGTGGCGTCGTTGACCCACAGGCGGGTGCGGTGCAAATCTGTGACCTGTTCATCACCTCGCGGTGTGACGCGAGCCTTGCCATACCAGGTGTGATAAGCCCCGGCCAGTTCCTCAAGATAACGAGCCACACGGTGTGGCTCACGGAGCTTCGCCGCCTGGGCAACGATATCCGGGAATCGAGCCAGGGTGCCCAACAACTCGGAATCGGCCGATTCCAGTTCTTGCGGGGCGAATCCATCCTCGCGCCGCACCCCGTGCGCAGCGGCATTGCGGGCGACAGAGCAGGTCCGGGCATGTGCATACTGCACGTAATACACCGGATTCTCGTTCGTATGGGAGGCAACGAGATCCAGATCCAGTTCCAGGGTGGTATCAACCGACGCCCGCACGAGCGAGTAGCGCGCCGCATCCACGCCCACGGCATCTACCAGATCCTCCAGAGTGACCACGGTACCGGCGCGTTTCGACATGCGCACCGGCTCGCCGTCGCGCACCAGATTCACCAGCTGGCCGATCAGGATCTCCATATTCTTGCCCGGCCCCGCCTCGTCACCGAACGCGCGCGCCATGGCGTACATGCGGCCGATATAGCCGTGATGGTCCGCCCCCAGCATGTACACGCACTGGTCGGCTCCACGTTCCCGTTTGTCCAAGTAGTAGGCGAGGTCGGCGGCGAAATACGCTGCCTCGCCATCGGACTTGATAATGACACGGTCCTTGTCGTCCCCGAAATCGGTGGTGCGCAGCCACAGGGCACCCTCCGTCTCGAAGATCACGCCTCGCGCGCGTAGGCGTGCAATAGCGGAGTCAACAGCGCCCGATTCATGCAGGGACTGTTCATGGAAGAACACGTCGAAATCGGAGCGGAACTCGTGCAGCGACTTCTTGATCTCCACAAACATCAGTTCGACGCCGCGAGCACGGAAGACTTCTTGTGCCTCATCGTCGGGCAGCTGGCGCGGATCCGCCTCGCCGGCCTGCACGCACTGCGCAATCACGGCGTCGGCAATCTCTTCAATGTAACTGCCACCATAACCATCAGCCGGAATCTCCCGCCCTTGCGCACGCGCAAGAAGCGATGCCGAGAAGTGGTCAATCTGGTTGCCATGATCGTTGAAATAATACTCGCGGGTCACCTTGGCACCGGTGAAAGCGAGAATTCGCGCCAGCGCGTCACCGACGGCGGCCCAGCGGGCACCGCCGATATGGATGGGACCGGTCGGATTGGCTGATACGTACTCCAGATTGACGTGCTGATCATCCACCGACGACGAGCGCCCGTAGTCGCCACCCGCGGTCACGATGGTCCGTGCCAGTTGCCCCGCGGCACCCGCAGACAGGCGAATGTTGAGGAATCCCGGTCCGGCGACCTCGGCCGCAGCGATGCCCTCGTGCTCCGCCAGACGCTCAGCCAGCAGCGCCGCGAGCTCCTGCGGCTTCATCCCCGCACGCCGGGCGATCTGCATGGCGATATTCGTGGCCCAGTCGCCGTGCTCACGCTGTCGCGGCCTTTCGACCTTCACATCAGGAAGTTCACCCTCGATCATAAGGACGCCTTCTGTGCGGGCGGAGGATAGCAATGCGGCAATGAGCTCGCTGAGGTCTTCTGGAGTCACGATACAGAGTGTACGTGGTTCGCGGCGAGAGGCCGAAACGAAACCAGAATCGCCCGCGGACCCATAAAGCTGCTAAAGTAGTGGGCCGGGCCCCAGTAGCTCAGGGGATAGAGCGTTTGCCTCCGGAGCAAAAGGCCGCAGGTTCGAATCCTGTCTGGGGCACGACGGTGCCGGGGCATTCAACAATGCCCCGGCACGTGACATTTCTGGCCTTTGCCCTGACCCTGTTCCTCCCCGCACCGAGAGCCTTCCCGTTCCTATTGACCGGGCAGCTGCCGCCCTACAGTTCGACCGTGATTCCCCTGGCGGCGAGTTGGTCGCGCATTGCGCTCGGCTCATCCGTGATGATGCCGTCCACGCCATAGCTCAAGAGTCGGGCGGCCGTGTCGATGTCATTGATCGTCCACGCATGCACCGCAACACCTCGGGTATGAGCCGTTTCCACCAGCGCGGGAGTTAACACGGCTACGCCGCGGTAGTGCAGCGGAACCTGCGCCGCCTGCACACCCTGCTGCGGTCCTGTGAGAAAACGCACGAACTGCCGTCTTAGCGCCGCAGGAAGATGCGCCACTCCCACGTACCTCGCGATCTGCCCCACTCCGAGCGACGTCGCAACCTGCGGCAACGCGCGGCGTATGCGCTTCAAACGCCGCTCGTTGAAACTGGCAAGGCATACCCGAGCCTCAGCTCCCGTTCTCCGAATGGCGCTGATCAGGGGATCAGTCACCGCATCAGTTTTCGCGTCGATATTGAAGATCATCTCCGGAAACGTGTCCAGGACCTCATCCACCCGCATCATCCTGCCCCCGGAAGCGTCACGGAGGCGTGAGAGTTCGTTCCACCTGTAGGCGGATATTTCGCCCGAACCACCCGCTGTGCGATCAAGTTCAGGATCGTGGCAGAGGACGGCGACGTCGTCGCGAGTAACGTGCGCGTCGGTCTCGATGTGCCGAAAACCGGCTGCGCGCGCCGCCTCAAAGGCTTGTGCGGAGTTCTCCGGATGCTCGTTGGCGCCGCCGCGGTGGGCGAGGATGAGGGGGATGCCGTCAGGCCGGTAGATCCTCTGCTTCACGCGCATCTGCCTCCCGACATCATATGATCGATGCGCATATATACCATCGTTCTAGTCGCACAGCTCCGAGATATATACGGCGCCATGCTCACTCAAGAACTCCAACGGATCCCGTAGCTCATCATCGGCGTCGTGAATCTCCAGATGCAGATGGGGGCCGGTGGAATTTCCATTAGAGCCGACCTTGCCGATCTGCTGACCTGCGGTGACCCTATCGCCTTCCTTAACGTGCACGCCGTCGTCGTACATATGGACGTACCACGAGTAGAAGATCTCGCCGTTTATCTCGTGCTTGATAATGATCAGGTTATTCGAACGGCCCTCGATTCCCTTGCCGGCGTGAGTAACGGTTCCATCGGCAATGGCGAAAATGGGCGTGTTGAGCGGGGCCGCCATGTCCTGGCCAGCGTGCAGTGAGTAGTCGCCGTAAATCGGGTCAACGCGGTAGCCGAACGCCGACGAGAGCCGGTAAACCCCGTTCTCCAGTGGCATAACAATGTAATTCGAAGAGTCTACGAAGGCGGCACGCACACCTTGCGCGCCCTCGGCGACGCACGCGGACGAGGCGGCATTGGAGCGAGCCTGCTCGCTGGCGGAGTTGGTCGCGCTGCGCGCGGCGGCGGTATCACTGCCGGTGAGGGCCCGCGGCGTGGTTGCCTGAGCAGTGGAGCCTCCCACCAGAGAGTTGGTATATGCCTGCACCGCCTGGGCGGCAGGTCCGCCCGAAGTGCCGAATCCCATCACCGGCAGGGCAATTCCGGTGACTGCCAGCGTGCCTACCACAACGCCTTGCAACATCCGATTGCGGGAGGGGCGCTTGCGCGTCGGGGAGACGAGAACCACGGGCACAGCGGGCTGTGCCCCGCGCTCACGGCGACGGCGTTCCACCCGAGAGAGCCGAACGCCCTCTCCGACAACACTTGTCAGTTCGCTACGCGATAGGACTTCAGTCGCTTCGATTTCGGTGGGATAGACCGGAGCGCCGTCGGCCGGAGCGTCGTCGTCTACCGGAACGGCATCGGCCTCGAACTCAGCCGGTTCAGCGCCGACTTCGCGCGCAATGCGCGGGGCCTCAGCTTCAAAATGGCTGCCGCCGGACTCGAGCCAGGCATCATCGACTTCGAGGTGCGAATCGGCCGACTGGTCCAGCTCAGTAAGATCAGGACTTGCCTCGCCGCTCTCCGCCATTTCAGCATCGGAGGTGGCCAGGACTTGATCATCATGCACCTGCGCCGCAGCAGTTTCGCTTTGGCCGCTCTCGCCGAGGGCCAATGTATCGGTATCTTCGCGTTGCTCGGCCCGGGCGTCGGACGAACCGATCAGCTCGGTGACGACGTCAATCGGCGCGGCGGCAGCGTCCAAACGGGCGTCGGCCGCTTCGCCCGGTTCACTGCTGGTCTCTCTGGCGATCACCTGCTGCTCATCTACAACGGCCGAATCGCGCGATGCGGAGGCTGTAGCCGGTTGCTCAGTGGTGCACTCGTCCGAATCCGTGCCGTCGTTGCGGATCGCATCATCAGCCTTCTGCGCGCCCGCTGCCTGCAGCCGCTCCTGCCGTCGCCGTTCCGCCCGGCTTATCCGCCGCGGTGCAACCTCATCATGCCCGGCAGCGCTATCACCACGATCATCTGCGGCCACGCCACTGGATTCCAAGGTGTTGATGGCAGTGTCAGCCGCTTCAGCGGCCTCAATAGTCTGTGCAACCTCAGTCTGTGCAACCTCCGCTAGCCCCGTGGTGAGTGCAGCGACGACGGCGGTGGTGTCACGCTTGGGCGAGACAGCCTCCGGTACAGATGGACGCGCCCGTTCAGAAGTAGGCTGGGTGACAGAAGCGGATTGCGCTGCCCGGGCGGCTGCGGCCTCCTGCGCGATCCTAGCTGTCCGACGCCGCCTGACAGCTACCGGCGCATCAAGATCCTCGGCCAACTTTTGAATCTGTGCGGCGGCGAGGGCGGCCTCCTGGGCGCGACGCGCGGCTTTTCTGCGCGCAGCGGCCTCCTCGGCCTGGCGAGACAATCGGATATCGCGACGGCGACGAGGCAGTTCCTGCTCGCGCAGATCCGCTCGGCGCGGACGTGCACTCACCGGAACTGCAGCAACCTCTTCGGTCGCGCGCCCAGCCGCGTGCTTACCCACTTGCCATTCCTTCATGTTGAAATACACCGCCGCGTGCGCGGCCAACTATCACAAAATGATAACGAACCCGGTCGGCACTAGCCAGCCGGTGTGATCGACCTAGCTCTCATCATTCCCGCCTCAAACCGCCGAAATACGCCGCGGACTAGGTGTTTTACCCCGTTCATGACGAACGAAAGCCGCCGGTGTGAAAAATCCAACTCTGAAAACTGCACGCACGCGCACCCACATACCCATCACGAAAGGGCGCAGCAGCTGTTCATACCGGCAGGCGAGTATCTGTTCTCGCCGCTTCTCAAGCATCACGGACTCTTTCACGTACCGTCGCGTCAGTCGGCCACAGGAATCCCCTCATCCGGCGCGCGGAGATGCCTGGACCGCATATTTCTGCCAAAGTAGAAGTGTGACTAATCCGATTCGCGTTCTTTTCATCGGCGACGAGCTGGTAGCCGGCCTTGGCGATGCCCGTGCGCTGGGATGGACGGGGCGAGTCATGGCACGCACCGCAAACGATCCGCCAATACTCGCGATGACCCTGGCTGTCCCCGGTGAGGACAGCGCCCACCTCGCCACCCGTTGGGAAGAGGAGGTGGGGAGGCGGATCGATCCCGAGACACAGTGCAGACTGGTCGTCGGCCTCGGCTCGCACGATCTCGACACCGGTCAAACCCTTGCCCGGGCACGGCTTCATTTGGCCAACCTCCTTGATTCGGCCGAGCGCATGCATCTCAAGCCCTTCGTCGTCGGCCCACCACCTCGGCGCGATTTTCCGGAGAAGATCCAGGCCGATCTCACGCGGGCCTACCGGGATGTCTGCGAACGTCGCAACACGGTCTTTGTTGAGACCTTCTCACCCCTTGTCACCCATGAAAACTGGAATACGGATCTCACTCTCTCGGGCGGGTATCACCCGGGACAAGCCGGGTACGGACTCATTGCCTGGCTTGTGCTTCACAACGGCTGGAACCAGTGGCTCGGCGTCAAAGCAGCACCTGCCTCCTAAACCTTGCCACTTCCCCGACCTATCACTTCGCGCTAGGGAATGCGACTCCGCCAGCTCGTGCACCGCAGTATCCGCCACCCGAAAGAGCTCTACCCGCCCGTGGGGCGCACCTGGCGCGCCCAACTCGCAACGAGGTTCCGCATCGCCCTCAACAGAACTCCAAGCGAACTCCCCCGTCGCCCTCGCTTTGATGCTGGCCGTCCTTATAACCGCCGAGGAGTGTAGTGTGCACGATGGACGAGACGAAACACCCTGAAATCCAGCGACGCGTCCGTGTGAAATCACAAGGCGACGCTAGGCGGGTGGGATCCGCGTTGGGAGACAATCCGCGTTGAGAGACAACGTGGGACGTGGAGCAACACCCCGCGAGACCACAAAATGGCGGGCTCGGATCAGAATCCGAGCCCGTTGGCATTACTCGCTCCGATTAGGCATTGGGCCGCTTGCCGTGGTTGGCAGCCTTACCCGCACGAGAGCGGCGCTTACGACCGCGCTTGCTCATCTTGTTCCTCCTCGCTCAGGTGCCGCAGGTTCGGCACGCGACGATGTTTCATCGTAGCAGCACCACGGGCAGATGTCATTCAGAGGTGCCACGGGCAGATGTCATTCAGATGCGCGAACCGGACCATAGGCGAACACGCGGTCATCAGGTAGCAGGCCAACACATGCGAAGCCCACCACCTGCCCGTCCTCCACCAACCTGTCCATGAATAGGACTGGCCTTTGAAGCGCCGAGCAATTACCATGTAACTGTCCAGGCAGTTCCGTTACCAACGCTGACAGGAGACCAACATGGCAGTTCGCCGTTTCCGCTGGGCCACAGTCGCCACCAGCCTCAAGATCCTTGTTTGGGTGGTTATTGCTGGCGCCTTGGTAAAGATAGCGTTCTTCCCACCGTCCTCAGAAGATGCTTCTGCACAACCTGACCCGCACGCTACCTTTGGCCAAATGACAATCACCCCCTACCCGAGTTCGATCACCAACACGATTTCCCTAGAAGGAACCATTGAACCTGATGCGGCCACGCCTGTGAAAGCCACAACTGAAGGCAAGGTCAACTATCTTTTCGTGGAAGACGGCGCCCCGGTAGTAGCCGGGCAACGGATTCTGCAGATCGAGTACGAAGTTCCCGGTGAGGATGTAACCACCACAGACGAGGACGGCAATACCGTCGTCACACCCGGACAGGCAACCAAACACTATGCCAATGTCACCGCGCCTGCCGATGGCACCTTGAAACTCGATGCGCTTATCGGTCAGCAGTTCGCCATCGGCGATTCCGTCGGCTCGGTGCAACCCTCGAGTTTCAGCGCAGTTGCTTCTTTGACTCCCGATCAGATGTACCGAATCGATAATTTCCCCGAGACCGCCCAGATCACCATCAAGAATGGCCCCGCCCCGTTCACCTGCGAAGGGCTCACCGCAGGCACTACAAGCAGTGCTACCAACAAGTCATCTGATGACGACAACAACTCTGCTGGCTCCTCCACCTCGCTTCGGGCCCGATGCGCCATTCCTGCCGATCAGAAGGTATTCGCTGGATTACAGGTCACCATGGAGATTGTCGGAGGCGAAGCGGCGGACGTGCTCGTACTACCGGTAACTGCGGTTGAGGGACGCTACCAAACCGGTTACGTGTACGTACCAACCGATGACCCGGTTAATCCCGAAAAGGTCCCCGTCAAACTGGGTATCACCGACGGCAACGTCGTACAGATCATCGAGGGTGTCACCGAGGAACAGGAAGTCCTTGAATACATTCCGGGACAAACAACGGAGGATACCTGCGACCCTATGACAGGTGAGGGCTGCTGACGTGCCGCTAATCGAATTGCAAGACATAACCAGAGCGGTACCCATTCCCGACGAAGACGACCTCCATATCCTGCGTGGAATCAATCTTCGGGTTGAGGCAAGAGAAAATGTCAGCATCGTCGGACGGTCCGGCACCGGGAAAACGACACTGCTCAACATTATCGGCATGCTGGACCTGCCAGACTCAGGCACCTACCACGTCAACGGACGCGACGTTCTCACACTTGGGGAGGGCCGACGCGCCGCCATGCGGGGGAACACGGTCGGCTTCGTTTTCCAACAGTTCAATATCTTCAATACACGGACGGCACTAGAGAACGTCGCAGTCCCACTCCTGTACGAGCGGGGCCTACGTTTCTGGCGGCGTAACCAGATCGCAGCGGAGATGCTTGACCGGGTGGGCCTAGGCGACCGGTTACACTCTTCGCCCGCACAAATGTCCGGTGGCGAGCAACAGCGCATCGCCATCGCCCGCGCATTGATACGCGAACCACAGATCATCCTGGCAGATGAGCCCACCGGTGCTCTTGACCCGGAGACTGGACGCACCGTGATTGAGCTACTGCAGAGAGTTGCCGCCGAGAACAGTGCCGCGCTGATCATCATCACTCACGATATGGATATCGCTCGTGCTGCCGACAGCCGTTACGAACTCGCACAGGGAGTTCTCCACCCACTGGAAGGAGATGGATAATGCGCTGGATTACGGCGCTAATAGCGCCTCTCATCGAGGCGTGGGGCGAAGTAAAGGTACAACGTGCTCGTGTTGTTCTGTCTCTGATCGGTGTCGTCGCAGCAGTGGCAGCCATGTCAACCGTCATGGCTTTGGGAGCTCTGATTGTCCAATCAAACCGTGAAATGATCGAAGCGTCACAGGGCCGCACAACTACGCTCACTTTCTCGATTTCGAAGTCCTCTGATGATGAGAGCTCCGGTGAGTATGTTATCTCCGGTCCTTCGAAGTCCGGTATGGATCCCGGTTCAAGTGGCAACGACGCCGACTCCTCCGGCAGCGGTTGGGCGGCGGAAGATACCGGCATCATAAACGATCCGGTAGGTAACGCAATGAAGACTGTGGCCGAACGTTTCAAGCTGCCGTATTGGAGCCGCCGGGCACAATCATCCCTTCCGATTAAAGAGATCAAAGAACTGGAAACCACCGGAATGTACCGGGGGCAGGCCGTACCGCAACCCAAGTACGGTTATGATCAACCCCAAGTCCTAGCGGTGGATCCGGCATACGCGACCATCTACCGACTGCGCGTCGTGGAAGGCCGCTGGTTGCAGACGCGCGACGCTGATCAACGTGTCACCCCGATTGTGATCAACACACGAATGTGGGAATACTTCGGCCAACCGAATATCGCGGACCCCATGATCATCACCGCAGGCAATGACTCCGGTGATCGTTTTCGCGTCGTTGGGGTCGTTCAGTCCCACCGATACGATATGGCCACCATGTACGTGCCCTACGATGCATGGATGCTCACGCAAGAAAACTCGTCCGGCAACGTGATCGGCTTCGACGGTAAGGAGATGCTGGTCTGGACTGATCCCGAACAAACCAGTCAAGCACACGAGGACATACAGAGCGCTTTGACCGCCATCCTCGGTCCGGGATGGGACCTCACTGTTTGGGGCGATGAGATCTGGGATGATGGCGATGCCATGTTTGGCAGCGACGATAACAGTGCAGGTACCCGCAACATCGTTATGGCCATCGGAGCAGTAGTGATTTTGCTAGGCGCACTTGGCCTGCTCAATGTTGCGATCGTAACCGTCCGGCAGCGAATCCGGGAGATCGGAATCCGGCGCGCGCTGGGGGCGTCCGCCAAAAGGATATTCTTCGCAGTCTTCATGGAATCAGTGGTGGCCACCTTTGTGGCCGGTGTCATCGGCGTCATGCTCGCCATAGTTGCGATCCGCGTTATGCCACTGGAAAGTATGGACATTGAGCTTCAGGATGTTCCGGCTTTCCCGGTTTCTGCGGCTTTGGCTGGGATTGCCATCTCCACCGGGATAGGCGCGCTATGCGGCATTATTCCCGCTCTTGCTGCCGTCCGAGTGCGGCCGATTGACGCCATACGCTACTGAAGCCCGAGGACGTGCATGTTACTCAGAACCAAGCGCATGCCAGTTGCTGAACACCGAGGAAGCACGGCCAAGGTCTGGTGGTGCCTACGAGGCCGGACCACGGTCCGCGCCAGACGGCGGTACATCTGTGGCCCGACTCCCCGTGAGTGCCCTCCATGTGGGCCGCAGCTGGGAGTGTGCCGTCTCTCGGAGTGAGGCTTATTCCGTGGCCGAACGGTACACCGCGATCTGGCTGGTGATGCGCATCCGCAGCGTGGCTGGCGCCGACTCGCTGCACGAACGGCGCACAATTTCGCGCACGTGTGCTTCCGCTTCCGCCAGCGCGCTGCAGTGGGGGCAGCTATCCGCGTGGCGCTGTAGTCGCTCCGCCTGTTCGGCGGGCATCTGCGAGTCAAGAAGCTCGAAAATGTGATCGGCTACCTCGGAGCAGGAACATCCCCCCGTACCGGAGTCGGCACGCACGCTGGTTTCCACTCGGGTGGCAAATTCATCGCCATTGAGCATGGCATCTGACATGCTTACTTCTCTTCCTTCCCATATCCGAGCTCTCGCGCATAGTCAGCGAGAAGCTCACGCAGCTGACGTCGCCCGCGATGTAGACGAGACATGACGGTTCCAATCGGCGTCCCCATGATTTCCGCTATCTCTTGGTAGGAGAATCCCTCCACGTCGGCCAGGTACACCGCCAGCCGACGATCTTCCGGAAGCTTGGCGAGCGCCTCGCGGATCTCCGAGTCCGGAAGGTTCTCGATGGCTTCGGCCTCTGCGGAGAGCATTCCACTTGATGCGTGCGACGCCGCCGCGTACTCCTGCCAATCCTCTACTTCCGGCGAGTCGGCCTGACGCGGTTGCCGCTGTGCCTTGCGGTAGTTTGAAATGAAGGTATTGTTCAGGATTCGATACAGCCAGGCCTTCAGGTTCGTGCCGGGCTTGTACTGGTGGAATGCGGCGAAGGCCTTCGCGTACGTTTCCTGGACCAGGTCCTCGGCATCTTGCGGATTCCGCGTTAAGCGCATCGCGGCCCCGTAGAGCTGGTCGAGGAAGGGCAGCGCTTCACGCTCGAAGCGTTCAGCACGTGCTGCCGCGTCTTCTCCGGGGGCGGTGCGTATCGTCTGTGTTTCCATCGTTCCCAACATAACCTAGATCGTTCGTGGAACGCATCGAACCCGCACGGCATTCCCGCCGCGCGCACGGGTTCACGACGCACTGCGGCACGTGCTTAAGAGCATCCTCCCGTAGTGAATCTTTGCGCTCAGGAAAAATCCGTGTGTATCGCCGGCCGTTAGACCCCTGCGCGGCGGGCCATTTTGCGGTAGGAATGATATATGAGCATTCTGCGACTTATTGCCCGCCCGTTGTTGGCCAGCCCCTACGTCATTAGTGGCGCCGACGCTCTGCTGCGCCCTTCCAAGCACCGCGAGCGCGCCGCAGTTTTCGCACCGTTGCCGGAGAAGCTCGGCATAACACTCGATGACCAACACATCGATATGGCAACCCGCGTATTGGGGCTCGCTCACGTGGCGTGCGGGACCGCACTGGCACTGGGCAAGGCCCAGCGCCTGGCGGCTTGTACATTAGCCGTCACACAGGTGCCAATTGCCTTGGCGAATAATCCCTTCTGGCAGCACCGCGCGGAGGAACGCAAGGAGGACCTCTCCTCACTCGCCGCAGCTGCCGGCCTTATCGGCGGCACGCTATTCGCCGCGATGGATCGCAACGGCAAACCGTCGTTGTCCTGGCGTCGTGCGGCGGCACGCGCACATCGGTCCGAGCTGCGTGCCGTGCGTTCCGAGGCACGCGAGAGAATAGCCGCTGCCAAGAGGCCATCATGAGCGATCCCAGGCAGCGGTTCCCCGATCCGTGGCCAGCCCCGCTTCACCCCGAACCGCTGACGACGGCGGTACGCGTACCCGGCTCGAAATCCCTGACGAACCGCTATCTCGTGCTGGCCGCGCTGGGTGACCAACCCTCCGTCATCCGGGAACCGTTGGTGGCACGCGATACCGTCCTGATGGCTCGCGCCTTGGAATCCATGGGAACGGGGCTCGAGTTCTACGATCACGAGCTTTTCGTGTACCCCGGACCATTGCATGGCGCACAGGTCAGGGCGGGGTTAGCGGGAACGGTCATGCGTTTTCTGCCGACGGTGGCGGCACTTGCTCAGGGCGATGTGCTGATTACCGGTGATGAGCAGGCGCGCCGTCGACCGATGGGCCCCATTGTCCGCGCACTGACCGCATTGGGAGTGAATATCAGCCACGCCACACGCGAAGACGGCCAAGCCACTCTTCCCCTGACCGTGCACGGCACCGGGTACGTGGCCGGTGGCAGACTGGACATCGACGCGTCAGCATCCTCGCAGTTCATTTCCGCGCTGCTTCTTGCCGCCCCGCGTATGGACGGCGGCCTCGAACTGCGTCATACCGGCACGGCGATCCCGTCCACTCCACATCTGGAGATGACCGTCGAAGTGCTTCGTGATGCCGGGATCGAGGTATTCACATTCCCCGACGACGCCGGTCCCGTGCGTCAGGGGCACCCGGCGACTCGCTGGATTGTTCGCCCGGGAGTGCCCGACTTGGGCAACGTGGAGGTTGAGCCCGACCTGTCCAATGCGGGTCCATTCCTCGCCGCCGCGATGGTCACCGGCGGTACTGTACAGATTCCCGGTTGGCCGCGCAGCACCCGGCAACCGGGAGAGGCGCTACGTGACATCTTCGCCCGCATGGGAGGGGAAGCCAACGTGGTAGGTGGCCGCCTTGCCCTCAAAGGACCACGCGCCGAAGAATTGCTACCGCTGGATATGGACATGCACGACGTTGGCGAACTGGTTCCCACGGTGGCCGCAGTCGCAGCGCTCTGTCCCGGACGCTCCGTCCTGCGAAACATCGGACAATTGCGCGGGCACGAAACTGATCGGCTTCACGCGATCACCACCGAATTGAACCGCCTGGGCGGACGGGTCCATGTGGAGGGCGACGACCTCATCATTGAGCCGGCGATTCTCCACGGCGGTGAAGTGGAGACCTACGCCGATCATCGTATGGCCACCTTCGCGGCCATCCTCGGCTTACGAGTACCGGGTATCACCATTCGGAATATTGCGACGACGTCGAAAACCCTGCCACAATTCCCGGATATGTGGCTGCGGATGGCTGCGGATGAGTTGCGCATAGAAGCGGGCCTGCCGGACTCGATTCTCAACCATGACTTCGATGCGTCGGAAACCGTACCACTGCCAGACGGGCGTGATGAGGTTGCACAGCCGTGAGGCGTGATATTGGAACGGATGACCCCCGAGTGCATGTGCGGCCCGGACGCCGGTCGCGCCCGCGCACCAAGATACGCCCGGACTATTCTTCCGCACCGCTAGCACGGGTGACCGGCGTAGATCGCGGACGGTACCGGCTCCTGGTGGGTGACGGCACCGAAGTGACGGCGGTTAAGGCCCGCGAAATTGGCCGGGGCGCTATCGTGGTTGGTGATCGCGTCAGGGTCGATGGCGATGTGTCAGGACGGAAGGATTCTCTGGCCCGCATTGTGCGTGTCGAGGAGAGAAGCTCCGAGTTGCGTCGGTCCCCGGAAGAAGGAGAGGGACGCGAACGAGTCGTCGTCGCCAATGCCGATCAGCTGGCGATCGTCACTGCGCTGACACAGCCGGACCCGCGGCCCGGAATGATTGATCGGTGCCTGGTGGCCGCCTATGACGCCGGTATGACGCCTCTGCTGGTTCTCACAAAGTCCGATCTGGCAGATCCGGCAGAGTTGCAGGCCCTGTACGAGCCGCTGGGCCAGGATATCTTCGTGCTCCGACTGCGGCAAGGTTCGGACGATGAGGCAGATGCAGCAGATGACGCCAAGGTGGGCGTTACTACGGCGGACGTGGATGACGCCAACGGGCAGCTGGAGCGGCTGCGGCAGGCATTGACCGGGCACGAAACGGTGCTGGTCGGCCACTCTGGCGTCGGAAAGTCCACCGTGATTAATGCGCTGGTTCCCGGCGCCAACCGAACAACCGGCGCGGTTAACGACGTTACCGGGAAGGGGCGTCACACCTCGACGTCAGCGGTTTCGCTCCCGTTGCCGGACGGGGGACGTCTTATTGACACGCCAGGCGTACGCAGCTTTGGCCTCGCCCATGTCAAGGTGGACGATGTTTTACGAGGTTTTACCGATCTTGTGGAGTTGACGAGCAATTGTCCGCGCGGATGCTCCCATGACGCCGCCGCGCCCGAATGTGCATTGTCGGATGCGCAGGACGTGCGCCTCCGAACGCGGGTCGCCTCCTTCAGGCGGCTTCTCGCCTCGCGCGGACAGGAAGAGTGGAAGTAAATGGCAGGTTTGACCAGGCTTTCAGACGATTTGGCCTTTGCCTCGGCGATTATCGACCGGGTGGACCAGACCACACGGCAGCGGTTTCAAGCTGCCGACTTGCGGGTGGAGTCGAAGCCCGATCTCACACCGGTAACGGATGCAGATCGTGCCGCCGAGGCGATTATCCGCGACATGCTCACGCATTCACGTTCCCGCGATGCGATATATGGAGAGGAGGAGGGTGGAACACGCACGCATGCACCCCGTCGTTGGATTATCGACCCCATCGATGGAACGAAGAACTTCGTGCGCGGCGTTCCCGTATGGGCCACCCTGCTCGCATTGGAAGAGGACGGCGAGATCACGCTCGGAATCGTGTCTGCCCCGGCGCTCGGACGTCGCTGGTGGGCGGCCAAGGGCATGGGGGCTTTCACCGGGCGCAGCTGGGCGAATGCGAAACAGATCCACGTATCCGATGTTTCTCGTGTTGCGGATGCGTCAATCTCGTATTCTTCGCTTAATGGCTGGGCGACTCGCGGACAGCTGCGCGCCTTCCTACGGCTCGTGCAGGGTTGCTGGCGTTCACGGGCCTACGGTGACTTCTGGAGCTACATGTTGCTGGCCGAAGGGGCGGTCGACATTGCCGCGGAGCCCGAGCTGGAAGTGTACGACATGGCGGCATTGGTACCCATTGTCGAAGAGGCCGGCGGACGGTTCACCTCTCTGCATGGCGAGGCGGGGCCCTGGGGTGGTTGTGCGCTGGCAACCAATCGTCACCTGCACGAACAAGCTCAGGCCATACTCGACTCGGTGCGCGACGATATCGACGTCGCACCCGAGAACCATGACGTATAGGGCCGACCTACGCATGCCTGCGCAAAAGGTGTCGGAGGCGACCGCTAGGCTGAAGGCATGTTGATTCTCCACACGTCCGATTGGCACCTCGGGCGTTCGCTGCACCGTGCGGACTTGACGCCCGCATTCGAAATGTGGTGCGAGCACGTGATTACGACCGTGCGCGAACGTGCTATCGACGCCGTCTTGATTAGCGGCGACGTGTATGACCGGGCAATTCCACCCGCTTCCACAGTGAAGCTCTTCGATCACACGCTCGGCGAGCTCTCCCACCTGACCACTGTTATCCTCACCTCCGGCAACCACGATTCGCCGCAACGGCTGGGATTTGGTGCCGAGCTGATGCGCGAGGGAATTTATTTCCGCACCGACTCTCGCGCATGCAGCACACCGATAGCCATTCGCAACTCCTCCGGGGAAATTGGGGCACTCGTCTACGCCATCCCCTATCTCGATCCGGATACCGAGAGGCGTCGTCTCGCTCCGGCACACGCGCAGAGTCAGGCCGAGCCGACGGAGCCGAATCAATACCTGGAACGCAGCCACGAAGCGGTGCTCGGTGCAGCATTGGAACGCATCGGCGATGACATCCGCACCGGTGCATACGCCGGAAGAAAGATAGCGCGGATCTGTATGGCGCATGCCTTTATCACCGGTGGAAACCCCACTCTGTCCGAACGCGACCTTCATGTCGGCGGTGTCGATAGCGTTCCTTCCGGGCTATTCAGGCTGGGCAAGAGCGGCCCCGGTCCACTAGATTACGTTGCGCTTGGTCACCTGCACTCTCCGCAGCGGGTTGGCCTGGCCGATGATCCCCTCATGCGCTACTCCGGTTCTCCCATCACCTTCTCCTTCGGAGAGGCCACCCCGAAATCCTCTGTTCTGCTCCACGTGTCGGATGGCGAGGTTCGCGAAACGGAGCTGATTCCCGCGCCGGTGTGGCGCCGGGTGAGTACTCTCGAGGCTCCCCTGGGTGACCTACTTGATAAGAAGAACGCGCGTCTACGTGACGACTTCGTGCGGCTAATTGTCACCGACTCCGCCCGTCCCACCGATATGGCTGCGCAACTACGCGCAGTGTTCCCGCATGCATTGGAGATCCAGCATCGCGGTATACGAAGCACCGCCTCCACCACGACGGCGGAAGGCGTTGCCACCCGTAGCCCGCTCGCCGTCCTTACGGAATTCATGGAAACGGCCGGCAACCGGGCACTGACCGCGGAGGAGGCAGAGCTGCTGCAGGATGTATGGGAGGAAGTTCTGCGCACGGAACTCGGGGAGGTGCATTCTCATGCAGCTCCGGCTTCTTAGCCTGCGAGGCATCGGTCCCTTCGGCGGCAGCGTTTCCATCGATTTTGATCGCCTTTCGGTGGGAGGTCTCTACCTGCTGGACGGTCCCACCGGCTCCGGCAAATCCACCATCATTGATGCCATCACCTGGGCGCTCTACGGCGGCGTTGCCGGTGGGGAGGATTCCACCGACGAACGCGTCCGCTCCACACACGTTTCCGCAGAGGTAGAGTCCTTTGTCGACCTGGTTTTCAGTGTCGAAGCCGGTACCTTCCGCATTCGTCGCACACCGGCATGGACAAAGCCTGGTAACAAGAATCCCACCGCGCCCACTGCCACACTGTGGCGCCTGGCGGAAGCTTCCGTGGAGTCGGGAGACCTCGACGCCGGAGAGGTATTGGAGACAAAACCCAGCGGAGTCACTCCCGCCGTCACCGCTCTGCTCGGACTCAACCGCCAGCAGTTTGTTCAAACGATTGTGCTGCCGCAAGGAAAATTTGCGGACTTCCTTCGGTTGAGCAGCAAGGACCGCACTCGGCTCCTCGAACAGATCTTTGCCACGGCCGTGTACCGGCGGGTCAGTGACGCACTTCAGGAACGCGCTCGTGCAGCCGAACGGACTATCGCAGACACGCGTGAACGTTTCATCAGTGCCAGCGACGATCTTCTGGGCACGGCGGCCCCTGAAGATGCAGCAACACTGGGAGATACCGTACGCGGCGCGGTCCTGCCTCGCGAAGTGGAAGGGCAGCTGCGAGCGCGCTTCAGTGAATTGGTTACCAGCGCGGAACGTGGTATGAGCGCGGCGCGGCGTCGCAAGGAGGCTTCTGATCGGGCCGAGCAACTCGCGGCGGACTCGCTGCGAGAAACAGAGGAACTGGCGAAGCGTCTGGCTCGTCGTTCCAACGCGCTGGAACGACGCCGCATCCTGCTGGAACGTGCCCCGCAGATCGCTGCTGTGCAGACCACCCTCAATATGGATGCCAAGGCCGCGTGCCTTCTCCCGCTGGTGCAGGCTCACGCCGCGGCCGAGGTCCGGCTGGCTGATACATGTCGGCGACTCGACGTACTGAAGATCGATCCGCACAGTGTGAGCGAAGGCACCCTGGCTGACGCTCGGCGGAAACTGGTACGACTTAACGAACTCAGTGGCATATTGGCGGAGCTGATGCAACTGGAGGAGCAGGTCGCCGTGACGACAGCTCAACAGGACGTAGACCAAGAGGCTTTGCGTGCGCTGGGTCGGCAACGTGCGCAAAAAGAGGAAGAAACCGCCGCCGCTGAGCAGCGCAGGCAGATTCTTCTCCGGGAACAAGAGGTGGCCGCTTCCCGGGCGGCACATCTCGCAGGTGTGCAACGGGACCTAGAGGCGGCACAGCACCTGGGAGAACAGGCGAGGAAGCTGCGGGGGCTGCATTCTGAACTCGAGGAGTGTGAGGTCCACGTCGTACAGCTCACGCAGGCCTTCCAGGACGCACGCAGTCACGAGGAAGCACTGACCGACGCATGGATAGCATCAACGGCACCACAACTCGCCGTAACACTCAAGAACGGTGTTCCTTGCCCAGTATGCGGCTCATGCGAGCACCCTGCACCAGCGCCTGCCGCCGCTGTCCTCGCCAGTCGCGAGGATGTTGATCGCGCGGCCCGCCTTCGCGAGGCCGCGCGGCACGATCTTTCTGATGCGCGGGAGCGGCTTGCCGGTGTCCGTACTCAGGTAGACGAGCTTACCCCGGTCCTTTCCGGCCTCAGTGCCGATCAGGTGGAGGAGGGCATTGCACATGCTGAGGCGGAGGTCGCTGCGGCCACACACGCAGCGTCAAAGGCGCAGGCATTGCAGAGTGAGATTAACGAGCTCAGCACGACGGCGCAGCGCCTGACCGAAGAACTGCAGGCCCTTGCTTCTCAGACTGCCGCTCTTGACAGTGCCATCCGCGAACGCGGCGAACGTTTGGCTGCCGATCAGGAACGTCTGTCCGCGCAGCGGGAGGGCTATCCAAGTATCACCGAACGCCGGGCGGCCCATGCTGAGCAGCTTCGTCGGCAACGGGAAACCGTTGATGCGCTGGCCGATCTGCTCCATCAGGGTGCGCAAGCTGCGGAGAGCGAGCAGGAACTCGCCGCCGCCATCGCTGAATCGGAGTTCGCCGATGCCTCCGCAGTGCGCGCTGCCATGCTTCCACCGCCGGATGCCGAGGCTGCGCGCGTGCAGGTCCAAGAGCATCGCGATGCGCTCCGCGATGTGGAACGCGACCTCGCCCAGCCCGAGCTCGCGGCACTTCGTGGGGACGAACAGGCAAACGTGGCTGAGGCGCAAGCTGCCTATGAGGCGGCCCATGCCGATGCAAACGAAGCACGCGACCGGGCCGCCGAGGCCACCAGTTACCACAGGCAGATCGCTGCACAGTTCTCGCGCGTCGAGACGCGCTACCGCGCTTGGCAGGAGGCGTACCACGCCGCAGGCGCGTCTGTACGCCTGGCGGAACTGGCAAAGGCCGGACCGGCATCGGTCACTCACGTGCCGTTACCGACATACGTGCTACAGCGACGATTCGAGCACGTCGTCGAACGCGCCAACGAGCATCTTACCGGGATCTCGCAGGGTCGCTATGAGCTGGTCAGAACCGATGAGAAGGAGAAGGGGTCGCGGCAGATACAAATGGGCCTCGGGCTACTCGTTATCGACCACCTGGGTGACCCGACCGGCGACACCTTTCGCTCCACCCGCAGCCTGTCGGGCGGCGAGACGTTCTACGTCTCCCTCGCCCTGGCACTGGCGCTGGCCGACGTCGTCCAGGAGGAGAATGGGGGCATACAGTTGGATACCCTGATGATTGATGAGGGCTTCGGCAGTTTGGATGCCGATGTTCTCGACCAGGTTATGCAGTGTCTGACCAACCTGGCCAGCAGCGGACGGACTGTCGCCGTCGTCAGCCACGTCGAGGAACTCCGCAAGATTATCGCGGAACAGATCATCGTGATTCCGCAACCGGACGGCTCGTCCACCCTAGAAGTGCAGGCGTAGCACCCTGGAAGTGTGAGCGTGGCGCCTTCCGCCACCCCCACTCGGACAAGGATTTAGTCACTCGGCCGAGGCTCTCGTCACTCGACTGCACCTTTGTTACTCAGCCGAGTCATAGACACATCTGCCGTGACACTGCTCCCGCTCGCCACGTTTCCCACTTGCAGGCCCGCTGACGACGTAACCGCATTCCCGTCCGTTATGCGCGCTCTGCCTTGTCCTTTGCGCTGGTTAAGGCACGCGCAAGATCGAGTCGTTCGGTGACGTCGTACCACATGAGTTCTTGATCAGCGAGGCGGTCAAATGCGGCGGCGTCGCCTCCCGCAGCCGCCTGCACGTCTTCCGCTACTGTCCCATCATCCACATGGATCGACACGATCCGGTTCCAGTCAACCGGGGATGCGAGTTGACGTGCGGTGACCAGTTCATCCGAGAGCGGGGCATCACTGAGCGCCTGGGGCGGTACGTCAGCTGCCAGTACCATACGGCGCAGCGGCAGAGTCTCGCCTGCCGCTAGCTGCTGCGCGATGAGATGCAGCGAAGCGTCAGCCGCCGCATTCATGGCAACAGCCTCCAACACCTCAGTATCCTCAAAACGAATCTCTTGCTCCAGGGCAGCGGTCACACCATGCACAATCCGCGCAGGAACGGGCTTATCTTCCAAGTCGGTGATCGTTGCCGGAATGTAGATCCTCACATACCCATCCTATCCGTGCCTCGCGCAGTTGCGGAGGCCTGTACTACTGCCCGTAGTGAAACCTGTGGGAAAGTGGCCTCAGAGGCTAGGGCCCCTTCCTTCCCGGCAGCTGCATGTTGATATTGCCGACGCCGCCAGAAACGCCTCCGTACCGGAAGTGGCACCCCCGTCACGGCTTCCGCCAGATTCCTCATGTCGTGGCTTAGTCCACACTGCGGCGCGATCTCGTCATGGGTGACGCCGCGCATCACCGCCTGTTCCAAGTGTTCGCGGTCGCAACGCAGCCAGGAAACCGACTCAAAGCCACGCCCGGCAAGCAACGCTTCAATCTGACGGCGGTCCACCGCCCGCCCGCGCGAGCTCCGCGCGCCAGTCAGGACGACATGCGACCGCTGCACCCCGAGCTCATGCGCCACATCTAGCTGCCGGAGCAGACGACGAATGCCCAGCGGATCGAAACTCGAAACACACAGCACTGCCGTAGCGGCTGCCAAGAGTGACAGCGTTACGGCGTCGCGCTCCATACCGTATTCCAACTCATCATGCTCGCACTCGGCCGCGCAATCGACAACCGCCATCGGCCAGCTCTGTTTGATGTGTTTCCACAGGTCGTCCACCACGGCCACCGGCAATTCGCGCCAGCGAGCACCAGTATTGAGTCCCGCCAAGAAGGCGAAACTCGCAACCTGCTCCACGTTATCCCCAACGGCCGTGGCGACTCGCTCCCCGTGATTGAAACGCCGGGCAACGGCGACAATCGCGGAGGTCTCCTCGTTACACCCCAGGAGCTGCGCCAGGCACGGGCTGCGGGTGTCCGCATCGATCAAGATAGTCGAACCTGCGGCACCGAGTACGTTCGCGAGGTCGCGGGAGACGGTGGAGCGCCCCGGGGCGCCCGGAGTTCCCCACACAGCGATAAGATGGCCTTCCTCCTGCGAATGCCGCGACACGGTCCGGTCGCAGACCGGAGGCGGCGCGTCGCGGAACGCGGCAATGGCCTCAACAACGGTCTCCGCAATAGGCGGCGCCACCGCATCGCACCGCGTATTACGCGCCCACTGCGCCGCAGGATCCCGTGGAACAGCCACCACACGTACCCCGCAAGCGTGAAGCTCCGCAACCAGAGTGCGGTCCGCCTCGTCCACAACGGCCAGTTCTGCCAAGCCCGCCTGCGCGCTCGCCAGTACTTCCGCCCCGTCCGCGCAGCGCCGCACCACGACGACGGGCGGCTTGTGTCCTTCCAAGACCCGCAGAACGCTTGTTTCCAGCTCGGAGTGGAGGCACAATAAGATGTTCATTTTTGCTCCCCTGGTACAAGAACGAATCCATCGTCTCCGCCCAGGACCAGCAGCACATCCCCCACCGAGGCACGCTGAATCCGCACTTCCGCCGTGGCGGGTTCACCGAGACTGCCCTGCCCGGTGTCCAGGCGAACAACCATTACCTGCGAGGCCACCAGTTCTGCGCTTGTGGCATTAACACGCCACAGTTCCACCACATCGCCCCGTTCTACGGATGATGGCACTCGAGTTGCCAAGGGCACCACCACATCGCACCCGTCATCAGTCTCACCCTGTACGGCGGTGCGTGCCACCAACTCGCCCTCGTAGACAACTGATCGTAGCTTCTTATCGCCAGAACGTCGCAGGTCGGACGGCTGCAAGTACTGGCTGGAGATTCCTCTCGGAACGCCGACGAGCACCAGATCCGACTCGTTGAGGGCAGCACCGGGAAGTAGCGTCGAGGCAGCTCGGTACACCTGCACCTGCTCCGGGCCCGCCAGCAAAGCACCGCTGGCGATGGCAGATACACATACCAGCAGTACACCGATTGCCAGGCGCGGATCCCGCCAGCGAGGTCCAATCCGATGTCGTGCCATGCTCACTCCTTCTGTCGTTCCACCATATTCACAGGCCGTCCTACCGGCCTGCCAAGAGTGTCCACAGGCTTGTGGACAACTTTCCCGGCACGCGTGTGACGTGCGAAAATACCACTATGGCGAAATTCCTGACCATCGCAGATGTAGCTGAGTATCTCAACGTCTCCGCCGGGCAGGTGCGCACTCTTATCCGCTCGGGTGAGCTTCCCGCAATCCAAGTCGGTGGCCGCGGGCAGTGGCGCATCGAGGACACCGTTCTTCAGGGCTATGTTGATGAGCGCTACGAGCAGACACGGCATCTGGTCGAAAGTCGACGCTCCGAGCACTCCAACTCGTAAGCAATATTGTCTTGTCACTACGGCCCGTATTGGCCAGCCTCTCGCAGGTCGGCTCCACCTACTCAATACGGCCGACACCACCCACTCAATACGGCCAGTCAACATATTCACTTTTCTCCCGGCATCGGCTGATGGGCGGCGCGGTCGCAGTCCGCACTAGCTCAACCAGAAGAATCAAAGGCCGTCAGGCTGAGAGAATAAGCGGCGGAGTTAAGAGACTCAGCGGCCGGAAGAGTCAACCACCAGAAGAATCAACGGCGGCGTGGCGAAGAGAAGTCGACACGTTCAATCTGACCTAGAGAAATAACAAGAGTGGCATTGAGTTCCAGCCAATTCTGACCGACGCGCGTTATGCGCCCCTGTTCCTCACCACATGTCAGAACGCACCGGACCACACGGCCGCTCCGCATCAGGCGGCGTAACTGCGAACCCAGAGAAATGGACTGCCTGCCAGCCCGTTGCTCACAGCGCTGCGGAAGACCGCGTATCGTAGCTATGGCAGCATACGGAATCAAGGTCATAATCCGCTCGCGCTCCCCGAGAAACCACGTGTCAGCGCATTCACGTACCAGGATCACAACTATGCTCCCTCCCCGTGTACGCACCTTTACGATGTTGCCAATGCTCGCCGCCAGCCTGTCGGCCAGGCGAATGCTCGCCTCCTCGGCCTGCCGCAGTTCGTTTGCCAGGCCGAGCCGTTCAGTATGCAGCTCCGCATCCATTTGGCTGGCCACATCGGTGCTGTAGCGCTCCCAGGGATCCATCTCGCTCATACGCGCAGCGTAGCCGGTTGCAAAGAGGCCGCCACACCCTTTTCCACAACAACGGCGGTCCGAAAGTACACCAATTCCCATCTTTGGGAGCGATTGGGTATACCCGGCAGACTTCACTCTTCGGCACATGCACAATGGGATCACAGCATCAAACGTCACCAAATGACATGATCAGCCCGTTAGGAGCATCTATGCGTCCCTTACGCACCGCCATGGCCTCGCTAACCGTTAGTGCACTCTGTCTGGCTCTCACGTATACCTTCCTGAGGGATTACCATAACGTCTCCGCAGTTGATCAACTCACGGGAATGGCGATGGCCGTACTGGCCACCATCGGATGTCTGACCGGTGTGTGGGTCGCCCTGTCCTACATCAGCCTCTGGTACGCGCAACGATGCATGCGAACGCGGAGTCGATCCACGGCTCGTCATAGGAAACGGCGCAACCTAGTACTGACGGCGGGTCGACTACTCGGGACTCCTCGCGTGCGCCGCACCCTTGCCGCAATGGCGCTGACCGGGCCATGGATCACGCCTGCTCTGGCCGACGGCGCACCCGGCCCCGACCTGGGATGGGGAGCCTCTGAAACAACAACTTCCGCCCACACCATGGTAACTGGCGAGGACCTTGAAAGCCCGACATCACGCGCTTCTGAGACTCACACGACCCATATGGTTCTACCGGGAGAGTCACTCTGGCAAATCGCCATGCAGGATCTGCCGCCCGATTCCTCACCAGAACAGATTGCCGCTCATGTCCATCGTTGGTACGAGGCCAATCGTGAGTCAATCATCGACCCCGACCTCATCTACCCCGGCCAAGTCCTTCACACACCCAAGCAATAATTCTCCCCTCTAAGGAAACATCATGACCTCGACACTCACCACGCTCACATCCCCTGGCAACGCAACCGCATCCACACCATCCACACCCCAGCCGCCACGCGCATCAACCGCCTCCACGGGCCAGAACTCTGCCGTCGCCGCTTCACCCCTCGTGCCAGCTGCGCCTGGTACGGAGACCACCAGTCAATTGGAACCACAGCGCCACGCCGAGGGCGACGAAGGTCCTTCAGGCCCGGTGCGCGTCACGAAGAGGCCACCCCACCGCGAGCGAACGCGTATCACCGCGGAAAGCACCGTGGCGCGCAAGCAGCCCCCTCCCCAGCCTCCCGTGACCACGCCGGAAAAGCAGTGGGATCGCCTCAGTCTTTCCGTCGCGGCGTCGCCGCCGACCGCACTTAGTCATGCGCGCAAGCAGCTAAATGCACCGCTGCCTCCTGAGACTCCGCCGCCCGAACGAGTGGCCGCCCTGATCGTGATTCAGGCAGTTGAGATACTGCAGGGGCATCGCCCCATCGGTCAACTACGACACTGGCTCACACCAGAGGTCTTCGGCCCACTGGCGCGCCGTGCCGGTCTGGCAATGCGGATCAAGGGCCCGGCCCCTCGCACTCAGGCACCGCGAATCTTGCACCTGCTTGTATCAACCCCAATGCCACGAGCCGCCGAAATCGCCGTCGTCGTGCACGATGGCACGAAGGTTCGCGGCGCAGGTATCCGCCTGGAGTATCTCCGCGAACGCTGGCAAGCAGCGGCCCTCGAAATCGGCTGAGCCAGTCAGCCCAACAGGAACGACCACCAGCCCGAACCAAACAACACCGCTAACCGTCGCAGTCGACGTTGCCCCGGGTGCTTCCAGGCTTCTCGGTGCTTGCTGCCCCGGTGCACACCCGGATCTGCGGTACCCTGTATCTCCATAGCTGAGCGGCTCGGACGCCTGCAGCTTCGCCCCTGGCAAGCACCGACGCTTCGTGCCTCGCGTACACCGACACCTTCCTACCGGGCGTCTCCGGCACGTGCACCTCTATGGGGTGTCTCCAGCGCCGACTCAGCCACCTCCGGCCCCTCGGTTCCTCAGTGCTTTTTGCGCTTGGCGGCGGCACGACGCTGAGCGCGATTCATGCCACCGGCCGCTCCCCCAGCGCCCTGCGCACCGCGTGAACCCGCCTTCGGAGCTTGCCGCACGGCCTGGCCCGCAGCATTCGTCGTCTGCGTTCCGTCGCCATCCTTCGCAGCAGAAGAGTACGAGACATTGACATTGCGCTGCGGCACCTTGATTCCGAGGACCTTCTCCGCGTCAACGCGCTCCTTCTGCGTTCCCTTGGACGCCGAACCGGCCTGCGCCAGGCGCTGAGCATTCTGGCGTCGCATCTCCACGGCGGCCGCTGCTGCGGTCTCCTCCGCCACGGTGGCGGCCTCACGAGCGGCGCGTTCCTCCGGCAGTTCGAAGTTGAAGAGGTAGCGGACAGTGTCCTCCTTGATGCCGTCACTCATGGCTTGGAACATGTCAAAGCCCTCAGACTTGTACTCCACCAAGGGGTCGCGTTGTGCCATGGAACGCAAGCCTATGCCTTCCTTGAGATAGTCCATCTCGTAGAGGTGCTCACGCCATTTCCGGTCGAGCACAGACAACAAGACCTGCCGCTCCAGTTCACGCATCTTGTCGGACCCGACTTCCGCCTCACGATCCTCGTAATTGGCGTGTATATCCGTCTTCAGTTCGTCCAGCAGTTCATCACGTTCTAGCCGGAGCCGACCGCCCACTTCCTGAACGAGCTCATCGGGTTCGAAGCCCGGACGGTAGAAGCCACGCAGATCATTCCACAAGGCGTCAAGATCCCACTCGTCGACATCCTCGTTATCCGTATGCGCGGCTACGACGTCATCGACAACGAAATCGAGGAACCCCTCGACCATGGGCTCAACATCTTCCCCCTCCAGGATCGAGCGGCGCTCACCGTAGACCACCGAGCGCTGCTCGTTCATGACGTCGTCATACTTGAGCACGTTCTTCCTAATCTCGGCGTTCTGCGCCTCAAGCGACGTCTGAGCGCGCTCGATGGACTTTCCGATGACCTTGAATTCAAGCGGCTCGTCCTCCGGATAGCGCGACGGGTCGAGCGCACGCGCCGCCAACCCGGTGGAGAAGCGGCGCATCAGGTCATCTTCCAGAGAAAGATAGAAACGCGACTCACCCGGATCGCCCTGCCGACCGGACCGTCCGCGCAACTGGTTATCGATACGCCGCGACTCATGCCGTTCAGAACCGAGGACGTACAGCCCACCGAGTTCCACAACTTCGTCGTGTTCTGCGGCCACCGCATCCTTGGCCTTTTGCAGGGTCTGCGGCCACGCCTTCTCATATTCCTCCGGAGTCTCCTCCGGATCGAGGCCACGTTCGCGCAGCGCAGCAACGGCCCGGTGCTCTGGATTGCCGCCCAGCATGATATCCGTTCCACGGCCAGCCATATTCGTTGCTACGGTTACAGCACCCTTCCTTCCCGCCTCGGCGACGACGGCGGCCTCCCGCTCGTGCTGCTTGGCGTTGAGAACCTGATGCGGGATACGCGCCTGGCGCAGCAGCGCCGAGAGTTGCTCAGACTTCTCCACGCTCGTGGTACCAACCAGCACCGGCTGTCCCGCCTCATGCCGCGCGGCGATATCCTCGACGATTGCCTTGAGCTTGCCGTTGAGCGTGGGAAACACGTAGTCAGTCTTGTCCTCCCGGATCATCGGCATGTTGGTCGGAATCGGCACCACACCGAGCTCGTAGGTGGATGCGAATTCCTCCGCCTCGGTTTCGGCGGTGCCCGTCATACCGGACAACTTCTTGTATAGCCGGAAGTAGTTCTGCAGGGTGATGGTGGCGAGCGTCTGATTCTCCGCTTTAATGGCAACGCCCTCTTTAGCCTCAATGGCCTGGTGCATACCCTCGTTGTAGCGGCGGCCGGGCAGCACGCGGCCGGTATGCTCGTCAACAATGAGGACTTCGCCCCCTTGAACGATATAGTCCTTGTCTCTTTCGAAGAGCTCCTTGGCCCGAATCGCGTTGTTGAGGTATCCGATCAGCGGCGTGTTCAGCGACTCGTACAGGTTATCGATACCGAGCAAATCTTCCACCCGGTCGATACCCGGCTCCAGAATACCGACGGTGCGCTTCTTCTCGTCGACTTCGTAATCGCTATCGCGCCGCATGCGCTTGACGACGCGCGCGAATTCGACATACCACTTGTTGGCATCACCTTCCGCTGGGCCGGAGATAATCAACGGTGTCCGCGCCTCATCGATCAGAATCGAATCAACCTCGTCGACAATCACGAAGTTGTGACCGCGCTGCACAAGATCGTCCGTCTTCCACGCCATATTGTCGCGCAGATAGTCGAATCCGAACTCGTTATTCGTACCGTAGGTGATATCGGCCGCGTATTCCTTGCGGCGCTGTTCCGGTGTCTGCCCGGTGAGGATGCATCCCGTGCTCAGGCCGAGGAAACGGTGAATACGACCCATGAGTTCGGACTGGTATGAGGCGAGGTAGTCGTTCACGGTAACAACGTGCACTCCCTCCCCGGTCAGCGCGTTGAGGTAGGAAGGCAGGGTGGCAACAAGAGTCTTACCTTCGCCGGTTTTCATCTCCGCAATATTGCCCAGGTGAAGTGCGGCTCCACCCATGATTTGCACGTCATAGGGCCGTTGACCGATGGTGCGTTGCGCGGCCTCACGAACCGTAGCGAAGGCCTCTGGGAGGAGCTGATCCAAGGTCTCGCCGTCGGCAAGCCGCTCACGGAAGAGATCGGTTTGCGCGCGTAGCTCGGCGTCACTCATCTCCTGCACCGATTCCTCGTGCAGGTTGACCTGTTTGGTTATTGCCTCCAGCTTCTTGAGGGTGCGCCCCTCGCCTGCGCGAAGAATCTTGTTGAGGATCTTTCCCACGGAATTGACTCCTTCGATACGGCATCATGCAGCGCGGCTTTCCGCGCACGGCCAAACTACGCCCATTCTAAGCGAGTATGCCGGTTCTACCTCAATCCCCGATTACGCCCGGTGAGGAATACTGCGGTCCTCAGTGTGCCGACTGACAGACACGACCTGCCGACTGACAGGCCGTACCCGCCAGGTGCGATAAGCAAGATGCACCAGCTCATAGGCAGGATTTTCATACAGGTACCAGCAGCAACCACTCGCCACGGTGTCTCCTCTCCCGCGTGCCTCACAAATCTCCGAGTTCTCCGCCATTTTCCGCGAGTACCCAGAAGTCTGCCGAAAACCCGGAAAATGCGGAGCCGCGGCGAGAAGGCGAATTAGGCGAGCCTGGCAAGTAACGAGAGCCAAGTAAGAAGTCGCCAAGTAAGGCGAGTCACAGGTAGGCGCGAGTAAGAGGTAGGCGAGCCAGGCATGTAAGAAATATGCGAGTAGGAATAGGAAGTGGAACGAGGCCGGGCATTCCCACCCGGCATCGTTCCACTCCTGTTCTCTTCACCAAGTAGCCGTCCATGCACGCGCCGCCCACAGACCTGCCCAGGCACGCGTCCCGGGTTTGCGGCCCAAGTGGCTACTCAACCACGCGGCCCAGGCTCCTTCCCATGAACGGAAGGCCTAGGTACCTCTCCAGACAGCGCGTCCGCTGGCACCTCCCCAGGCCCGCGCCACCCCAGCACAAACTGCTCAGGCAGCAGTCGAGTGTCACCCTCTCAGAGCCTCAACTCATCCGGGCGTAGGGACGCTAGCACCACGTAGACGGTCCGGCGAGCAACTATGCAACACGCCGTCGTGCGGCGAGCATGCCGCCGGAGATCATCAGGAACAGGGCAACAGCTACAAGTCCTTGCGTGTCGGCACCGGTGCGGGCAAGAGTGCCGGTGCGCACCTTCGTTGCGCCCTTGCCTCCCGCCTCACTCCCAGTCTTTCCAGTCCCTGACCCGCTCGCACCGGTACTCGCCGTAGCCCCAGAACCACCGGAGCCAGAACCACTGCTCGCACTCGCACTCGGCTTAGCATTCGCCCTGGCTGCAACGGTGAGTTTCGCCGAAGCCTTCAGTGGAGATTGTGTCACCACAACGGTATGCTCGCCCGCAGCGACTCCAGTCGGCACCTCAAAACTCACCGACGCGGCACCTGCGCCATCAGTGGTGACCTTCGCCACCTCTACCGGATCCGAATGCAAGCTCACCGCCACCGCACGGTTAGGAACGAACCCGCTCAGGGTGGCTGTAACCTCGTCACCAACCTTCGCATTGTCGGCAGACAGTGTCACTGTCGGATTTGGCGTCGACGTCACCAGGGCCCAGTTGTCGACGAAGAAGTTCGCCGGATCGATCACGCCGTCGGCCGAGGCGCGATCAATAATGAGCTGACGGATCTCCTGCGTCTCGTCATACACGATCGGTGCGTTTACCACGTGCGGATAATTGCCACCACCGCCCTGTCGGTAGTTGTTTATCGCAAGAATAAAGACGTCGTCGTCGACCACCGGCACGCCATTACGTGACAATCCAACAATGCGTTCACCCACCGGCTTGGAGACGTCAATGAGGTAATCGACTCCAGTCAGCGCGTCATAGTTATAATCCATGATCCCACGCGTTGCTCCGGGGTATAGGGCGTTAACACCAGTCTCCGGATCGAAGGTTGCCCCTTCCTCAACCTGCACAAAGTAGCGGGCCGAGTACTCCAGGTACTCCTTGATCTGCGCTCCGGTCAGCTTTACACCCAGCAGCGTGTTCTCGTAGATGTACAGCCCGGCAATATCCTTGATAGTCACATTGCCCTGTGGGAAGACCGCAGTACGCGAGAAGGGGGAAACCTGAGACAGTACCGGAATACCTTCATGCTCGGTTCCCTTCAGCGCGTTTGCCACGGTCTCGGTTTGCACCATGCCGATATAGTCGAGAATCGGGGTGTCCTCATAGTAGGACGTTGCCGCCGAGAGTTCCTCGGTGGAGGTGGAAACGGTCGTATTCACGTACTCAATCGTCGCCGCATGATCCGCGGTGAGAACCGCATTGCCGGTGATATCAGGAGAGTCAGCCACATCTTTGGTTTCCAGTGGCACCGCTAGCGCGCCGATCTCCGCATCCGTTTCCGGCCAGGCAACACGGAAACCGTCGCCATCTGCCTCCAGAGGCACCGTCACCTCGGACACGGAACGAGCCCAGACGTACGGTTGCGTGAATAGTACCGGATCGCCATCGGGAGCATGGTAGACCACCGAGGCCTTATTGACCACATGCGAGTGACCGCCAACTACTACGTCGACATCGTTGACTTTCGTGGACAACGACTCTGCAACATTTTCCTGCAGCAGACTGGCGTCCCACGGAACACCCGGTGCATCCAGGCCGGAGTGAATCAGTACGACGACGACGTCGGCCCCCTCTGCCTTTATCTGCGGCACGTACTGCTGGGCGGTGAGCACGCAATCGCGGAACTCCAAGACGCCCTGCACATGGTGCTTGTCCCACACGCGGACGCCGGGCGTGACAACGCCGAGCACGCCCACCTTAACCGTCTTGCCGTTCACCTCCTTATCGACCATTACGTACGGCTTGAACACCGGATCGTTTGTGCCCGCTTTCACCACATTCGCACCCAGCAAGGGGAAGTTCAACTGACGCTCGTAGTTGTACAGGTAGTCCATCCCGTAGTTGAACTCGTGGTTACCAACCACCTGCACGTCATAGCCGATTGTGTTGAAGGCCTCCGCCATGGGATTCGTGGAGTACGGCAACTTATCCGGTTGCATGGCCGCCAGATAGGTGAGCGGAGTACCTTGGACCGCGTCACCGTTGTCAACGACCAGTACGGACTGTGCCCCCTTCTCATTGCGGACATTGTCCACGATGGTGTCAACGCGCGCCATACCAAGCTCGGGCGTACTACCCTGCGGATAGGGTGCGTCTCGGAAGTAGTCCCAATTGAAGACGTGCCCATGGATATCCGTCGTGGCCAGAATGGTCAGATTACTGTCGCCCTCATCCGCTGCCGCGATCGGTTGCGGCGAGACGGTAAGCGTGCCCGCCGCGAGTGCGGCGAGCAGGAGTCGTGAGTGTTTCATCTAATCTCCCAAGTTGTCTCCCGGCATCGTCGGTTGATGCCGGTTGGGACACTCATACTAGACGTGAGTGACTCGCGACACGCCGGTTTCAGAAACCTCGTTCGAATCAGATGACGCCGCCGTTGATCGGGTGCGAATACCGTGCCCGCGTTTGTGGCCTGCTGTGGGCCGCTCCGTCTGTGCGGTGTGGGGTGCGCCTCCCGACAGCGAGCTTGTGCCCTCCTGCGCCGATTCGCACCAAAGCCTTGCGGGTGGCAGCCCTCGCGCCCGCGCGCTAGTGCCCTGCCTGCCTCACGCAGTCCGTTGGACGGTGGCACGCGCAAAGGCCGTCAGAGCCTCCCGCACGTCGTCGTGCGGAAGACCCTCGAGGAACGTGAGAGCGTCGCTTACCCACTGCAGCGCAAGTTGCCGGGTCTGGGCTACCACGTCATGCCGACGGAGCATGCCAACCACTTCCGCCAAGGCCGTATCCGAGCTCAGATCCGCGCTCTCCAGTCGCTCTAGGATACGTAGTCCGAGTGCGTCCAGAGTCCCGGCCGCCTGCTGTTCGCGCAGCAGGATAACCGGCATCGTGTCCACACCCTCCCGCAGATCGGTTCCCGGTGTCTTGCCGGTCTGCTGACCGTCCGAGATGATGTCGATCACGTCATCGGCCAGTTGGAAGGCGACACCAACCCGCTCCCCGTATTCGGCGACCACATCGGCCATATTCTCATTGCCCCCCGCCGAGAGCACGCCGTAACGAGCCGACGCCGCTATCAGCGAGCCGGTTTTATCTGCCAATACGGCCAGATAGTGTTCGCGAGCACTCTGCCCGTCACGTCTGCCAATAGTTTCGTGCAACTGCCCCTGACACAACCGCTCGAATGTACGGGCATGTAACTCGACTGCCCGCGGCCCCAAACCCGACACCACGATTGAGGCACGGGCAAACAGAATATCCCCCGCCAGAATGGCCACGGAATTGCCGAAAAGCTCCTGGGCGGAGGGCACGCCGCGGCGCATCGGCGCCTCGTCCATAACGTCATCGTGATACAGCGATGCCAGATGGGTAAGTTCGACAACGACGGCGGAATCCAACACCGCCTGCGCCTCCGGATGCGGGCCGAGCTCAGCCGCCAGTAGGACGAGGGCCGGACGCAACCGTTTGCCACCGGCGTCCGCCAGGTGCGACGTCGCCGGATCCACCTGCAGATCGTCGAGGCGCACTTGTGCCCGCAGCATGGACTCGACTACCTGCATGCGGCGGCTCAGGTGGGCAGCAAGCCGCCCCTCCCCAAAACTGACGCTCAAATCTAGAACACCGGAACCTAAGATCTACGACAAAAGACCAAGTACCGGCCCGGGTAGTATCCCGAGCACGATCGTGAGCGCGGCGCATGCAATGATCGCCACCCCCGCGTATCCTTCCGAGGCCACCGTCACGGACGTCGCCGGATCAGGTTGCCGGAAGAACATGTTCAGGATAACCCGGAAGTAGAAGAAGGCAGTAGCGGCAGACGCCAAAACGGCGAATACCACAAGAACTGTTTGCCCACCGCTGACACCGGCGGCGAACACCACGAACTTGCCGATGAAGCCGGATGTCAAGGGGATCCCCGCGAAGGAGAGCAGGAAAACAGTCATGCACACCGCCAACACGGGATTGGTCTTACCCAGTCCCTTCCAGTGGTCAATGGCAGTCGCCTCACCGAGAATGTTTCCCGCCTCATCCCGGTCACGCACCAATGTGATAACACCGAAGGCGCCCACGGAGGCGAGGCCGTACGACAACAGGTAGAACGCTATCGGCACAATATTGGCGGCAAAACCGACTTCTGACATCTGCCCGCGAAGTGTGGCGCTTACCACAGCGGCATTCGCGCCAAAGAAGGCCGTAACACCGATGAGGAGGAACCCAGCATGAGAGATCGCGGAGTACGCGAGCATGCGTTTGATGTCTCGCTGAACAATCCCGAGGACCGTGCCCACCAGAATCGTCGCAATGACGATAATCCACAATACGGGCTTGAGCGTTTCGTACAGGGAGACGGCGCTCCACCCGATCGTATTCGAGTTATCAGCACCCCCGAGTAAACGTAGTACCGCCGCAAAAACGGCAATCTTCGTGCCGGCTGCCATGAAGCCGGTAACGGGAGTGGGCGCGCCCTGGTAGGCATCGGGAACCCACGAGTGGAAGGGGACCGCACCCACTTTAAACAGAAGCCCAATAAGCACCAAGGTTGTGCCCGCAATAAGAAGTAGCTCTTGGCCACTAGCCTCAAGGTAGGCACGATTCCAAAGGTTGAATCCACCGGAGAAGCCGTACAGCAATGCGACGCCCATCAGGAAGAAGGCCGAAGAGAACGCACCCAGCAAGAAGTACTTCAGCGCCGCTTCCTGCGACAGTGCACGACGCCGCCTCGCCGTCGCACACAGTACATATAACGGTAGTGAGAGCACCTCAAGGGAGATGAACATCGTCAGGAAGTCCCCCGACATGGTAAAAGCGAGCATGCCCGCAATGGAGAAGAGCATCAGCGGGAAAACCTCTGTCTGCTCCGCCCCAAGCCGATTCGCTTCCCGTTCCTCGGACGAACCCGGCTGCGTCGCAGCAGAAGCGGCAAAGGCTCCCTCCCCCGTTGCGGTGCGATCAGCTGCAATAAGAAGAGCGAACAATGCACAAGGCAGCACTATCGCCTGGAAGACGATGGCAAGGCGGTCCTCGAACAACGTTCCAACCGCTGCTTGTTCATTCAGCTTCAGCACAACCGCGTATCCCAAATCGCCGACTTTTTTCCACTGGGCGATAACGGCGACAAAGGCTCCTGCGACAGCGAGGAATGACACGACGAGCTGCGTGTTACGCCGATAACGCTCCGGAACGAAGGCCTCGACAAGCACGCCAATCACTGCAGCGCCCAGCACGATGAGAATAGGTGTAAGCGCCACCCAGTTGATGACGGGATTGCTACTCACTTCATGCTCCCTTCTGCGGTCGCAGCGGACCACGCAATTGAGCCGGTTCCATCCACATGTGCCGGTGCCGCCGCCACGGTCTCACGTGTATTCGTCTCTTGCGGCGCCTTGGCGTCTGCGGAGATTTCCTCCGAGAGGTAAACGGTTGTCATCTCCGCCGCGGGTGTAATGGTGTCGATAACGGGCGCCGGTCCCAACCCGAGGAACAACATGGCTGCGATAAGAACGGCGGAAACAGTCTTTTCTGCGCCATCCATGTCGTTGACCTCAATGCTTGGCCGGGGACCGGTAAACACGCGCTGATATGGCCACAGGATGTATACAGCCGCCAAGATGACGCCGAAAACGGCAATGGTCGCGAGTGGCACGTTCACGGAATAGGTGCCGATCAGAATCAAGTATTCGGGAATGAATCCCGAAAGGCCTGGCAGCGCAATAGAGGCTAGTCCAGCTACCAGGAACACTCCGGCAATCAGTGGAGTCACACGCTGCCAGCCGCCGTAATCGCTAATCATGTAGGAGCTTCCGCGCCGACGCAGCGAGCCGACCGTCAAGAACAGGGCACCGGTTGCAACACCATGCGCCACCATATACAGAATCGCACCCGTCATTGCCACCGAGGAACCGGAGAAGATTCCCAGCACCATGAAACCGAAATGGCTGACCGAGGTGTACGCAATAAGACGCATAAGATGCTGCGAGGTGATCGCCATGAACCCGCCCCAGAGAATGGAGATCACGGCCAGAATCATTATGGGTGTGGCGGCCCGCTGCGCGGCATCCGGGAAGAAAGGAACGCAGAAGGCGATCATGCCGTAGGTGCCGATCTTATCCAGCACGCCAACCAATAGTGTTGACGTACCTGCCGGTGCCTGCTCCGTCGTATCCGGCAGCCAAGTATGTAGTGGAAACATCGGTGCCTTGATGGCAAATCCGATGAAGAAGGAGAGGAAGATCCACATCTGCGCGGTGTCTGATACGGCAAGCGCCCCGCTGATGTTCTCGACGAGCAAACCGCCCTCCGGCAGGGGCGAGGCGACCATCAGGGCTATCACGCCGACCAGCATGATCAGACCGCCGACCAGGGAGTAAATGACGAACTTAATTGCCGCGCGATGCCGCTTCTCACCGCCGTAACGCCCGATGAGGAAGTACATCGGCAGGATCATCAACTCGAAGAGTACGTAGAAGAGGAAGATATCCCTGGAGGCGAAGATACCGATCATGATGGCTTCCAGGAAAAGAATCCACCCGACATACCCGGCCACTCGGTTCTCATTCTCGCCACGGAACTCATTCCCCGATGCGAGCAGCACCACCGGCACCAGGAAGGTAGCCAGTCCGATCATCACCACGCCGATGCCGTTAATGCCCCACGCCAGCGACACCCCAAGCTGCGGAATCCAAGAATACGTTTCCGCCAGCTGGTACTCGGCCGAACCAATGTCGAATCCGGTCGTCACTGCCGTCAGGAATACGACGAGTATCGCGAGTGACACCGCCAGACCGAAGGGCAACGCCATTTTACGCAGTGGCCTGACAAGCCACAGCGCCAATGCCGCCAGCACGGCCACCACAATCAGTAGGCTGAGCCAGGGAAAGGCTGCCTCGTTCACGGATTGCATTATTCTCCTCTCCCGGTCAGAACCGCGACGCCAACGCGATAATCAGGGCGATAACCACGCCAACGTACATGTAGGCCGCGTACGAGCGCACGTAGCCGTTTTGCAGCCGACCCAGCAGACGCCCGGTGGCAGTAGTTCCCCGCGCCACCCCTTCCACGGCACCGTCAACCACATGTTGATCGACTACCGCTACAGCGCCGGTGGCCGCGAGGCCTGGCTTCATCACCAATGTCTCGTTAATGACATCCTGGTACAAGTCATTTCGAGCCGCTCGCGTCAATGCACTACCAACCGGTACCTCCACCGGCACCTGCGAGGCCAGATACATCTTCCAGGCCACCCCTACCCCAATTGCCACAACCGCCAGTGTTGCTACGGTAATCGCGACCGGAGCAATCACGGGTTCACCGTGCTCGCCGCCCCCGGTAACCGGTTCGAGCCACGCGGTGAATCCGACCCGGTTGAGCACGAAGCCCAGCGCAAGCGAACTGATCGCCAGAATCACCTGCGGCATATACATTGATGCCGGCGCCTCATGCGGATGATGTGCATTCTTCCCCTTCTTGGAGAAACGCTCCTCGCCGTGGAAGATCATGAAGAACATGCGCGACATGTAGAAGGCCGTCAGCCCGGCGACGAGCAACGCCAAGGTTCCGAATACCCATGGTTGCCATCCCTGCCCCACGAAGGCGGTCTCAATGATCTTGTCCTTGGAGAAGTAGCCGGACAGGAACGGGAAGCCAATGATGGCGAGGTAACCACAAAGGAAAGTTGCCCAGGTGATCGGCATGTACTTGCGCAAACCTCCAAAGCCGCGCATATCAACTTCGTCGTTCATCGCATGCATAACCGAGCCGGCACCCAGGAACATGTTGGCCTTGAAGAAGCCGTGCGTGACCAGGTGGAAGATGGCGAAGCCCGCGCCCACCGGTCCCAGTCCGGCGGCCAACATCATGTAGCCGATTTGCGACATGGTCGAGGCGGCCAGCACCTTCTTCATATCGTCTTTCGCGCAGCCGACGACGGCACCGAACAGGAGGGTAATTGTGCCGATGGTCGCGACTAGCAATTGCGCGGTGGAGCTGACCGCGTAAATCGCCCCGGAACGTACCATGAGGTACACACCTGCGGTCACCATGGTTGCAGCGTGGATAAGCGCGGAAACCGGCGTCGGTCCGGCCATGGCGTCACCCAGCCATGCCTGCAACGGGAACTGCGCCGACTTGCCGCACGCTGCCACCAGCAGGAAAATCCCGATGGCCGTCACCGTGGTAGTGGAAGCCCGGTCGATACCTGCGTTGACGCCCTGGAAGGTTACCGTTCCAAGAGTCGAGAACATGATCATCATGGCGATGAGCATGCCCATGTCGCCCACCCGGTTCATAAGGAATGCCTTCTTACCTGCGGTGGCGTTCTCCGGTACCTGGTTCCAGAAGGAGATGAGGAGGTAGGAGGCCAGGCCCACGCCCTCCCAGCCGACGAACAGAACCAGATAGGAGTCGCCGAGAACAAGCAACAGCATGGAGGCGACGAAGAAATTCAGGTAGGCGAAGAAGCGGCGTCGTGCCACGTCGTGCTTCATATACCCAACGGAGTAGATATGAATCAGCGTGCCGACGAAGGTGACCAACAGCAGGAAGGTGACCGACAACGGGTCCACCCGCATGGCCAGATTCACCGCCTGTGCCCCGGCAAGAGGAACCCACCGGTACAACGCCACATCCAGAACACGCCCGTCGGAGGGCAGGCCGATGAGCTGGAAGAAGACGGCGGCTGCCACCACGAAGGAAACCGTTGCCGCGGCGATGGCGAGCCAGTGCCCCCAGGCGTCGCTCGCCTTGCCCGCGACAAGCAGGATGCCTGCGGTGACAAGGGGAACAGCTACGCATAACCACACCAGGCTCGCGGCCCCGGTAGCGGGAGTTGCGAGGGCCGTGGTAGCGGTGACGCTTGCTGGAATGAGTGCCAGAGTCAATTCACACCTGCTTCCCGTCAGTGCTTGAGCTGGTTCGCACCGTCAAGCGAAGCGGACCTGTGGGTTCGGAAAATAGCGACGATGATTGCCAGGCCCACCACTACTTCGGAAGCGGCGACAACCATGACGAAGAAGGCGAAGACCTGCCCCTGAATATCTCCCCACATACGTGAGAAGGCCACCAGCGCAAGGTTGCAGGAGTTGAGCATGATCTCCACTCCCAGCAGCGCGATAATGGCGTTGCGGCGAGTGAGCACGGCCGCCCCACCGATGGCGAAGAGTATGATCGCCAGCACCACGTAGTACATCAGGTTCACTTGGATTCCTCCTCACCGGACTCCAATTCACTCTTCAGCTCGCCGTCTTCCAGGACATCGCGTGTGTCTGGTTCTTGCGCCGGATACACCGGCGCAGCCTCTCCGGGCATGCCGGGCAGTCCGCCGTTGCGCACCGCCGCCGAGCTGCCCGGCCCGGTCAGTTCGTTGCGTGCGGCGCGGGCCGCCGTCACCGGGGAGATCTCCTCGACCGTGCGTTCCTGGCCGCGTATGCGCAACACGCGCTGCATGGAGCCCTCCGCGACCTTGCCGCCGACCGTGAGAGCCGGATTGGCCGCTGAATTCGACTCCGCGTACACACCGGTGGGTGGCTTTTGACCGATATGCCGTCCGCTGGTGGCATAGGCCTCCATCTTCGCCTCGGCCAGTTCGGGCTGCGTCATCCGCTTGTGCACCTGCCGGTGTGTAAGCGTCATGGCTCCCAGCGCCGCTACGATCAGCAGCGCGCCGGTCAGCTCCATGGTCAGCACATGCGAACTGAAGATCTCCTGTGCGATCGCCTTCGGGTTGGTCGCGGCGTTGGCCATTTTCATTCCAACCGCTTCAGGTGTGGCGGCGCCCAGCACCGCACCCGCCGCGACGATGATGAAACCGAGTCCACCCAGCGCGGCCAGGGGGCGCTGTACCCGTTTGGTCTCATGGGTGGAGTCCGATGGATCCACACCAATCATCATGAGGACGAACAGCAGCATCATCAGAATGGCGCCCGTGTACACCGCGATCTGTACGACACCCATGAAGGGCGCCTCCAGCATCGTGTACAGGATGGCGAAGCCGACCATAATGCCGATAACGCATACAACGGAGTAGACCGCACGGCGCGTGAACAGCAGGCCGTATACCGCGAGGGTTACCATAACCGCCGCGAGGATGAAGAATAATACGGCCTCCCCGGTAGAGATCTGCAAAGGTTCTATGATCATTGCGCGTTCTCCTCCACTGACGGTTTCGGCGCCGTAGGCTGAGCTACCGGTGGCACTCCTCGAGCCGCAGATGCATCCGGAACCGGGCCCTCTTCGAAAACCGGGCGGGCGGTCGCTAAAGTGGGGTCGTCGGGGCGATGCTCGCGTACCCAGTCGATCTGACTCTGTGTCGGCCCCGTAACTTCACCGTGGTAATACTGCAAATGCGTGGCACCGGTCGGCATCGGGTGCGGCGGAGCAAGCATGCCCTCCTCGGGCGGTACCAGTATGTCCTGCTTCTCGTAAATTAGCCCCTCGCGAGTCGGTCCGGCCATCTCGAACTCATTCGACATCGTCAGTGCGCGAGTGGGACAGGCCTGTATGCAATAACCGCAGAAAATGCACCGCTGGTAGTTGATTTGATAGACCCGTCCATATCGTTCTCCCGGCGAGTACTGCGCTTGTGGATCGTTGGGTGCTGCCTCCACAAAAATCGCATCCGCCGGGCAGGCCCAGGCGCAGAGCTCGCAGCCGATGCATTTCTCCAGCCCGTCCGGGTAACGGTTGAGATGATGCCGACCGTGGTAGCGGGGATGCACCGGTACCGGCTCCTCCGGGTACTGTTCGGTGGCCACCGGGTGGAACATGGAACTGATCGTCACCCCATATCCGGCAACCGGTGCAAAAAACTCGCCGACGGGGCCTTTCCGGGGACGTTCCCACAGGTTTGGATCGGGCGACGACGCCGAAGTGTTCTCAGTCATGATCGGCCTCCTGGGTACTTAAGGTGGCCTCGCGGCGCTTGGCGCGCGGGGACGGGGGCAGGGATTGTCCGGGCAACGGTGGGACGGGGAAGCCACCGGCCATGGCATCGAATTCATCCTCGGGACGAACGAAGTCGGCTGCAGCCTGCGCCTCGTCGCTCTCGCCGTCGAGCAGTGCAGGCGTGGATTCACCAGCACCGCTCTCACCCGTCGGCTCCTCTTTATCACCCACCAACCAGATAATCGCCATGGCGATAAGGAAGACGACCGCGATTCCAATGTAGAGCTGATTGCGGGTAAAGGTGCTGAAGGACGTGACGCCGCGGATCACGACGACGCAGACGAGCCAGATCAGTGAAACTGGAATGAGAACTTTCCATCCCAGCTTCATGAAGTGGTCATAACGCATACGCAGCAGGGTGGCGCGGGTCCAGATCATGAAGAACATGAATAGCCAGGTCTTCAGGAAGAACCACAGCATCGGGATCCAACCCACATTCGGATCCCCACCCCACAGCGAGTAGAGCCACGTCATAATCGGCCCGGCACGCCATCCCCCGAAGAAGCAGGTTGTGGCAATCATCGAGACGTTGAACATATTCACGTACTCGGACAGGTAGTACCACGCGAATTTCATCGAGGAGTACTCGGTGTGCGGGCCGGCCACCAACTCTCCCTCTGCCTCGGGCAGATCCAGCGGCAGGCGGTTGGTCTCGCCGAACATCGAGATGATGTATATGCAGAAGGCCGGGAAGAGCGGAATGCAGTTCCAAATTCCGGCTTGGGCATCCACGATTCCCGAGGTAGACATTGTCGAGGCCGTGAGGAACACGGTGACCAGTGAGAGGCTCAAGGCCAACTCGTAGGAGATCATCTGCGTTGCGGAGCGTACCGCGCCGTACAGCGGCAAGGTGGAGCGGGCAGACCATCCACCCAGCACGAGCCCGTACTCGCCGAGTGCAGCAATACCGAGAATCAGCAGCAGCGCCACCGGCGAATCGGCCAATTGCAAGGGTGTGGAGTGCCCGAACAGCGAGATCTGTGGCCCCATCGGGATAACGGCCATGATGCTGAAGGCACAGGCGGCGGAGATAACCGGCGCGACGAAGTAGACGATCTTGTCGGCGCCCTTGAGCCACATGTCCTCTTTGATGATCAGCTTCAACGCATCGGCGAATGCCTGACCCAGCCCCAGCGGTCCGACTCGATTCGGCCCCAAGCGCGTCTGCATTCTCCCCAGGCCGCGCCGTTCCACCCACAGCGCCAAGATAACGGAGAGGATGAGGTAGACCAGAATGAAGACTGCCTTAATGGCCCAGATCCACCACGTGTCCTGGGTGAAGTCCGCCGTTTGAGCAGCCGCAATAGCCGACGAGCTCATTTTGTCACCTCCACAGTGGCCGCGCTGAGAGCGACCTCTTCTCCGGCACGCACACCTAGCGACGCAATCTGGCAGCCCACAGAATTCTGTGGAGCCCACACGACGCCGTCGGGCATCTCCGCGATACCGGTGCTAAGAGTGATTGATCCGTCCGGACCGCTGATTGTGAGAGCGGCACCGTTATGCACACCGACCGCATCCGCTGTGGCGGCGGATAGTAGCGCCACGGGCGTGCGCGCAGTTGCCGCCAGATGCGGCTCAAAGGCCTGCAATGTTCCGGCTCCGAGCATGAGGTTCCAGCTGGCAAGTACGGCGTGCCCGACTGTCGCTTCGGCAACCTCGGCGGCGGCGACCGTCGGCGCTGCCATCCGCACCCCATCCCAGGCGGAGAATTCTTGGATCTCGCGTACAACATCCTGCAGGGTTGCCAGGCCCAGGTCCGTTCCCATTTCGGCGGCGAGGTTATGCAGCACCACGCGATCAGGAAGTTGTACCGATGTCAGTACCTGCCCGAAGGGCCGGATCCGACCCTCCCAGTTAACGAAAGAACCACCTTTCTCACTGGGTGGTGCCACGGGAAGGACGACGTCGGCTGCGGCCGTAACCGCTCCGGAGCGCACCTCCAAGGAGACGACGAAATCGACCGCCGCCAGCGCGGCTGCGGCGTCTCCGGGCAGGTCGCCCAGTTCAACACCGGCCAGGATCAGCCCTCCCAATTCGCCCGCTGCCGCGGAGGCGAGGATCTCGTCGGTTCCACGCCCGGCATCTTCCGGCGGGCTTGATACTCCCCATACTGCGCCGGTATCAATCCGGGCAGCCGAATCACCCACCGGGCGTCCACCGGGCAGTAGGCAGGGGTGCGCGCCCATATCCAGGGCTCCGCGATCACCGGCGCGGCGCGGCACCCACGCCACGCGGGCTCCCGTACGCTCGGCCAGGCGCAGTACGGCGCTTAGTGCGCCGGCAGATTCCGCCGCACGCTCTCCCACCAAGATGATGCCGTCGTCACACAGGGCGTCGAATGTAGCATCGCCGACTGCCAGATCGTCAAGAACGGCTGCCTCCGCTCCGGGGACAACCGGGATCAATCGGGCATCCATCTTCCGGGTTCCGGCGCTGGCGTAGGGCGCCAGAACAGAGACGGCAACCGTACCGGCCCGCACGCCCTTACGCAACCGCAGGAAGATCGCCCCACATTCCTCTTCGGCTTCCAGTGCCACCGTCAGAACATGACCGCCCCGTTCCAGCGCGGCGTATGTCACTCCGAGACCGCTACCGGCGACGGCGGATCCGAGGAAAGCATCCTCTTCACAGCGGGCCGGGCGGGTGCGGAAGTCGATATCGTTCGTCTTCAGGACCGTGCGGGCGAACTTGGAGTACGCGTAGGCGTCTTCCATGGTCAGACGCCCACCGACCAGTACACCTACCCCCTTTTCCGCGGCCTTCTGCAAGCCGCGCGCGGCCACATCGAGCGCATCGGGCCACGACGTAGCCACCTGTGCGCCGTCGTCGCGCACCAGCGGATGCCGGAGTCTGTCCGTACCGTTCTGCCACCGGAAGGCGAAGCGGTCCTTATCGGTGATCCACTCCTCGTTCACCGCCGGGTCCTCGCCCGCCTGCCGCCGCAGCACCTCACCGCGTCGATAGTCGATGCGCAGGGCGGAACCGGAAGCGTCGTGTTCGGTTACTCCGGGCACCGAGACCAGGTCGAAGGGCCGGGAGCGGAAGCGATACGCGGCACTGGTCAGCGCGCCAACCGGGCAAATCTGGATGATATTGCCGGAGAAGTATGAGGCGAAGGGCCGTCCGGACTGGTCGAGCTCGGCGTCGCCCACCGGACCGCTCGCAAAACCGCTTGCCAGCCCGGGTGAACCGAACGGCCCCGCATACTCAGCCGGAGTTGTCTTCGGCTGGCTGCCCGCCGATTCTGAGAAATGCAGAACGCGGGCATCAAAGCGGCCGATCTGGGAGGCGTTGAGGGAGTGAATCTCGTAGCCGGGTGTTCCGCCGCCTCGCCCCTGCAAGGCGATGAAACGGTCACCGACGATTTCATCCTGGAAACGGGTACAACGCTGGCAGAGAATGCAGCGGTCACGGTCGAGCAGTATCTGGGAGGAGAGTTGCACCGGTTTGGGGAATGTCCGCTTCACGTCGATGAAGCGTGAGGTTGAGCGTCCATCGCTTATCGCTTGGTTCTGCAACGGACACTCGCCGCCCTTATCGCAGATCGGGCAGTCCAGCGGATGGTTGATCAGCAGGAACTCCATGATTCCGCGCTGCGCCTTCTGCGCAACGTCAGAAGTGACTTGGGTGTACACCTCCATGCCGGGGCTGACGGCCTCCGCGCAGGACGGCACCGGCTTCGGTCCTTTCGCGATGGTGCCATCGCGGCCCGGCCGGGCCACTTCCACCAAGCATTGCCGACACACGCCCACCGGCTTGAGAAGAGGATGATCGCAAAAGCGCGGAATGCGCACACCGGCCTTCTCGGCGGCGCGGATGATCATCGTCCCCTTCGGCACGGAGACCTCGTGGCCGTCAACCTTGATGCTGACAAGCTCTACCGTCTCGTTACTCGTCATTGGACTCCCACCTCGTTGTATGCGGTCGTCTTCTCATACGGGAACAGTTCCCACGCCGGCGTTGTATAACCGGCCTCGAACTCCTCCCGGAACCGTTCGATTCCCGAACGAATCGGAACCGCGGCGGCATCGCCGAGCGCGCAGAACGAGCGGCCGGAGATATTGCCGGCGATTTCGTAGAGCAGGTCGACGTCGCCTGGTTGCCCCTGGCCCGCCTCCAAGCGATGCATGATCTGCCGCATCCAGTACGTGCCCTCCCGGCAGGGCGTGCATTTTCCACACGACTCGTGCTGGTAAAAGTCCGTCCACCGGGAGACAACGCGTACCACGGAGACGGTGTCGTCGAACATCATCAGGGCACGGGTGGCCAGCATTGACCCGGCTGCTCGCACCTGGTTGTAGTCCAAAGGAACATCCAACTCCTCGGGGGTGAACAGGGGGGCTGATGATCCCCCGACGGCCCAGAACTTAAGTTCGTGCCCTTCCCGGATACCCCCTGCCAACTCCAGCAACTGCCGCCCGGTGATCCCGATCGGAGCCTCGTATTGACCCGGATGGCGTACATGCCCGGACAGGGAGAAGAAACCGTGCCCCTTCGCCGTGTCGGTGCCCATGGCTTGGAACCAGTCCTTGCCATGGCGCAGGATGCCAGGAACGGAGGAGATGGTTTCCACATTATTGATAACGGTGGGGCGCGCGTACAGTCCCTCCGCCGCGGGGAATGGCGGCTTCAGGCGCGGCTGCCCGCGGTATCCCTCCAACGAGGAGAGTAGCGCGGTCTCTTCTCCACAAATGTAGGCCCCGGCCCCGGCGTGCACGGTTATCTCGATGTCGTAGTCCCCGTTCGGTCCCAGCCCCTTGCCGATAAGGCCCGCTTCGCGTGCCTCTCGCGCTGCGGCCAGCAGGCGCCGGTACACATGAACGACCTCGCCGCGCAGGTAAACGAAGCCGTGGTGGCCTCCCACTGCGAGCAGGCAAATCGCCATGCCTTCGATCAGCGCATGTGGATTCGCCATCAGCGCCGGCACATCTTTACAGGTTCCCGGCTCCGACTCGTCGGCGTTGACCACCAGGTAACGCGGCCCCCCATCCGGCGGCGGAAGGAAGGACCACTTGAGCCCGGTGGGGAATCCAGCACCGCCGCGCCCGGCAAGGCCGGAATCCTTGATCAATTCAACGATCTCGCCTTCGCCGTATCCCCACGCCTTCTGCAGACCCTCGTAACCTCCGTTCGCCCGGTAGGTTTCCAGGGTCCAGGAACGTTCTTGGTCCCAGGTATTCGAAATGACCGGCGCGAGCACGCCGGGAGCGGAAAACGCGGCCGCTTGCTCTTGCTCGCTCACTTGGTCTCCCCTCCATTCGAAGTGGTAGCTTGCGGGGATGTCCAATTGTTCTGGCGGGCCTGCCGCAATCCGGCCAGGGTTGCCGGTCCGGCCCCGGGGCCCTCATTGACGTGACCATCCTCAAAACCCGCGAGCACGCGTTCCGTCTCTTTGAAGGTGTGGACCTTCTCGGCGCCACGCGTCGGATGCACATCCTTCCCGGCCTGCAGATCATCCACCAGCTGCAAAGCTGACGCGGGGGTCTGATTATCGAAGTACTCCCAGTTGATCATGACAACCGGGGCGTAATCGCAGCCCGCGTTGCATTCGAGCGCCTCGAGCGTGATCTTGCCGTCGTCGGTGGTCTCATCGGAACCAACCCCGAGTTTCTCGGTCAGGGCGTTCCAAATGTCGTCACCGCCCATCACTGCACACAGCGCATTCGTGCATACCCCCACATGGTATTCACCGTTGGGATGACGCCGATACTGACTGTAGAAGGTTGCCACCGCCGAAACCTCCGCCCGAGTGAGCGAAAGGATCTCGGCGACCAACGCGATGCCGCGTGGAGAGACGAAACCATCCTCCGACTGGATGAGGTGCAGCATGGGCTGGATTGCCGAACGCGGGTGGGGGTAACGCGCGATGATCTCCTGCGCGTCCACCCGCAGTCTCGCTTCGACTTCCGGTGCGAAATTCTCAGACATCAGCGGTCAACACCTCCCATAACGGGATCGATAGAGGCCAGGCACACGATGGCATCGGCGAGTAGACCGCCTTCTGCCATCATGGATAGACCCTGCAGATTGTGGAAACCGGGGTCGTCCACATGCACCCGATAGGGGCGGGTTCCCCCATGAGAAACCAGGTGGCATCCCCACACGCCCTTCGCATGTTCCACCATGGTGAAAGACTGACCGGCGGGAACGCGGAAACCTTCCGTGATGAGTTTGAAGTGATGGATGAGCTGCTCCATAGACTCGCCCATGATTTCGCGTACATGCTCCGGTGCAGTGCCCTGCCCATCGGTTCCGATGGAGAGCTGCGCCGGCCATGCGATCTTCTTGTCGGCCACCATCACCGGTTCGCCCTCACAAGCGTCAAGGCGATCAAGTACCTGGTAGATGATCCGCAACGACTGGTAGCACTCATCAAAACGCACCATCGCCCGGTTATAGGCATCGGACTGGCTATAGGTGGGAATATCGAACTCGTACTGCTCATAGCCGCAGTAGGGTTGGGACTTTCGCACATCCCACGGCAGACCCGCCGCTTTCAGTCCCGGTCCGGTCTGGCCCAGTGCCATCAGTGCGGAAAGGGAGAGCACTCCAACATTTTGGAAGCGGGCCTTGAAGATCGGGTTCTCGCCGACGATGTCCAACATCTCGGTGACGCCCTTGCGAATATCCGGTAGCAGTTCGCGGATGTAGTCTGTTGTTCCCTCCGGAATATCCTCGAGGACGCCGCCCGGTCGAATGAACTCGTGATTCATACGCAGCCCGGTGATACGCTCAAAAATGCGTAACACGTCTTCGCGCGTACGGAAACCAATGGTCATCATGGTGGTGGCGCCCAGCTCGTTGAGTGCCGAACCAATGGCCACCAGATGCGATGCGATGCGGTTGAGTTCCATCAGGAGCACGCGGATCATATTCGCGCGCGGCGGCACGTCCTGCTCGATACCGAGCAGACGCTCCACCCCGATGCAGTATCCGACCTCTTGGAAGAAGGGGGCGACGTAATCCATACGGGTGACGAAAGCTACACCCTGAGTCCAGTTGCGGAACTCCATGTTCTTCTCGATGCCAGTGTGCAGGAAACCCGTTGCACCACGGATCTCGCGCACGTACTCGCCATCCATCTCCAGGAGCAACCGCAGCACGCCATGCGTTGAGGGATGCACGGGTCCAAGGTTGACCACAATGCGCTCCTCCGCCATCTGCTCCGCTTCGGAGGCGATGTCGGACCAGTCCCCACCACTGGCCATGAAGCTCGGCAGGCCCTCCAACTCTTCCTCGGTTACGCCCGCCGTGGCATGGAAATTCGGTGCAGTCATCAGTTGTAGCTCCTCCGAGTGTCCGGTGGCGGAATAACAGCGCCCTTGTACTCCACCGGAATACCTCCCAGTGGGTAGTCCTTGCGCTGGGGGTGCCCCACCCAGTCATCCGGCATAGCGGTACGAGTCAGACCCGGGTGGTTATCGAAGATAATGCCCATCAGATCCCACGCCTCCCGCTCATGCCAATCGTTGCCCGGATACAGTGCAACGATTGACGGCAGGTGGGGATCCTCCTCCGGGCATGTGGTTTCGATGGCGATGAAGCGATTGTGGGTGATGGAGAACATCGGATAGTAGGCGTGCAGTTCGCGGCCTTTATCATCCGGGTAGTGCACCCCGCTCACCCCGATGCATAGCTCGAAGCGTAGATCCTGATCATCACGCAGGTAACGCATCACCCGTTCCAGGTGATCGCGAGTCACGAAGATCACGAGTTGACCGTTTTCCACCACGACTTTATCGATGGCCTCGTCCACGACGACGTCGTCGGCCTGCAGCAGCTCGACAATGATGTCCACGACTTCGTCGAACCAGCCGCCGTAGGGGCGCGATGCCGGGCGGGCCATGATCTCCGTGTGGCGCAGGCCGGTGAAGCCGGATGTATCACCCGAGCCGTGTACGCCCCACATCCCTTGGACGGTACGCAGGAGTTCCGGTGTGGTATGCCCGCCAAGCGGGGCTGCGTCACCGGGCTGGATTACAGCGCCTTCTTCATTCTCACTCACGCGAGCAGCCCTTTCATATCAAGCAACGGGGTGGCGGCCAGTGCGGCCTCCTCGGCGGCTCGCGCCGCGGCCAGACGCCCCTTCTTCGTAATGTGATGCTGGGCTTTGACCTGTTTACGCAGTTCGAGCACCGCATAGATCAGCATTTCCGGGCGGGGCGGGCAGCCGGGCAGGTAAATGTCAACCGGCACGATGTGGTCGCAGCCCTGCACCACCGCGTAGTTATTGAAGACTCCGCCGGACGTGGCGCACGCCCCCATGGAAATGACCCACTTCGGATCCGCCATCTTGTCATAAACATCGCGCACCACGGGCGCCATTTTCTGGCTGACTCGGCCGGAGACAATCATGAGGTCGGACTGCCGCGGAGAGGCGCGGAACACCTCCATACCGAAACGGGAGGCGTCGAAACGCGGGGTTCCAAACGCCATCATCTCGATAGCACAACATGCCAGGCCCATGGTCACCGGCCACTGCGAACTGGTGATAGACCAGTTGACCACCGACTCCACGGTGGTGAGGAATACTCCTTGGGAGCCGTCTTTTTCGTGTGCCATTCTTTCCTCCTCAGTCCCACTCAAGACCGCCACGGCGCCACTCGTAGATGAAGGGCACGGTGATCAGAAATACGAAGAGGAGCATGGCGACCATTCCGAATGCGCCAAGAGCCTCGAAAGACACCGCCCACGGGTAAAGGAAGACCACCTCGATATCGAAGATGATGAAGGTCATCGCCGTCAGGTAGTACTTGACCGGGAAGCGCCCTGCACCACCGGCGTTCGGCGTCGGTTCAATGCCACATTCGTAGTTCTCGAGCTTGATCCGGTTGAATCTGCTCGGGCTGAGGATCGCGCTGAGCACGAGGCCGCCGATTGCAAGCACACCTGCCGCAGCGGCCATAACCAACAGGGGAACGTATGCGTTCACCGTGCCTTCACCTGCTTTCTCTCGTCGTTACGCGTACCATCGTGGGACGTTGGACCTAAAGTTGCCGTTGTCTCCATCTTGACACAATTCATGCTTTTGGTACTGCCTTTGCAAAAGTTGCGATCAGCCGGTCCATCCAGTCCCCTCCCTGCCGGTCATAACAATCCGAGAGGAGTTTCATTACCAGGCGCATCAGCGTCGGCCGCGGTAGACCGTAGGTCACACATAGATGCATGATCTGCGGACGCTCGATCAGGGCAGCAAAAACGCGCCCGAGCGAGTAATAGCCTCCCAACTCGGCGGAGAGCTGGGCGGGGTACTGCTCCAACGCGCGTTCTTGCGCAATGACGGTTGGGCGCGAGTGGGCCTGCACAATCGCATCGGCGGCGAGCCGTCCCGACTGTAGTGCATAGGCGATGCCTTCCCCGTTGAAAGGCGACACCATGCCACCGGCGTCGCCGACAAGAAGGAGGCCATCGCGGTAATGGGGCTTGCGGTTGAACGCCATGGGCAATGCCGCACCGCGTAGCGGAGCCATTCGATTATCCGCAGCGAGTTCCCACTCTTCGGGGACGTTGCGCATCCACACCTCAAACATCTTTCGGTAGTCGAGGCCGGTGGGCTTCGCATTCGATGAGAGTGACCCCAGCCCGACATTGACCACACCATCCCCCAGCGCGAATATCCAGCCGTACCCGGGCATCAGTGCAGACTCGTGCGGGCGGCCCTCCCACAGTTCCAGATGGGATTCCATCATGGTGTCCACACTGCGGGGAGAACGGAAGTACGCCCGATGTGCCACTCCCATGGGGCGTTTCACATCCTTGTGGCGGCCCATCGCCGTCGCGAGGCGGGCTGAGACACCGCCCGCGTCCACCACCCAGCGAGCGCGAAAATGATGCAGTTCGCGGCTTGCGCCGTGCCGCGCGACGACTCCGGTGATTCTCCCGGTACGCTCGTGCACAAGCGGAGCGGTGACGGTCATATTCTCATGGAGTAGTGCGCCACTGTGCACCGCATGCCGAATCAATGCGTGGTCAAGATCCCGCCGAGAACGTGCCAGGCCGTAGGAGGGGAGCGAGGCAACCTCGGGCCACGGAACCTCGATACAGTGGCCGCCACCATAGGTGCGTAAACCGTGGTTGCGTGCCCACCCGCGTGTATCGACTCCCATTCGCACCAGTTCTCCGACCGCGCGGGGAGTCAACCCGTCACCGCAGACCTTGTCACGAGGGAAGGTGGCCTTCTCAAGAACGACGACGTCGAGGCCCGCCGTGGCCAGGTAATGCGCCGTGGCGGATCCGGCCGGACCGGCGCCGACAATGAGGACATCGCACCGCTCTTCCATGTGCCCCCATCCAATGTCGCGTCATGCCTGAGCGGCGACCCAGGCACCCAGAAGTTTACGCCGCGCCTCACACCGACTTAAAGCCGGGTTCACCGCTTTTTCGTAAGGATTTGCTTGCTTAATTGGCCTATGTGCGCGGGCATCGTCCACGGCCGTCGCCCCATCACATCCGCGCAGTGCCCACCACTGCCACGTGCGCCGTCGCTGGTATATGGATGCCACCACATGCACGCCCGATTTTACGGTGCCACAACACGCGCACGCCGATACCACCCTTGCCCGGTGGTAATGTACGGTCTTGCCGCACCGCGCCCGGGCACCGTGCCGTGCGCCGACGTCTGTCCGCTTAGTTCCGTGTTGCACGGTGCAGTGCAACAATACCGCAAGACAAATTGCGATACTGCACGGATCGGCCACCGGCGCGCTGGATCCTCGCCGCGAGCTGCTCCTGATCGGGCCAGGCCAGAATGGACTCCGCCAAATATTCGTATGCCGCAGCATCGGAGGAGAACAAAGCAGATATCGTCGGCATCGCCGTGGAGAGGTAGAAGTTGTAAAGCAATCGGAAGGGAGTCCAGGTGGGCCGAGAAAACTCCGCAATGACAATTCGCCCGCCGGGGCGCGTCACACGCAGCATTTCCCGCAGGGCGGCATCCGGGTCCTTCACATTCCGCAAGCCAAAGGAGATGGTGGCGGCATCAAAGGATGCCGTCTCGAAAGGTAGCGCCATGGCGTCCGCTTCCACAAAGCTGAGCTCCGGATGACGTCGCTTCCCCTCCTCCAGCATCCCGGCAGAAAAATCGCAGGCAACCACGTCGGCTCCCCGCGCGGCATACGCTGCGGCCGAGGTACCGGTTCCGGCCGCAATATCCACGATCCGCATTCCCGCGCGCGCATCCAAGGCGCAGACCACGGCCTCCCGCCAGACGTACACCTGACCGAGTGATGCCAACGTGTTCGTCAGGTCGTAACGCGAGGCGACATCGTCGAACATGCCCGCAACGTCGGCGGGCGTTTTTTCCAAAGTGGCACGGCGCTCCATGGAGAGTATTCAACCACGTTGAGGCCGACTTCGATATTGCCGCATCCAAGCCAAGCGGGCAGCGAAAGGTTGTTTTCGCCTCGAATACCCATACATTCGCATGATTCCCTTATCGTATGTAACAGGACGATCACCGAAATACAAGGATCACGATGAGCACACACGCCCCTTCACACCCCGACGGCACTCACCGAAGCTACTCTGCAGTGCCGGTGACCTCCCAGGGGGAGCGGGCCGATCCGATGGATAAGCATGCGGCTGCTGCAGGAGAACCAGCCAGTGCCAAAGAGCGGGCCAGTGCAGGAGAACTGACCACTGGTCAAGGGCAGACCACTGATAAAGGGCAGACCACTGCCCGCAAGACATCCGAACGTGTCGCGAGGGCACGCTACGCCGCCCCCGTGCCAGGCAGCACATGGTTGACAACAATACTGGCGCCGATTGCCGCTGTGGCGATCACCTGGTGCCTCGCCTTCCTGTGCATGTTGGTTCTCCCCACCCTGCCCTCTACTATCCGCCACGAACTTGTAGACTTCGGATCGTCCTGGAAAGGCGGGAGTCTTGCCCACTACTCCACGCTCGCCCTGCGCTACACGGCGATGGCGCTCAGCGGCTGGTTGACAATCAGATCCGGAGACGACACCAGCACATCCTGGACGCCAACGCTGACACTCACCATTGTTATGACAGTGGTGATTTATGCCGCGCATCGCCGCGAATTCCGACGCAATCCCACAGGTGCCTCGAATATCGCCCTGCCCCGCGTAGTATCTGGACTGGTCCTCGCCTCACTCGCGGGTCTGCTCATCCGCTTCAGCACCGCTCACTCAAGCACGCTTTCCGAAGGGAAACCGGTCACCGTAATGATCGCTCCCTCGTCGGCGGGTATCATCTTCGGCTTCCTCCTGGGCTTTCTCGCCGTCGCGCTCGCCTGGTCCTTCGCCGAACGTCCGCGTGCCGCCGACCGTTTCCAGAGGATACAGCGCCCTGTCTCAACGCACTCCCTCACCTTGCAGGCCCTATCGCAGGCCACGCGCGTGAGCCTCGCGTTCTTCATCGTGACACCATTGGTGGCAGGCCTTGGAGCCGCCCTCTTGGATCTTGTTAATCAGATTTTCTTCGGCCCTGCGCTACCTGCCACAGCACTGATCTTCCGGATACCAACACTCTACGCCACGGGTGTGTTCTCCATGCTCGGCGCTTTCGGAGGGCTGCGCTATCACGGTCCGGTGACGGAAGATGTGCGGTCATACCGCAGTTTTCGACCCGTTTACGAAACACAGCAAATCTTTGCGGACCAGTCGCCCCTGTACTACGGACTCGCTTTCCTCGTCATCGCTGTCCTGGTGTATTTCGCCAGACTGTGGGGGCGGACCCGCGACCCTCGCACCGAATCGGGCTTGGGGAACCGGTTGTGCGCGCCGGTTCTTTTTACACTTATCGGGGTGGTACTCATTAGGATCACCGCGCAAAGCCTCTCCTCTGACCGTCCCGTCGGACCGTATGCCGCCGGCGGTGCGCACTACTACCGCAATGGTCTGACCTGGACCGACCTGGTCTGGTTCTTTGCCTTCGGCGTCGTTTTCGAGTTGCTTGCAGCATTTTTCTCCTGGCGTCAGGCGCGAACCACCACCCACCACGAACAGGCGTCCGTCCGGCAGCGCGCAGATGTGCTGTGGCTCGTGACCTTCCTGGCACCCCTTGTGGCCGTTGCCGCAGCGGGAGGTCTGGCACTGCTGTGTGCCACCTCCTTGCCACATGCACCCGCCGAAGTGCAAGAAACCGGCAGTCGACTCGGCTTGTGGTGGTACAGCAATCCCGATGCCGATACTCTCGCCTTGGCCTTCCGCACGACGGCGCTGGCACTGTGCGCTGCCTTTACCACCACCACCTACATTGACAATGTTGACTATCACAGTTATGAAGTAGCAACCGGAACATGGCTGCCCGCCCTGACGCTCACTGTTGTGGTGGCATTGGTTATTTTTGCCGCCCATCGCCTCGAAATCCGCGACCCGCGGCATTCGACCGCGGTTCGGGCACCCGCCCTCTACTCCGGCATCACACTGGCAGTACTTACCCAGGTCCTTCGCTTGCAGACGAACAAAACGTTCAGCATAGATGAGCGCGTCTATCGCTTCGACACAGATGTATCCTTCCCTCTCTCCGGCCTGCTCCTCGCGTTCGTGGTGGGATTCATCCCCGTTCTCCTGGCGCGCACCACAGATACCGCACGTGCAACCGGTACCACACGTACAACCCGTGCCACACGAGCAACCGGTACCACACATACAACCGTTAGCACACCGGGCAGGAACCTGAAAAAGTTGCTTACCGCACTACGGGCACCGAAGGTCGCGCAGGCCCTGCGAATCGGTCTCGCCTTCCTCATCGCCACACCGCTGGCAACGGGGTTGGCAAGCGTACTCATCGAGACACTGCCCTTGAGCACACCATCTGCGGCCTTCGGTGCAACATTGCCTTATGTGTACAACATGGGGGTGTTCACCATGCTCGGCTCATTGGGCGGATATGCACGATCCGGTCCGGTAACACCGCCCGCGGGCGATACCACGCACCTGATTCTCAGCACCTTCTCACCCATGAACTATTGTCTGAGCCTCGTCGTTCTTGCCTTCGTCGTGGGTTTCGCGGTGGTGTGGGCACGCACAGGCCAACCACTCCTGCACGCAAGACGCGACAGGTTGATCCTGCCTGCAGTGATCACCGTGCTCGGCGTGTGCCTGATCCTGACGGACGCCGTGAAGCTGATCTCCACCGCACCCGTCGGGCCTTACGCCACCTCAGGCGCTTTGTCGTACACGCTGACACTGTCTTGGCTGAGCGTTTTGTGGTTCGTTGCCCTCGGTGCGGCGATTGAATGCCTGGCGCGAGTATTCACACGCTCCGCCCGATTCGAACGCTGGGCGGCAAAGCCACCACGCCGGGAGCGCCGTCGGCGGCGTCTTGAGCAGGAACGGCAGGGCCAAGCCGTCCCCGATTTCTCTCTCCTGCCCGATGTGCCCACTGGACATCCTGACACCGATCCACATGCGGCGCCCTCTTCCGCTCCGGCCCTGTGATACCGCGCAGCGGTTCCGGTAGACTGATACCCGCAAATCAATCATGATTCGAGGATTCAAATGACAAGTCCCACCCCGTTGCCACAACCACCATATGGCCGTCCGGTCGCTCCTCCGCCCGGTCCCGGCTACCCGGTCGGGCCGCGCACCCTGGCGCGTATGCGGTCGATCGGCTGGTTGACTACAGCCCTGGCGCCGCTAGCTGCGGTTTTCGTCGCCTGGTTCGTAGCATTCCTCAGCGCGCTTACCTTGCCCGGAATACTCGATTCACTTGCTGCGGAGCTAGCGGGAGATTACGGCCCCGGCTCTTCCTTCTCCCGCAGCTGGCTCACCTCCGAATACCAGGCGGACTACGTGCGCCTGGCCTTGTACTCCACCGCATTCGCACTGTGCGGTGCCTATAAGTCGGTTGTTGAAGCAGCCTATCTGGGCGAGTCCGTGAGCGTCTCGACCACCGTGTGGTTCCCGGCGCTTACCCTCACTGTCTTCATTGGGTTGATGATATATGCAGCGCATCGCTTTGAATCCCGCCGACTACCGCGCAATGCCCTGACCATCTGGGGGCCAGCTGCGATCTCGGGTGCGGTTCTCTCTCTTACCACCTTGGTTCTGCGACCGCTGGCTAGCCAGACATATGACCTGGGCGAAGACCTATTGAACTCGGCGCTTGGCTCATATGGCGACACCAGCGACCTTGGTGTAACTGCAAATATTACGCCGTCTCTACTGGGTCTACTGCTCGGATTCCTACTCGGAGCACTGCCGGTAGCCCTCGCCCGCTCCTTTGGAGAGCGGCCGACCAGCGGCAGCCGTTTCGCATTCCAGACTCGGCGGCAAGGCCGAACCACGCTGCATGCGCTGCGTATCTGCCTCGCCTTCCTGCTCTTCACGCCTCTTGCCACCGGCGTATTGAATACCTTCCTGCTGGTCAACGACACTCCGCTTCCGGTCACCGCCGTGATTTTTGCGGTCCCCTTCCTGTACAACATCGGTGTTTACACCATGCTCGGTTCATTCGGAGGACTGGCCCACATGAGTGGCAGGACGAACTTCCCAGGAACCTTCTCGACGGGTAGCGGTTCGTCGATCGAGGAGACGCACGCCGTCTTCGAAAGCCTTCCCTCCATGCACTACACGGCGATTATCGTAGTCGTGGCTGGGCTTATCGCATCGGCCATCGTATGGGGACGCACCCGGGATCCCTTCACCCAACGCACGCCGTGGGGTTGGCTCGCGATCCCAACCTTATCGACGGTGCTCGGAATAGTCCTGATCATCGTTGATGCCTTGCGCCTGTCGGGCAACATTCCCGATCTTGGCTATGGCAGCGGGGCTGGCCAGTATGGAGTTACCCTCTCGCTGTCCTGGCTGAGCATACTCTGGTTCTTCGGCTTCGGATTACTACTCGAGCTGGCCTCCCGCGCGTTCTCCACGCTCGGTTCGTCAACTCCACCCGCTACTTACCCCGCCGCAGCGCCGCAGGCAGGCGGACCGCAACCGGGTACGCCTTACGGCATGATGCCACCGACCAACCAAGGCGTTCACCCCGGAGGACCAGCCATCGGCACGGGAGTGGTGAATGCCGCGTCACCCACCTCGCCGACCCCACCGACGATGGCCACGCCGGGCCAAAACGGTGCGCCCGCATCGGCTGCGCCACAGAGCTTCGCACCTCCCGCGCCGCCAGCACCTCCCGCCTCTCCTGCGGCACCTGAACACGCCGAACCGGGCAATCAGGCGCCCGATACCGTCCAGCCGCACCGGCCGACAGCGGCACCGGACGCAGCGGAAGCCGCCTCTGATGACGGAACACCTCCGGAGGAATGATCCCCTATCGGGCCTGATAACAGTTGATTATCAGGCCCGATAGTTACACTGGGTGTTATGAGCGACCTACCCGCCGTACCACATGTGGTCTCCGAGCTATTCAACGCCGAACGCTGGCGTGAAATTGACGGTTTCCCAACCGGCGACATCACCTATCACCGCGGTGTCAAGCGGGTGCATGACGCCGACTCCGGTACTACAACCTGCCACGACTTGCCCGTCGTGCGGATTGCCTTCAACCGGCCGGAAGTGCGCAATGCCTTTCGGCCCGAAACTGTCGACGAGTTATACCGCGCCCTCGATCATGCGCGCCTGACCGGCGACGTTGGCGCGGTTATTCTGACCGGAAATGGCCCCTCACCCAAGGACGGCGGGTGGGCATTCTGCTCCGGCGGAGATCAGCGCGTGCGGGCGAGGGACGGCTACCGCTACTCCCGGGACGGCTCACCCGACCCTGCACGCGCCGGGCGGCTACATATCCTGGAAGTGCAACGGCTGATCCGCTCCATGCCGAAGGTCGTCATCGCCGCTATTCCCGGGTGGGCAACCGGAGGCGGTCATTCCCTCGGAGTCGTCTGCGACTTAGCGCTTGCCTCGGCACAGCATGCGCGTTTCAAACAAGTGGATGCCGACGTCGGTTCCTTCGATGCCGGCTACGGCTCGCAGCTACTGGCACGGCAAGTCGGTGATAGGCGTGCCCGTGAGATCTTTTTGCTCGCCCGTGAATACAACGCCGCACAAGCCGAGAGCTGGGGCGCAATCAACGAAGCAGTGCCGCACGAGCAACTGGAGACTCGCGCGCTGGAGTACGCCGCAACCGTCACTTCCAAGTCACCGCAGGCCGTCCGCATGCTCAAATTCGCTTTCAACGCCGCCGACGACGGCATTGCCGGCATGCAGCTGTTTGCCGGCGAGGCGACCCGGCTGGCCTATATGACAGATGAGGCGCGAGAAGGCCGTGATGCCTTCCTTGAACGTCGCTCCCCCGACTGGTCCAATTTCCCCTACTACGCATAGCCATGATTGTTCTCACGGAATCCGAAGGCCCCTCGGGCCTGCATTCCTGTATCCGTGCCGTTGAAGCCAAAGTCGCCGGTTTCGGCAAGGGCCCGATTTACGCGGCGACATCCAGGGATGACGCCGCGAGCGCCCCTGCACGGCTCGGCGGTTTCCCCTTCCCCGGCGACGCGATGGTGCTTCTTCGCACATCGGGTAGTACCACCGGCACCGGTCGCTTGGTCGTCCTCACGGATGCGCAACTGCGTGCCTCTGCTACCGCAAGCTCCGCAGTGATCGGAGGTCCTGGCCGTTGGGTTACCTGCCTGCCGATCACCCACATCGCCGGATTCCAAACCGTCTACCGCAGCGTCCTGGCCGGTAAGGAACCCATTTACGCCGGTTCGGGGCGACCTGCGGAACTTCGTGCCGCCGTCGCCCGCCTCGATGCGGATGAGCCTGCCTTTCTCTCCCTCGTCCCCACCCAGCTCATTCGCCTGCTCAATATGGGCGAGGCCGCTCCTTTGCGGCGTTTCCATGCCGTCCTCGTAGGAGGTGCCGCCTGCCCTCCCGAGGCGCTGCGGAAGGCACGTTCCGCCGGCGTGCGCGTTGTCATCACGTACGGGATGACCGAAACCTGCGGAGGGTGCGTGTACGACGGCCAAGTGATCGGTGATACTCGGATTATGATCGACCTTGCAGGCCGGATCACAATCGCCGGATCGGTGGTGGGAAGCGGTTACGCTGGGGAGGAGCCCTTCCACGGGCGCTTCGTCACCAACGACGCTGGGGAACTCGACGAGAATGGCCGCTTACGGATTCTGGGACGCCTGGACAATGCGATTACCACCGGGGCGTTCACGATTTCACCATCGCTCACTGAAGCCGAGCTGCAACACTTGGGCGCCGGGGAATGCGCCGTCGTCGGAGTTCCCGATCCGCAGTGGGGAGAAATCGTGATCGCCGTAACCACCAAGGCGCTCGTAGAGGACGAGACGAAATTGCACATACGGCAGAAGCTGAATCGCGAGCATGCTCCGCGGCGCATTTTCTCGCTGGAAACGCTGGGACTGGATGATTTCCCCCGCCTGAACTCGGGCAAAATTGACCGTCGCGCGCTATCCGGGTTGCTGGAAGAGAAAGGCATTGACTACTGACCCACCGCCGCCCTTGCAGCGTGTGCATCACCGCGCGCCGTCGTCATATGACCACAACATTGCGAGTAATCCCACTGGACTGTCAGATACCGACTGCCGTAACCTCCACAAATGTCAGAGCCCACTGCCGTAGCTTCCGCCAACGCGCCAGTAGGCGACGCGCTCGCCCGCGGCCTGCTGATGTGCCGACGCCGCGGCTAGGCTTAGCCTGTGGCATCGTTCAACGATTGGTTGGAAGGCGCTCGCCTTCGTACATTACCGGCAGCCGCGGCACCGGTGTTCGCCGGTACCGGCCTCGCCTACTGGCTGGGGCACGGCTCGCTTGTACGCGCATTACTTGCCGGCTTCGTAGCCCTTGCCTTCCAGGTCGGTGCAAACTTCGCCAATGACTATTCCGATGGTATTCGTGGCACCGACGATATCCGCACCGGCCCACCCCGCCTCACCGGCGGTGGTAAGACCGCGCCACGCAACGTGAAAATCGCTGCCTTCTCCTGTTTCGCAGCGGCGTGCCTGGCGGGATTGGCTCTGATCGCCCTTGCAGGCACCTGGTGGCTGCTATTGGCCGGGCTGGCAGCGGTATGCGCCGCCTGGTTCTACACGGGTGGCACACACCCTTACGGTTACATCGGCCTGGGGGAAGCCTTCGTCTTCCTCTTCTTCGGCTTGCTGGCAACAGCGGGCACCATTTACACGCAAGCACTGCAGGTTCCCTGGCAGGGCTGGTTGGCCGCCTGCACCCTCGGGCTCATCGCCTGTGCCCTACTGATGTGCAACAACATCCGGGATATCCCCACCGACGTTCAGGCCGACAAACGAACTCTCGCGGTGCGGTTGGGAGACGCCAGGGCACGACTCGCGTACCAATTGCTCAGCCTGGTTCCTCTTCTCGCATCGGTGTGCTTTCTCCCGGACCTGGGATGGCGCCTTCTGTTCCTGCTGCCTGCATGCGCTCTGGCGGTACCCTGCGTTTTACACATGCGTCACGCACGGGGCCGTGCTCTGATCCCGGTTCTGCGAAACACCGGTTTCCTCGAGTTGGCGTACGGACTCGGCCTATGCGCCGCATTCTTGCTGGCATGAACTGCGTTGACCTTTCACGGCGCCAGTGCATGTACGCATGTACCAGCGCGCAACTGCGGACGGCGGCCCTGCAATCCCCAGCGACACGCGGCCCGCGCTCAACCCGCGCAGAGGCGTATTCAGCACCGCACAGCCGATCCCGAGACGCGCCCTGATAGTCCTCACTGTTAGCCCATCGCGAACGGACGGGATGTACGGAGCCGAATGAGCTTCTATTAGACTTGAACCATGGCCAGAATCGTGCCGATCATATTCGCTGTCGCCCTCTGGGTGTTCGGGATCATCGATTGCGCCCGCATGCCGAAGGACCTCATGCCGGGACGGCTGCCCAAATGGGTGTGGATGCTCCTCAATATCTTTGTACCGGTGATTGGGAACATTATCTGGTTGGTCTTTATCTGGCCCTACCGCCATCCAGACAGCGATGGTTACTTCGGAGGTTTCACCCGCCCGAGCAAGCCGCAGCCAAGCGAAGCCGTAGCGCCCGATGATGATCCGGAATTCCTCGCCCGCCTTGACGCTGAGAATCGTTTCCGTGAGTGGGAACGTCAACAAGAGGAACAGGACGGCGACGACGGCGCTCCAGCCACCAGATAGCACCTCCGCTGGCACACAGTGCGTACGCCGTCGTAGCTTTTTCGTAGCGGCCCATTGTTTCTGCAGCCGCTCAGTCTCACGCGCGCCGGTCGCTATTCAGTCCTGCTGGCTCTCGCCGGTATTCGTCGCAGCGACGGACACCCCGGGGGTCACATCGCGTGCCTGCGAGAGAAGTGCCGCCACTGGCTCTGCATAGCCCACCGAAATGAGCTGCCGTCCCACAAAGCTCAGCGACGTCACCGAACATAGCGCGCACTCCCGGCGCCGCGGATCGTGCGCCAGCGAGCGCCGTTCGACGAAGCTGCGCATCGTCCAAATCGGCAACTGGTGCGAAACGAGGATTGCCTCTCCCCCTTCCGCTAGCGTGAGCGCATGCCGAATGGCTCCGGAGAATCGGTCAACTATATCGGTATACGGTTCGCCCCACGAGGGCGTAAAGGGGTTGCGGTACCAACTCCAGTAGCGCGGATGGGCAAGAATCATACGATTCCTATTCACATTGACGCCCTCGAAACGATTGCCCGCCTCAATGAGCCGCTCATCGCTCAGGATCGGCAACCCGAGCTGCTTGGCCGTAGGTTCGGCAGTCTCATACGCTCGTTCCAGTGGAGAGGAGATAATGGCACGCACATCGTGCCCAGCGAAGTAACCCGCCAGTTCTCCCGCCATGTTGCGGCCCAGTGACGTGAGATGGTAGCCCTCACGCCTCCCGTAGAGCACACCGGCCGGATTATCGACCTCGGCGTGACGAACCATATGGACTACTGTTAACTCAGTCATGAAGACCATCCGATTACACGCGGCTGGGAGGAAATCAGATCGGCGCATATCTCGCCCAAGTCGAGCATCCTCTCGTGACCCAGAACATCCACGAGGCTTCTTCGTACCGATCGGTCATGTACAGGAAAAGAGTCGAGGAACTTGGCGTATCCCTCATCGGTCAGCGTGCACTCCACGCCCCGACGGTCCTCTTCACACACTTTGCGCCGAACGAATCCGAACCGTTCTAGGCGTGCCACGGTGTGACTGAGGCGGGAACGGGAATGAACCATGACATCCGCCAGCTGTGACATGCGCATGCAATAATCCGAGGCCTCGGAAAGACGCTCCAAGACCTGATACTCGTTGAGCGATAGCCCGGTCCCGTCCACAAGCTCCCTATTCAGCATTTCGGATATCACTGCAGTGGCTCGCAGATACGAGCTCCACGCTTCATGCTCTTCTCGTGTCAGTCGGAGATCTGAGCCGTCAATCGAGCCGCCCATATCGTGATGTTCCTCTCCACATTGTCTCCAGTGACGATAAGACTATGCCAAAAACATCACACTTCGCGAATGTTCCTCAAAAACCGAGGGCCCGGATACCCGAGCCCCTCGTGTCACTTCTTGTTACGACGCTGGTGACGAGTCTTACGAAGCAACTTGCGGTGCTTCTTCTTCGACATGCGCTTGCGACGCTTCTTGATAACAGAACCCACGGACTACCTCCGGACGTTGGATGGGGCTAACACCCCGTATGAACAGGAATATGGTACAGCGTCAGTACTCCACGCTGGAAACGGCCGACTCAGTCACCAGCCGCTTGGCGTTCCTCTGGCACCTCAAAGGAGGTCAGAAGCTCATCGACTGCAGACTTCGGGACGCGATAAGAACCTCCGACACGCACTGCCGGCAATTCACCCGAATGAACCATTCGATACACCGTCATGCGCGACACCCGTGTCAACTCGGCAACTTCAGCCACCGTGTAGAACTGTGGCCCCGAGCGTGGTAGCTGCGTCATCCTGTCCGTCCTGCGAGAATTAGAGCGGGAAGCTAGCGAAGGGTTCAAACTACGAACCACAACATGCTCAGGATACCGCACTTTCACTCAATTCACATGTTCCTCAAGCGCTTTGCGGATCACGTCACGGTGAGTCATCCACATGCATCCCCGCCACCGACCGAGGTGTGCCTCTCCTACCAGGGACGATGGCATGCGCACCCCTTTTTCTCCTACACATTGCGCATATTCGCCGACACCTCCTCTTCGGGGGCGGCGACCATTCGCTTCCGATGAAGAACCCGACGAGGACGAACAGAACATGGCCAAGCACCCCGCGGCGCAGGAGGCAACAGGCGGCACCGTTGCGGGCGAACACAGCCAGGGTCGCCTCATGCGCGCTACGCTGTACTTCATACCGGATTCTGTTGAGGGGGTGTGCGCGTGACTAAACGCGTGGGGCGGGTTCCACCATCCGCCATCGCAAGTCCTTCCGTGTGGTCACGCGGTCGAGACGCCATCGACAGGGTGGCACGTGAATCGCCCGCCCGCCTTACCTTGGCTGTCTTTGCCGGTATCATCCTCCTGTTCACCGGCTTGTTGCAGTTGCCCGCCGCCACCGTCAGCGGCCACCGCGCACCGTTTATCGACTCGCTTTTCACCGCGACGTCGGCCGTATGCGTTACCGGCTTGGTTACGGTGGACACTGCATCCTTCTGGTCGCCACTGGGCAAGGGCATCATCTGCATCGCCATGATGGGCGGCGGACTGGGCATCATGACCCTTGCGTCCATCCTCGGAATGGCTGTCTCCCGGCATATCGGCCTCACCCAGCGCCTGCTCGCGGCCTCTGAAACCAAGTCCCGGCTCGGGGAAGTCGGCTCCCTGGTACGAGCCGTCGTCGTCGTCGCCCTCTCCGCCCAAGCGGTGCTCTTCCTCGTCCTCATTCCGTTCTTCTTGCAACGCGGCGACGCACTACTCAACGCACTCGGTCACTCCCTGTTCATGGCGGCGTCGATTTTCAACAACGCCGGTTTTGTCATCATGCCGGAGGGTCTCACTCCGTATGTGGGCAACTGGGCGTTGACCTTGCCTATCATCCTCGGTACCTTCACCGGAGCGATCGGGTTTCCCGTTATCCTTGATATGTGGCGTAATCGAACCGCGCCGCATCGCTGGAACCTCACCACAAGAATCACTCTGGTCACCTACTTCTCTCTCTTCGTTCTCGGCGCGATAGCCTTGGGCGCCTGCGAGTGGTCGAACCCGCAAACGCTCGGTGCACTTTCCATCCCGGACCGGCTCAACGCCGCACTGCTCCACTCGGCCGACGCCCGCTCTTCCGGACTAGCCACGCTGGATGTTGGCAACATGACCGAGACCAGCTGGTTCCTCATCGACGCGCTTATGTTCGTCGGTGGCGGTTCGGCCAGCGCAGCCGGCGGAATCAAGGTGACAACGGTTGGCGTTCTTCTATTGGCGATTATCGCCGAAGCGCACGGTGATCGCGATACGGAAGCGTTCGGGAAGCGCCTGCCCACGGACGTGCTGCGCCTGGGTATTGCGGTGACCTTCGTCGGCGCCCTGATGGTACTGTTGGGAACGATTTTCTTGCTACAGGTCACCGATCTACCGCTCTCGCAGGTTCTTTTCGAGGTGATCTCCGCCTTCGCCACCTGCGGCCTTTCTACCGGGATCACACCGCTATTACCTGCGTCCGCCAAATGGATGCTGGTTATCCTCATGTATGCGGGTAGAACCGGAACTATGACTCTTGCCGCTGCCCTCGCCCTGCGCTCGCGCCAGCGGCTCATCCGTCTTCCTGAAGAACGGCCGGTTATCGGCTGATTGGCAAAGGAGAGAAGCTATGGCCAGAAGTCAGTCACGCGACAATGCCGTCCTCGTCATCGGTCTAGGACGATTTGGAACCGCCATCGCCTCCACTCTGGACGGCTTGGGCCGCGACGTCCTGGCCATTGAGAAGGATCCGGACATCGTCCAGCAGTGGTCGCATCGTTTCCACATTGTTGAGGCGGACGCCACCAATGCTGATGCATTGGCGCAGGTCGGCGCATCCGAGTTCTCCATTGCAGTGGTTGGTGTGGGAACGTCGCTGGAATCCTCCGTGCTAATCACCGCTAACCTCTCCGACATCCGCATGCCGCAGATCTGGGCGAAGGCGGTTTCGCGCTCCCACGGACGTATTCTGCGCCGGATCGGAGCGCATCACGTGGTCTATCCTGAGTACGACGCCGGAGCCCGCGTCGCGCATATGGTGACCGGACGCATGCTTGATTACATTGAGATGGAGGACGGCTTCTCCATTATCAAGATGCGCCCGCCGCGCGACATCCAGGGATTCACACTGGATGAGACCAAGGTGCGCGAACGTTTCGGAGTGCGGATTATCGGGGTGAAGTCTCCCGGCCAGCCCTTCGAATATGCCAGTGCCGATACTCATATCGGCCCGGAAGACTTGATTATCGTCTCGGGAGACTCCTCCCTGCTGGAGGCCTTCGCCAACCGCCGCTAGACGGAGTCACTGCGTTCATTGGGTTCATTGGGTTCACTGGACTCACTGGGCAAGGGGTTCACCGGGCTCACCGGGATCATTGGGCAAGGGGCGCCGCAGGGTGTGCACCCACCTGCCCGCAAGGACGGGAACCGCCGACCTCCGGCAACCTGTCGGCCGCGCAGAACTGTCGGACCCTACCCTTATGCTGTTGCTATGGCGTCACGCGTATCTGTCACTTTCACCTGCACCGAGTGCGGTTGGACCACCAACAAATGGGTCGGCCACTGCCCCCATTGCCAGGCCTGGGGAACACTGGAGGAACTTGCAGCTCCCGCACACTCCGCGCCATCGCTCAGCCCGGTATCCCCCGCACAGCCGATTACCGAGGTGTCCACGACCGCTTCGCATAAGCAGCCCACGGGTGTTGATGAACTCGACCGCGTTCTCGGCGGTGGCCTGGTTCCGGGCGCCGTCGTTCTTCTAGGCGGCGAACCGGGAATCGGTAAGTCGACTCTGCTGCTCGATGTGGCCGCTCGCGCGGCGCAGCACGCAAGCAAGTCTCGGCGTTCGCCGGTTCTCTATATCACCGGTGAGGAATCCGCCTCTCAAGTTCGCTTGCGCGCCGAACGCATCCACGCCCTGCATCCGCACCTGCATCTGGCCGCAGAATCCGATCTGGCGCGAATCCTTGGGCATGTGGAAGAAACCAAGCCCTCGCTACTCATCGTCGATTCTGTCCAGACGATCGCCGACCCGGCGGTAGAGGGCGCACCCGGCGGTGTCGCGCAGGTTCGAGCCGTCACCACGGCCCTCGTCTCGGCGGCGAAGGCGCGCTCCCTGCCCGTGGTGCTTGTTGGGCACGTGACGAAGGACGGTTCAATTGCCGGTCCTCGCGTACTAGAGCATTTGGTGGATGTGGTGTGCCAATTCGAAGGTGACCGGCACTCTCGCCTGCGTATGATCCGCACCGTTAAGAATCGCTACGGTACCACCGATGAGGTCGGCTGCTTCGAGCTGGTCGACGACGGTATTGTCGGCTTGGCGGATCCTTCCGGCCTGTTTCTCTCCTCACGGAATCTCACTGTTCCCGGCACCTGCGTCACCACAACCTTAGAGGGGCGGCGGCCCATGCCCGTCGAAGTACAAGCCCTCGTCGTGCCGACGTCGGGCTCTCCGCGCCGCACCACCAGTGGGGTGGATTCGTCGCGCGTTGCCATGGTCACCGCCGTTCTCCAGTCGCGGCTCGGTTTCGAACTAGATCGGCAGGATATCTTCGTCTCAACGGTTGGGGGTGCTCGCGCCGGGGAACCCTCTTCGGATGCCGCCATCGCCCTTTCGCTGGCCTCCGCCGTGCTGGAACTGCCACTCGCCCCGGGCGTCGTCGCCGTCGGGGAAGTCTCTCTTACCGGGGAATTGCGCCCCATCACGGGCCTACAGCAGCGTTTGCAAGAGGCCGCCCGGCTTGGATTCACCCTGGTGCTCACTCCTCCGGCCGCAGACAGTATCAAGGTGCCGGAGGGAATAACAAGGCGGCCATGCGCGGACATCGTAGCCGCCATGCACGCAGTGTTGCCAATCGAGGGGTGATCGGCGGCGACGGATAAGCGGCAGCTGACGCCCATGCATCAGCCGTCCCAGGTGCCCAGCGGCACCCAGCGGACATCAAGCGCCCCCGCACCCACGCACCCAGCGGACATCAAGCGCCCCGCACCCACGCACCCAGCGGCCCCACGCACCCAATCACCCAGACGCCTAGGCAGACACCGCTCGAACAAACAAGACGACACCCGCCAAACCCTAGCCCGCCGCGGTCGCCGTCAAGTGGTACTACCCGCGACAAGTAGATCGCTGACGCTGCAGGATCCTCTCGCCATCGCGCTGTCTTCCCGGTGAGTCACGCCGTCGAGTACCCGGGCTGCGTCACGTCGGCAATGAACTCACAGCCACCCCCTGCTCCGTCCGCGCCCATTTGCTCCTTGATATGCCCCGTCCGGCAATCCTGAACACACCCCGTCCGGCAATCCCAGATGCGCCTCACCTCCTAATTCCAAATACGCCGCGCCAGATGCGGCTTGAAACCGACATACTCGCGTGGTTCGCGCCCGCTGGTCATGGATGTGTTTGGTCGGCCATGGATTTGCACCGACGATTCAGACTCCCCTTGGTAGTCAAGACCATGGAACTGTTTGGTCGGCTATGGATTTGCACCGACATATTCACAAAACACCGTGAAAAGACCGGAGAGCACTGAATAACCCGGAGCGAATCCGTAGTCGACCAGTTGATACACCCCACCGGAACGTATTCCCGGAAACCTCGCCGGAACGTATTCCCGGAATATGTTGTCCCCAAGAAGAAGTAGACGTGAGTACACATAGGCCCTGAGAACGCATCGGCCCTGAGAGCACACCGAGAGCTTCACATGAACGCCCAGGCCCAAAGCCCCGAGTGTCGCGCTGAGGCTCGCCATTAGAAACACTGCGATTGATCACACGGCCTCAGTCGACCTTTCGTTCCGATGCCGTGAGTGGCGAGTCACTCGCGACGCCGTCACACGGCCGATACTCTCAATCCCGTAATACGCCCGTTACTCCCGATCCCGTAACGCCTGTCATTCCAGCACGAAGCTCTTGCTGGCAGAGGGGGCAGAATCACCGGCAAAGGTCAGGTTTGCCACATAGGTGCCAGCCGTCGCCGTTCCCTGACCGCTGGAACAGCCACTGGCGGAGGTGGAACCATCCCATGTCACCGTGGTCGAAGTAGAGAAATCACGGTTGAGGAGCAGCTGTTTCGACTCGCTACCCGCTTGGCATGCGGCCGTGCTGGAGAGGTGCTGCCCACCTGATTCGATCTCGACATCCATGCTGGACCAGCCGATGTCGATGTAGCACGGGTTGTCCTGCGACTTATTAGTGAGCGTGATCGTGAATGTTACCGGCGACCCCGCCGTGCTGCCCGTCGCCGTGATCTCCGCATCCACCATATCGGCAGTGCACGCCACCGGCGTATACATGGTGGTCGGATCGACGCGCACGATAGTGGAACGCTCGTGCAATTTGCCGGTTACGAACTTCGCTGCCATAGCAACACCCACAAGACCAACGATGCACAAAACACCAAGGATAATCAGCCTGTTGCGAATCTGACGCTGTTGCTGGGCTGCACGGCGCTCATTGGCCCGCATCCGGGCGGCCTCACGTGTGCGCGTGGACTCGCGTGAGCATGGCCGTGCTGAGGCCGAACCCCTGCGCGCGCCTTGACCTTGTTGTGCCATCCCGCCACGTCGCGACGCTTGCGCCTTCCGTCCGGCCTGGTTCTTCTGCGGCGAGTGCCTCCGCCGCGAGGTTGCAGAATCCTCCCCGCGATGCGCGCCACCTGCGCGGCGCGACCCCGCGTCACCCGCGCGACGTGGCTTCCCCGCTTCGGCCCGGGCATTCCCCGCCTTTGCGGTGGACGGCGAACCGCCCGCCGTTCGCGACGCCCGCTTCGCCTCACGGCCCGCATCTCGCGTACCGCGAGTGGCTTTGCCGTCACGTGCAGCGGCACCCTTCTTTCCCGCTGCGGCACGGCGACCTTCTTGAGAACGTCTCCCGTCCTGTGCACGACCCTTGCGTGCCACTCCCGGCTTTGACCGGGGGCTCTGCCGCTCCCGGCTTTTGCCTGGTTCCTCCGCATCTCGTGCCACGGCGCCCACGCTACCATTTCGCGCGCCGTCCACCGAGTGGGGCACACTGGAGAGCGTGCAAAAGGATAAGCCCGCCGTTTACCACGATGTCGTCGCCTGGTACCGGCAAAACGCCCGCAAGCTGCCCTGGCGTGAGCCGGGCACGGACGCGTGGGCCATTCTCATATGCGAAGTCATGAGCCAACAGACGCCGGTCGCACGGGTGGAACCCGCCTGGCGGCTGTGGATGGAGCGCTGGCCCACCGCAACGGCCCTCGCCACGAGTTCACCGGCGGATGTGCTGGTGGCCTGGGGTAGACTCGGCTATCCGCGCCGGGCGCTGCGACTGCGCGAGTGCGCCGCCGTCGTCGTGGAACGCCACCACGGTGTACTTCCGGCCCGGCGCGAAGAACTTCTGGCGCTACCGGGTATCGGACCGTACACGGCAGATGCACTTATTGCCTTCGCCTATCATCGCCGCTCGACCGTACTAGATACGAATATCCGCCGTGTGCTTGCCCGCTGGCAGACAGGAACAGCACTCCCGCCGCCCACACTGCGTAAAGAGGAGACATTACGCGCACAGCAGTTGGTACCGCTCCTCGACTCTGCGGCATGGTTGTGGAACGCGGCGCTGATGGAGCTCGGCGCTCTGATCTGTACAGCGCAAACGCCACGCTGCCAGCTCTGCCCACTAGCAGATAGCTGCCAGTGGCTGGCGATTGGCAAACCGCAGAGCACCCAGCCGCGCCGTACCCAGGCATTTGCCGGAACCACGCGCGAGGCACGCGGCAAGGTGATGGCCGTGCTGCGCGCCTCCCGCGGCCCGGTTACAGTTCCCCAACTGCTAAAACAGACGAACCTAGTCGAGTCGCGGTTGCGTACAGCCTTAGAGGGGCTGGTCGCCGACGGTCTGGCATGCCGCAGCGACGGCGCCTACACCCTACCCGGCCTGACGACGGCGGACCTGACTGCGGCGGATGACTCGCACTAGCTGCGCGAGTGCGCCACATGCTCCGCTGCCGCGTTCCGATTTCTATTTCACCGGCGTGAGCGCCTCACCTCCGCCCAGTACCGCCAGTACATTGTCGAGTGCCAGCTGGCACATTCTGTCGCGCGTGGCCTCGCCGGCACTCGCCGTATGCGGCGTAACAACAATCTGCGGGCGACGCAACAACTCCGGATTGACCACCGGTTCACCCTCGAAGGTGTCAATGGCGGCGCCGCGTATATGCCCCGCGTCGATCGCTTCCAGCAGGGCCTGCTCGTCAACTACACCGCCCCGTGCGCAGTTGATGAGGTAGGCCCCCTCCTTCATCGCGGCGATGGTCTGCGCATTCATCAGGTGGCGAGTGGCGGGGAGGAGCGGAACGTGTAGCGAAACGATATCTGCGCGCGTAAGCAGTTCCTCTTGGGAAACGATCTCCACGCCGTCGATAACCTCCCCGGCCGTCAGCGTTGTGTCTGCCGCCAGGACCTCCATGTCGAAGGCGCGGGCACGGGCGGCAACGGCCCGTCCGATACGTCCGAAACCAATAATCCCCAGCGTCGCCCCTGCTGATACATCCAGTCCGACGAACATGCGCGGCCCCCAGATCCACTCCTCGCCTTCGTGCAGGAATCTGTCGGCCTCAACCACTCGACGGCACAACGCCAGTATCAGCGCCAGCGTGTGATCCGCCGTCGCCCCATCAAGCACGCCGGGCGTGTTCGTGATCTGCACGTTATGGCGCTGCGCTGCTTCCACATCGATATTGTCGTAGCCGACGGCGACGTTCGCCACCACCTTGAGCTGCGGGCCGGCTGCGACGAAGAACTCCTCATCGATCCGCTCCGTGAGGGTGACGATCGCGGCATCTTTCCCTGCGACGGCAGCAAGAAGTTGCGCCCGGCTTGGCGGCGCCTCCTCTCCCACCTCGAAAGAAAAACCATCCAACGTGGACAACCCGGCCAGCACGTTGTCCGTCAGGAGCCTTGCAACATACACATTCTTGGTGGCCATTTGTTCCCTACCCTTTCCGTCCGCGCAGCCCGCGCGATGACGCTACGTAGTATCAAGTTGTTTGCGGTGATCGCGGCGCGACACAGCGCCACCGCTCGCCCTCATCAGCTGTCGGCGCTCGGGAGAAAACAGGCCTCTACCAGCTAAGGGACTCACGCCCGCGTGTTTTCATCATATCCACGCACACTCACGAGTGGCTACGGCAATGCACTACTGATCATGCCGTTGACTGCGGCCGTCGTTGCATCTCGGTACCTTCGTCCTGTCCAAAACGCCGGAAGCTGACATTTACCCTACTTTCGTCCTAGGTGCGGTGCTGGCGGGGCGGCCGGGCCGGTCTCCGTCCACCCATCGGATTCACAGCACGGCGCGCCGGATGGACGCCTTACCTCTAGACTTGCCTGCGGGAGGAGTCATGAGAAGTAACGAAGTGTCCACCGAAATGCGTGACGCGCTGCGGCGCCTACGTTTTCTTCTTTGCTGCAGCGTAGGCTTGGCGCTGGGCATGCTGTTGCTCTGCCTGCTGGCACTGCTCTTCATTTCCTGGGCCACCGATGCCACAGCCAAACAGCTGCCGCTCATGTTAGTGGCTCCCGGCGCTTGCCTTCTTCTGGCGAGCGGCGCCGTACTGTTTCTCGCCATTCGCTCCACCGCGTGGCACTCCGCATACCGGAGCGCAGCCGACGTGCTACGCATTTTGACCATTCTCAGTGTTCTTGCCACTGCGGCCTGCGCCATCCTCTTTATCCCGCGCGCCGCACTGCAAACGGTGCTGCTGACGCTTCTCTGCCTGCAAGTGCCGGTTGCCCAGTTCTTCTTGTCCCGGCATTTGCGCCGGGCGACGGCGGGTATCGGCGAAGAGCAGCCCTAACCACGATCCCACCACCAGATTGCACTCGCCTGTTTCGACTCTCCACCTGCGGCGTACCGGTCTTTTGCCGGAACACCAAGGCAAGGTAGTCCCTGCTCAATACAGCTCTTTGAGCATGCGGGTGTTGCCCAGCGTATTAGGCTTCATCTTCGCGAGGTCGAGGAACTCTGCAATGCCGTCGTCGTGCGAACGCAGCATCTCTTGAAACACATCGGTGCCAACAGGAGTACCCGCAATGGGATGGAAACCATGCCGGGCAAAGAAGTCCACTTCAAAGGTCAAGCAGAACAGCCTTTTCAAGCCCAAAGTCCGAGCCCTCTCCTCGAGCTTTCCGAGCAAACGATGCCCCACCCCGGCACCGAGGAATTCTTCGGCGACGGCGAGTGTGCGTATCTCCGCAATGTCATCCCACAGCACATGCAGTGCACCGCAACCGATCACACGTTCATCCTCACAGGCCACGATGAACTCCTGCACATCCTCGAAGTAGGAGATGAGTTCCTTGGAAATGAGAATGCGTCGGGCGGAGTAGGGGGCAACAATGGCTGCGATTGCTCGCACATCGGAAGGACGGGCAGGACGGAAGCGGATAGTCACTCGGCTATTCCAGCATGACCGGGCCGCGCATGCCAACGGCGTTCGTTTTCCTCAATGACGCGCCGCGCACATTCGTCGTCGACAATAAGATCCGTCACCGCGCCGGAACGTAGCACACCCGCCAAGGCCGTAGCCTTCGCCGGACCGGCAGCAACGCATATACGCCGAGGAATCCGTGCCAGTTCGGCGGGAGTGGGCCCGGAGGCGCGCGAATTGATCTCAATATCGGCATAACTGCCGTTGGCTCGAACAAGGACCGTACACACGTCCCCGACGACGCCGTCGCGACGCAGCCTCAATACCTCTTCGCCGCTCATGTAACCACCGGCATACACATGCGAGGCGACCGGGGCGGAGAATGCACCGACACCGAAAACGGCGATATCCGCTCCCCTGCCAGCATCTCGGACAGCGGCGATGGAACGTTCTCGCCACATGGCGGCCCGCGTGGAGGCGTAGTCGAAGAACGCCGGCACCGGGAAGGCGAGAATCTTCGCACCGAAGGCACGCCCGAAGTTTCCCAGCAGTTCCCCCACGTATGGGATACCGGTTGTCACGGGATTGGCGGCGCCGTTGAGCTGGACGATAGTCACGCGTTCCAGCGGCTTCGGTACCAGCCGCTCGGAAATGGCCGACACCGTGGTACCCCAGGCAATACCCAGGGTCATGCCGTCTTCCAGGGCCTCGCTGATCATGGCACCGGCCACCGATGCCACTTTCTCCAGGCGCCGCAGTTCGGTGGTCGCCTGGGGCGTAGGCACAATGGTCACCCTGACGTTGTACATATCCCCCAGCTGAGAGGCTAGCGTTCCGGTTGGTTCTTGCGGAGCGTGTAAAGAGATCCGTACCAGGCCTTCATTACGCGCTGACGCCACCAAACGAGACACGGTCGACCGGGACAATCCCATCTTCTTCGCGATCGACTCCATCGTTTGCTGCTCCAGGTAGTAGAGCAACGCCGCCTCATACGCGAGACGACGACGTTCCGCACTATCAGCCATGGCTCCATTATGCACGGTTTCCCGCCGCGACATTGCACCAACGCACATTGTCACTCCAGCCACACCGAATACCTGCACCTTATAACCTTGAGATATGTCTGGCACGAAGCTTTCTTGCGATGTCGTTGTCATTGGCGGTGGAGCCACCGGCGTTGGCGTGCTCCGCGATGCCGCAATGCGCGGCCTTTCAGCAATCCTGGTCGAAAGAGTTGATCTGGGCCAGGGCACGACGGGCCGATACCACGGTCTACTCCATTCCGGAGGACGCTACGTGGTATCCGATCCCGAGTCAGCCACCGAGTGTGCCGAGGAGAACGCCATCCTCACCCGCATTCACCCCGACGCTGTCGAGGCAACCGGTGGCCTCTTCGTCGCCGTCGCCGGTGACGACGAATCCTATCCTGACCGTTTTCTTGCCGGGGCCGAGGCCACCGGCGTTCCCACCTCCGAGATCACGGTGGCCGAGGCACTGCGCCGGGAGCCACGCCTCAACCCGCAGATCTTCCGCGCCTTCGAGGTGCATGATGGCACCGTTGACGGATGGCGGATGGTGTGGGGAGCCGCCGACTCCGCCCGCCAATATGGAGCGCAGGTGCTCACCTATCACCGCGTCACTGGTATTGAGGTGCGCGACGGCGCCGTCGCCGCGGTCATCTGCCATGGCGATAAAACCGGTGAGGACGTCACCATTGACTGCCGGGCCGTTGTTAACGCTGCCGGGCCGTGGGCCGGAAAGATCGCCGAGCTTGCCGGTGAGCAGGATGTCGAGGTCGTTCCCGGCCGCGGCATTATGATCGCCATGAACCATCGCCTGGTGAACCGGGTTGTTAACCGCTGTGTTTACCCGGCCGACGGCGACATCCTGGTCCCCGTGCACACCGTGTCGATTATCGGTACCACCGACGCCCGTGCCTCCGATCCCGACCGGTTGGCAATCGAGCCCGCCGAGGTCCAGCAGATGCTTGACGCCGGAGAACAATTGATCCCCGGCTTCCGCCAGGCCCGTGCCTTGCATGCGTGGGCGGGCGCTCGGCCGCTTCTGAAGGATCGGCGAGTCAGCGCCGATGACACCCGGCATATGTCGCGCAATATGAGTGTTATCACCCATGATGTGCGCGGCCTAGTGACCGTAGCCGGAGGCAAACTGACCACTTACCGGCTCATGGCCGCCCGCACCATGGATGCGGTATGCCAAGTGCTGGGCGAGAATCGCCCCTGCCGCACCGCCGACGAAGCGGTTGCCACCGGCTCGACGTACAAGGTCACGCACCGCCTAGGCGAGGTGGAGAAGGCAAAGAAGGCCTCCCACGGTCTGCCCGATCCAGACCCGGTAATCTGCGAATGCGAGCTTGTCACCAAGTCGATGATCACGGATCTTCTCGCGGCACAGCCAACTGCCACCTTCGACGATCTACGCCGCCAACTCCGCATCGGAATGGGACCATGCCAAGGCGGGTTCTGTGCCTCGCGCACCGCCGGAATTGCGCACGAGTCCGGTTGTTGGAGCGCGGCGCAGAGCACGGAACTGCTGCGCCTGTTCTTGAAGAACCGGTGGAACGGCATCTACCCCATTCTTTCCGGAGCGCAGGCGCGCGAGGCCTCGCTGGACGAGTGGATTTACCAAGGCACATACAGCATTGATGCGCTCCCGGTAACGGATCTACCCGCCGGTGCCGAGCTTGTATCTGCTACGCCGTATCCATCGCCGGGCCCAAACCCGGCGGCCAGCACTGGAGACACTCAGAGCACGGACTCCGCCAGTGGAACCAGTACCGCAAACTCGAGCGGAGAGGGGAAGTGACATGACAACCGTAGTCATTGGGGCAGGCATTGCCGGGCTTACTGCGGCGATTATGGCACGCAAGGTCGGCGAGGATGTCACCGTGGTGACCGTCGGCTTCGGAGGGTTGCAACTCGGCCAGGGCACGCTTGACATATTCGGGGCTCCGCGGCCGCTTGAGATGATCGGTAAACTACCCGCAGGTCACCCCTACACCGTCATCACCGAGGAGTCATTGCGTGCCGGCTGCGCGGCCTTCATGGAGATTGTTCCGCTGCAGGGCAGCCTGGAAGAGACCACGGTTCTTCCCACCGCATTGGGCGCGCTGCGCCGCACGAGTTTCTTCCCCGCATCCATGGCGGCCGGAAGTGTCGACGACGGCGCCCGCTACCTGCTGGTCGGGTTCAGCGGTCTGAAGGACTTCTATCCACTCCTTGCGGCAGAGAATCTACGCAGTCAGGGTGTCGAGGCCCGCGCCGAAGTGCTTGAGCTCGTAGCATCCGGGGATACGTCGCTTCCCTACTCGCGGATGCTCGCCGATCCGGCCGCCGCCGAGTCACTTGGAAAGCGACTGGGAGAATTGGCACAGGAAGGCGAGCGCATCGGTATTGCCGCTGTCGCCCGCGAGGATGCCGCCGCACGGATCGAGCAGGCCGCCGGGCATCCGGTATTCCAGATCCCGACGGCGCCGCCGTCCATCTCCGGTCTGCAAATGAACGAAAAACTGCGCCAGGCCTGCGTCGATATGCGCATTCGCATGTTCTTAAACGGCAAGGCAGTTGGTGCGGTGACCTCCGGTGACCGTGTGAGCGCTGTGAAGGTGCAGGTGGCGGGATCGGTGAAGGAACTGCCTGCGGATCACGTCGTCTACGCCGGTGGCGGTCTCGATTCAGGCGCCCTGCTGTACGATTCCTACGGCGAGCTCTCGGATACCGTATTCTCGCTGCCCGTCGTCGGCGCGGAGAATCCTGTGCACGGCGACTATCTGGGCCAGCGGCAGCCGCTGTTTGCTGCCGGTTTGGCCGTTGACGCCGATATGCGGCCGCTGGATGGCGACCGTCCCGTCTACACGAATGTGCACGCGGTGGGCGGCATGCTCGCCGGTGCCCAACGTGCCCATGAGAAATCTGGCGAGGGTATTGCGCTTGGAAGCGCCGCGCAGGCCGTCGCCGCTATGCAAAGGAGCGACGCATGACAGCCCTCGACAACGCCCGCGCATCGTTGGCACGGGCCAGCCTCGACCAGTGCGTCAAATGCACGATCTGCGAAACACAGTGCCCGGTGGCGGAGGCGACCCCGCTGTTCCCTGGGCCGAAGTATGTAGGACCGCAGGCGGAAAGGCTGCGGCACGGAGAGTCTGTGGACTACTCGCTTGACTACTGCTCCGGCTGCTCGATTTGTTCCACCGTGTGCCCGCAGGGAGTGAAGATCGCCGAGATCAACGCGCAGGCTCGCGCGGTGATGAAGGCCAACCATATGCCTTTGCGTGACCGCCTGATTACGCAGACGGAACTGGAGGGCAAGCTGCTGACGCCCTTCGCACCGATTGCCAATGCGGCTCTGAAGAATCGACCGATTCGCAAGGTTGTTTCCGCCGTCGTCGGCGTACACGAGGATGCGCCGATGCCCAAGGCGCAGCGGCATAGCTTCCAGCACTGGTTCAAACGGCATACGCCGGTCGCCGCCCCGACCCGCGGCCCTCTCGTGTTCTTCCACGGCTGCGCGGGCGGCTACTTCGAAGTCGAGACTTCCAAGGCCACGGTTGAAGTGCTGGAATACCTGGGATACGAGGTGATCGTGCCGCCGCAGGGCTGCTGTGGCCTCGCTTTCCAGTCCAACGGACTGTTTGACAGCGCGGCCAAGAAGGTTCGCAAACTGGCGAACCAGTTGCGTGCGGCCGGCGAAGACCTCACGATCATATCGTCGTCGGGTTCCTGTGCCGGCATGATGCGCCACGAGGCCCACGAGATCATGGGTCTCGAGGACTCGGAGTTACTCGATGTAGGCTCCCGGATGGTGGAAACCTCCGAGTTCTTGGTGGAGCTTCTACACAAGGGCGAGTTCCCGGTGGGGGATCTGCGCAGGATTAACGCGGTCATTCCTTACCACCAGCCGTGCCAGGTGAAATCGCAGGGCATTGGCAAGCCCGCCATTGAGCTGATGGAGGCCATCCCGGGGGTCACGGTGATTGAGTCCGGGCGTGGCTGCTGCGGCATCGCCGGAACCTATGGCCTGAAGAAGGAGAAGTACGAGGTTGCCCAGCGGGTGGGCCGTCCGCTCTTCGACATGGTTCGCAGCACTAACCCCAATCTGGCCGCCTGCGAGACGGAGACCTGCCGCTGGCAGATCCGCAAGGGCAGTGGCGCGGAAGTTATTCACCCCGTGCAGCTGATCCACGCCGCGCTGGGTCTGGGTGGGGCCGAGTTGGTGGAGCAAGCCGAGCGCGCCGGGACTGCGGTGCGCTGATCTCCACAGTTTGGGTGTTCGTGCCAGTAACTCTCGGATGTCCCCTCTAGTGTACTAGAGGGGACACGCATGTTCACCGCATGCGTAGTTCTTGGGCGTGTGTCTCGGGTGCAGGCGTTGTGCGCTGCGCGTGTAGAGCTTGGGCGCATACGTTGCGTGCTGTGGGCGTATACCTCCAGCATTGCCTGCTGCGGACGCGGCGCCTCGCCCTCGGCAGAAGTGCGAGTCTCCGGCAACCCGTTACAGACTCCGCGCCATCCTTGGTGATATTCCTCGCCGGGCTCGGCGGCTGGCTCTGGTACCAGGCCGGGTGCCGCATACGTTTCGTAGGCTATGGTTTTTCTCCGGCTTTTCCGCAAGACTCCGCGAATAACCCGGAAGACTGCCAAAAACCCGGAGAATCGGGAGCAGCGCGCAAAGGCGGGGCGTTAAGAGCCTGGTAAAGCGCCTGATTCTTGCGCGGTCAACCTCCACGCGCACCCTTTATATGTTGTATGCGGTTTATATGCCGTATGCGGTTCCGGCGGCGATCCACCTATGCGGTGTATGCCGCAAGATCAAGCGTGGCGTCGGCCCGCGCGGCAACCGTCGGATCGTGAGTAACGACGAGCAACGCCGCACCGCGCTCGCGTACAGTGGCGAACAACTGCTCGGCGACGGCGTCGCGGGTGATCGTATCCAGCGATCCGGTGGGTTCGTCCGCAAGAACGAGTTCCGGATCCGTCGCCAGGGCGCGCACCAGAGCGGTACGCTGCCGCTCTCCGCCGGAAAGGTCAGCGGCCCGAGTATCGGCAGGAACGCCAACCTCCTCCAACAGTTTGCGCGCCTTCTCGATACGCGGTTCCTTACCGCCCGGCTGGTTGAGCATGAGGGCGACGGCGATATTCTCCGCTGCAGTCAACTCGGGCAACAACTCGCCGTCTTGGAAGACCACCCCGATATGCTCGCGGCGGATTTGCGCAGCCTGCGCCGGCTTGGCCGAGGAGATCTCTTCCCCAGCGACCTCGATACGCCCCTTGCTCGGGTGGGTCATGCCAAGAATGGCCGCGAGCAAGGTGGACTTCCCAGAACCGGATGGCCCCACCACCGCCAGGCTCTGCCCGCCCTCCACACTCAGTGACAGCCCGGAGAACAGGGTTCTGGACGGAACCGTGCAGGAAACATTCTCAACGGTCAGAATCATCGGGAACCTACCTTCCATGTATTCAAGGCGCGACGAGATGAGTACAGAGCGGATAGCCAACCAAAGAAGACAATCACCGCAGCAACCACACAGGCGGCGATTGCGAAGGGGATCAGCCGGGAGACAACCTGCGACATATTCATGGCAAAAGCCGAGCAGAAGGCTATGGAGAATAGCAGCCCTATCCCCATGCTGATCAGCGGGGGCATGCACACACGAATAATGCAGACCTTCCGCAACATACCGGGCGATCCAGCCAGTATCGTGGTCGGCGCCAGCCGCCGCGCCGTCACCGCCGTGTCTTGAGTCAATTGGACAAGAACGCCACACAGCGCAAATGCCAGGCCGATAACACCCAACCAGACCAGCCACCCGACTTGCCGCGCCGCACTGGAGACAACGTTACCTCCAGGTTGGTGGATCGGCCACATCGGCGCTGTGTGTGCCGCGACGCTGTCCTCCACCTTGATCTCATCGATCACCTGCCCCGGTACGGCCAGCACGCCGTACTCGTATTGAATGTCCCAGTTGTCATAATCGCGACCGATACCGTCACGCATTTCGGAATAGGGAACTATCTGCAGGGTGTTGAGATCACCGCCAGTAAGCCAAGCAATGTAATCGGCAACCACTTCATCGGTTCCCTCCAGGTCACCGGCAGTTACCGATGCCAAGGAATCATCGCTTGCCGATAGAGCAAGAGATAAACTGCCGTCCTCGTTGTTGATTTGGCGGCTAATAAGCACTCTCACGCCGGGAGAGGAGTTCTCAAGAGAGTCGAGAAGCGTAGGTGTTTGACTGGTATCGGCGCCCGGCATCGGCGCGATGTGGATGACCCGGCCTTCAAGAGAACTGAATTCGTCTCTGCTTTCGGCGGCTAGCTCATCCAGCTGGTTGACAACCATAAACGTCTGACTGGCGATGATGAGGATAGAAGAAAGGACTACCGCCGCACCCGAAACAGCACGCGCATTTGCACTCAGTCCAGCCGCCCCGATAACACGTCCTGCATCGTTCTTCGCGTGGCCCCGTCTCCTGACAAGGATGGCACACCAAGCCAGGATCATCCCAAGCAAGTCACGTTGAGTCGACAGTACCGCTACAAGAAAAACCACGAAGCCGAAGACGAAAATGACGCTCCCGGCCTTATTCGCCAAGATGAGCATACCGGCTGCCACGGCAGCGAATACGAGGCAAGCGATGGCGCGGCTCCCGCTGAAAGAGACGGGCCTGTCCACCGGCCGGTTCTGCTGGAACGCACGCGGACGATGCGCCGAGAGAAGGAGCACCCAGGCGCTGAACAAGAGCACGGCACCCAGAGTTAGAATTGCGATCTTCGGCGACGCGGCACGCACATCTCGCGCCTGCGCGATAAAGTCTCGCCCGGGCAGGTCGATATCCACTATGAACCACAGAATACAACAAGCGATTCCAAGTATGGTTCCAAGTGTCAGCGGACGCCATACTTTTCCTGCCTGCCACAGAATGCGCTCACGCGTAGTCGCCCCCAACGTCAGCAAGGCAGTAGTGTCTGCCCGGCGCTCCGCCAGGCCTATCCGGACCGCTACCCAGGCAAGAAGAAAGGCTCCGAGACCAACGGTAAATGAATACGCCAGCAAGAAGTTGAGAAGCGGTTCGCGCTCTACCGCGTCCGCAAGCCAACCACCATTGCTACGAGCACCGAAGCCAAACACTTGGTACATATAGTCGTTCTCGGTATCGGCAATTTCGTGGCGCGGGTGGATGTAGGCCAATTTCTCTGTCGGAGACGCAAGCCCGTCGGAACCGATTTCGCCGACGACGGTACCATAACGAGTGGCAATACCTTCGTCTCGGCCAGTCTCCGCTAATGCAGGTGAGAGAAGCACTTCGCCTTCGCCAGGCCAGGCGTCAACACCGGATGGCGTAGGTGCATCTGCTGTTCGCGGGATCACGTAAACGATGGAGATCTCCTCACCGGTGGTGATCAACCGGTCGTGAATCGCACCGTATAACAACGGCGGGTCTGATGCTTCTTCATTGGTAACAGGCATCCGAGCCACATCGCGGGCCGTAACACCGTCGTACACGGCAGTAATCAGACCCGCACCAAAGTCGGCAAGCACGACGCATACCGTCGCGATGACCATGCCGAGTGGGCCGAAACGCCCAAGATGGCGAGGACGGGAGCGATACCCAAACTCACTGAGCGAGGTGGCCAAACGGGCACCCGGCGCCTTCACGCGGCGCGGTCCGGCAGACTCGACGGCGCGCGAACCGGCTGTACCGGTTGATTCAACCGGTGAGGTGCTGGCGAGCTTTGCACCCGCAGTGTCACCGAGCTCCGCAGCTCGATTCGCGGCCCGGGCATCAGTATGCTCTGCTCCCTGTTTTCGAGGGGACCGATATGCCATCGCCACTACCACTCCGCAGGGATGCGCAAGGCGCTGCCAACAGGTGTGCCGAGGCATTGAGAGCTTAGGGTGAGCGCGCCAAAAGCGCAACGATGCCACATAGGTCCTCCAGGTCTTTCTGAAGAGTCAAGCGATTTCCAATTAGCTTGAGGTTAGGACGTCCGCACCGCCATATCAAGGGAAAACGCCGAAGCTGGTTTGTTTGCTTGGTTGCGCCCCTGCGGCCCTAGGTACGGAACGCTCGGGCGACGAAGCAGGACGGGTGTTCGTAGCGGACAACAACCTGCGACCTTGGTACGGAACACTAGGATGACTATGTCACCTTCGCTACTGGTGCATCCACGTTACTGATACCAGACCGCTACTGACCATCCGACCTCTACCGACCGCCCTTCCCACGACCGACAACCAAACCACTACCGACAACCAAACCACTACCGACCGCCCCTCCCACGACCAACAACCAGAGCACCGCTCACAACCAACTCTCTCCGCAACACCCCCTTGCCAGACGAGCAGAGACAAATTCTCCGGGTTTTCCGCAAAACTCCGCGAATAACCCGGAGAACTGCCAAAAACCCGGAGAATTAGGAGCAGTACGCAAGGGCTGCGATTGAGCGAACCTCGCCTCTACGGCTGCGTCGGCAACACCGCCTCGATCAGCAGGTCCAGGTAGTCCGGCGCCTCCTCGTGCACAATCTTCTGCGCGGCGTACAGCAACGGCATCTGCTCGCGAATCTGCGGCGCCGACTGCTCCACCAAGGACACCGCCAGCGGCAGCGCGGGCACGCCTTCCACCGTCTGTTCCAGTTCTTCCATGGTGCGCAGCGCGGCCTTCGCTCCCTCGCCACGTCCGATGCGCATGCCGTAGACCTTGTTCCGCCCGGACAAACCGGTAACCTCCAGATCCCCCACACCGGGAAGCCCATATGGCGTGGCGGGATCGGCGCCCAGCGCACCGGCGAGCAGCGACATCTCGCGCACCGCCTGCGTGAAGGTCGCCGCCTTCAAATTGTGGTGCGGGTGGCCGGTCTTCTCCTCCAAACCATCCGCGATCCCGAGCATGATGGCGTAGACGTTCTTCATGGGAGCACAGACCTCCACGCCGACTTCGTCACCGGACGGCTCAATCCGGTACCGGTCAGAGCGGGCGAGGCGAGCATATTCGGTGGCCACGCCCAGATCGCGACTACCGAAAATCGTGGCAGTCGGCTCGGCGGCCGCACATTCGTTGGCCTTCACCGGCCCGGCAATCGCCACGATGGGCGGTAACTCGTGCCCGGCTGCCGCGGCAATGGACCGGATGCCATCAGGTAGCAGCATGATCTTGCCATCGCGCGGCATAAAGCCCTTTGATGTCAGCCAGAGGGCCTTCGCCTTAGTGATCCCGTCCAGAGCCATTTCGGTGATCTTGGGGACGCCAACCGACGCGACGGCAATCACGACGACGTCGACGCCGTCGAGCGCCTCCTCCAGTTCGGCGCAGCGGAAGGCATTCACCTTCTCCGAGATCACCACATTGATGCGCGGATGCGGGGTACCTGCTTCGATGGCGTCAATAAGATGGTCGTCCAGCCAGGTTCCCCATAGGTTCACCGTCCAGTCGGCCCGCGCCATGGCATTGGCCAGGGCCGATCCCATGGCGCCCGCACCGAGTATTGCAATAGAAGGCATGTTGTTCGTGTTCCTTTCCAATGAGTATGAGTCTCGTCCTTGAATCCCGGCTCTTCCACTGCCGATCCTGTGATTACCGCTCTTGGAATATCAACCCTTTCAGTGCTGACTTCTTGAATCCTGTGCTCATTGCTTCGACGACTTCCCTTCCCTGCGTCGGATCGTCAGGAGGCATTGCCCGAGCGGCTACACCACTCTGCGGTCTCACGAACGTTGCACCACATTGCCGTGCCACAAACGCTGCGTTACACAGCTGTGTCACAAACGCGGCGATGCATTGCCGTGTCACAAAACGCGGCACCACTCCGCCGTCGCACAAACACCCTGCGCCGCATCGCCGCACCAAGTGCACTACGCACTGAGAGTACCGGGAACGCCGGCAGCGCCGCACACCACCAGTATCGGCGCCGCCGACGTCGTCTTTATCCTTCGTCGGCCAATTCGGCATCCGGGTACCGCTCGGCAAAACGGTGCAGCAGCGAATTGGTTTCACGCAGGTCGTCGTACAGGCGGCCTTGAATCTCACCCAACTCGTTGTAAATCGCGTGCGCCTGCGGATCCGGCTCGGTCACGTCGGTGAAGGCCGCCATATGCTCGGCGGCGGTAGCCACTTCGGTATCTCCAAACACGCCGGTGGAGGACATTGCCACCACGGCGGCACCCAGCGCAGAGATCTCCTCTTCCTGGCAGGCGGTAATCGGCAGGCCGATCGCGTCGGTCATGATCTGCCGCCACAGCGGCGAGCGCAACCCGCCACCCATGGCGCGCACCTGCGTGAGCGGCACACCGGTGGCCTTGGCGAGCTCGCGCAGCGAACGCGCCATCTCCAAGCAGATGCCCTCCAATACCGAACGGTACATGGAACCGCGCCCGTGTGTTCCCCGCCAGCCGACGACGGCGCCACGCGCGAGCGGATCCCAGTACGGCGACTGCACCGCATTCCAGTACGGCAATGTGATGAGCCCGCCACTGCCCGGCACCCGTGCCGCAGCCACGGCTTCCAACTCCGGATCGGGTGCTCCGGCCAACTCGGGATCGCCCAATGCCCGGCGGTACCACGACGCCAGATAGGCACCCGATGACTGCAGAATCTCCAATACGTAGGTATGCGGCATTCCGCCAGCCAGTGTGCGGAAGACCTGCCCGCACTGATAGTCGGGAGTCGAGACTCCCGCATTAACCGCGGTGCCCATATTCAGGTATGCGGTATCCGGGCTGACGGCGGCCGCACCGATACCGGCAGCCTGACCGTCGCCCAGGCCCGCGATGACGGGAACATCCTGCGTGATCCCCCACTCGCGAAGAATCTCCTGCTTCACGTAGCCCAGCGTCTCACCAGGATTCTTCACATCCACCATCTGCTCGCGCCGCACACCGGCGATCTCCAGCAGAGAATCGTCGTAGTCGAGACGGGCGATATCGAATAGGCCCAGCGAGTCGGCGCAAGCCGCCGAATCGATCCACTCCCCGGTCAGGCAAAATGCCAGATATGCGGCGACGTCGGCGATCTTGTCCGCCGATGCCCACATTTCCGGCTCATGCTCTTTCACCCAGGCCATCTTGTAGATAGCCGGTGTCACATCGGCTGGCTTGCCGGACAGTTCATGGATCTCTGGTGTGCCGTAACGCAGAATCTGGTCAGCGGCCCGGATGTCCAGCCAGAGAATGCCATTGCGCAGCGGCGTGCCATCCGTGGTGAACGGCGCAAAGGACTCACGCTGATGCGTGATGCCGAGCGCGGCAATACGCTCCTTCTCCGCCACAGTCAGCTTAGCGACGGCCTCACCAATCGCCTCATTGGTGGAGGTCCACCATTGCCGCGGATCATGCTCACCAAAGCCTTGACTCGGTGAGAGGAAGGTGATGTCCCGCTTGCCGAGGGCAAGCACCTTTCCCTCGGTGTTGACCACGATGGCCTTGGTCGCCGTCGTCGACGAATCAATGGCGATCACAAGAGGATCGCTAGTGGATGCGGTTGTCATTTATTGTTCCTTTCGGTTGGACGCCGATGCCCCTGGAATCGCACCGGCGTATGCGCGCCGTCCGTAGTGGCGCCTTTGTACGTTGGCATCGGTGCCAACGCGTGTTCGTGTCATCTGCAGCAACGGCCACAGCGCATATCGGCATCTGCGTCGGCGCGTATTGGCGGCATCTTCCGTAGCAAGTCTGCACGTTCGCAGCTGTTTGGGGTCGAGTTGGTTTCGGTTCCCGTGCGGATTGTTCTCTGTTCCCACGCCAATTCCCGTGCCGATCAGTAGCGGTTCCGGTTGTCGTGTTACTCGGTGGCGGTTCCGGTTGTCGTGTTGCTCGGTGGCGGTTCCGGTTCCTGTGCCAATTCCCGTGTTGTCCGGTACCAGCTCCGGTTCCCATCGCGATCGGTAGCGCTTCCCGTGACGAGAGGCGCCGCGCGCCACCCATCTGCTCGCCTATCACGTCAGCGTCAACTCCCGTCTAGACAAGCATCTGTGCCGATTGCCATCCGTGCCAATACGTACCGCGCCCCCGCCGCTGCGGTTTGTGCGCGGACGGCAGCACAAACCGCAGCGGCAGATCATCCCCGCCTGCCGACCCGACGTCGTCGCCGAACCGGCAGGCGGACGACCGTCACTCATCCGCCAGTTCGGCGTCCGGGTAGCGGTTGGCGAAATCGTGCAGCCGCGCATTGGTCTCACGCAGACTCTCGTAGAGCCCCTCCTGAATGCCGGACAGCTCCTGGTAGATCTCATGCATCTGCATATCCGGCTCGGTCACATCGGTGAAACCGGCCATATGCTCAGCAGCCGTTGCCACCCGATTATCGCCGTACACGCCGGTAGACGCCATGGCGATCATCGCCGCGCCGAGCGCGGAAATCTCCTCCTCCCGGCACGCGGTAATCGGCAGGCCGATCGCGTCGGTCATGATCTGCCGCCACAGTGGCGAGCGCATGCCGCCGCCCATGCCACGCACCTCGCGCAGCGGCACACCCGTTGAGACCTCCAACTTGCGCAGCGAGCGCGCCATTTCGAGGCAGATTCCCTCAAGAATGGAGCGGTACATCGAGCCGCGTCCATGCGTTCCGCGCCAGCCGACGACGGCGCCGCGCGCCAGCGGATCCCAATGCGGCGACTGCACCGCACCCCAGTAGGGCATGGTAATGAGTCCTCCGCTGCCCGGCGCACGCGCCGCAGCGACCGCCTCCAGTTCCGGATCGGGCGCACCCTCCAATTCCGGCTTGCCAAAAGCGCGCCGGTACCAGGTGGAAAGGTAGGCGCCGGAGTTCTGCACCAACTCAAGTATGTAGGTGCCCGCCACCCCGGCCGCCTCGGTGCGGAAGAGCTTCTCATAGCGGTATTCGGTGGAGGGAACTCCGGCCACCACTGCGGTGCCCATGTTCAGGAAGGCAATATCGGGAGTAACGGCGGCGGCACCCACTCCCGCGGCCTGCCCGTCGCCACAACCGGCGATCACCGGAATCTCGCCAATACCCCATTCTTCGGCGATGCCGGGAAGCAGTGTTCCCAGTACCTCGCCGGCTTGCACGAGATCCGGCATTTGTGCCCGGGTGACGCCGGCGATCTCCAAGAGGCCGTCGTCGTAGTCGAGGGTTCTGATATTGGAAAGGCTCAGGGAGTCGACGCAGGCCGCCGAATCCGTCCACCTGCCGGTGAGGCAGAAGGTGAGATAGGCCGATACGGTGGTCACCTTATCCGCCTTGCGCAGTGAGTCCGGCTCATGCTCCTTCAGCCATGCCATCTTGTACAGGCCGGGCGTAACATCGGCCGGGCGTCCGGACAACGCGTGAATCTCCGGCGTGCCGTAGCGCTGCACTTGCTCCGTGGCGCGAATATCAAGCCAGAGGATTCCGTTGCGCAAGGGCGTGCCATCTGCGGTGAAGGGCGCGAAGGTCTCGCGTTGGTGTGTGATGCCGAGCGCGGCAACGCGCTCTTTTTCCGTCGGGTTGAGTTGGGAAAGCGCGGCCGCGATAGCGTCACGGGTGGATGTCCACCACTGCCGCGGGTCATGTTCACCGAAGCCCTGACTGGGCGAGAGCAAAGTGATGTCCTGTTTGCCGAGGGCGAGCACCTTGCCTTCGGTGTCGACCACAATCGCCTTTGTCGCCGTCGTCGACGAATCGATGGCGATAACGAGCGGGTTATCCACTGCCATAAAACCTACCTTCATCTTCGAAGTGTCTGCGTGTTACCTATCGCGTCGAGCGCTGCCACGAGTTGCCACGCCATGACCAGGTTGCCGCTCATGCGGCATCGCCATGGTCATCACGACTCACACGACGGTCGCCACCTACGTGGTGACCGAATCGCACACGGCGTATTCGACGCCATTACCACGCCGCCGCGCAACATCCGCTTCCTGCCGGGGGTTCATGATCGGACCGTGCCCGGCTCGGCACGGAGCCAACTGACCACTTCCCACATACGCGGGCCGCGAACTGCGCATTTGACGCGATAGTACGATTATCGCACGGGGTCATGGGCGCGAATCATGTTTCGCCGCGCGCATATTCCCATGCGATGTTGCCACATGCGGGAGGGCTCCCATGGCGCTTGGGCAATGCGTGGCGGAAATAACGGGGTATCACCACGTGCAGGAGGGGTCCATGCACGGGTTTCGTCGCGGCGGCGCGCACCTCGAACGCTGCCGCTCAGCCTCGCCGATGCACAACCAGGGCGGCGGCCCACACCAGGGGCACACGGCAGTGTCCGGGATAAGCGCCACGCCGCCAGTCCACACCCGGAGCACACCCCGCGCCGGGGAGCACACCCCGCGCCGAAGGGTCACCTTGATTCTCACTGTCCAAATCCCGTCCAAACGAAACGGCACCGAACGGCACACCAGCCAGAATCCGCACGATTCCGCCATTCCTAGAATGGTACCAATCCAGATTAGCGTCGTTTGGACGGGATTTTGACACACCCGCACCCGGAAAACAACCACTCATCCCGCCCACAGCGGCTGGCTACCCCAGCCGATAACGGATGTCGGCGTGGGCAGCTAGTTCCTCGTCGTGGGTGGCCAGCACGACGCAGGCCCCGTTAGCCGCAGAGTCGAGCAGTAACTCGGCGACCCTTTGCCGGTTGCCCTCGTCCAGTGATGCGGTGGGCTCATCTGCGAAGATATAGCTGGCTCCTTTGTAGATGGCTCGCGCAATGCCGACGCGCTGTTTCTCCCCGCCGGAAAGCACTGCCGCATGATCGTCAGCGCGGTCGGCCAGCCCAACGGTTGTTAGTACTTCCGTCAGGCGTTGATCCGGCCGCGGACGGCGGCGCAGTGGACGGGGTCGGGTGAAACGGATATTAAAGTCCACCGTTTCATCATCGATCAGGCCGTAATCCTGGTAGATGAACGCAGCCTTCTCCTGCCAAAAACGCCGACGCCGACGCGGCGACCACGCTGAGGCGTCCTCATCGTCGATACTGATCCGCCCCTTGGTGGGACGCAGCAGCAGCCCCAAGCAATTCAGCAGTGTCGTCTTACCCGACCCGGAGGCGCCGGTCAGAGCAGTTACGCTACCCGCTGGGCATTCCAAAGACAACGGTTCAAACACCCGCCGCCCTGCGATACTCATCGATAAGTCAGTTGTCCGGATCATATGCTTTGCTCCTTGTTCTCGCGCTCTCTCAACGTTTGTTCCTCGGCGTACCCTTCGCTTCTACTCGCCGTGTCATTCGCCCGCTACAGCAGGGCGGACTGTTGTCCGGTTCGAGTGGCACGGTGATGACGTTGTATTCGCCAGCCGCCGCGAGGCGGACCGGCCACCGGTTTTCGGCTGTCACCTGCATGAGGCATTCACCCGCTATCTCAGGACGGACCGCCGCTAGCCGAGCCATTTTCGTTCCGTTCAGGATCGCCTGCCCGGCGATGACGTCCTGCGTGACGGTGGTGGCCCGCGTAGCCATTCCGGCCTGCCTTGCGACGAAGGCCTCTACCCGCCGATCTTCGGCCTTCCCAGCCTCCACAGCCAGCCAGGCACTCCCCAGCGTCGGTCCCATCGTTCATTCTCAATCCTTCCGGCCAATTGCCCGCCTGAACTGTCCGCGGGCAGCAAGGGTGTAAGCCACAGCGGCTGCCAGTGTTGCTGCCAGCACGATCCCGCACACCAGCAGCACCATGCCAAATCCGCCGATATGCAGAACGGCGGCCGAGAACACCATGGCGGCAACCCCCGCCAGTGCCATGAAGATGGCCTCCCTTATCACCGGCCAGCGGGCAATACGCGGAATCGAGGTACCGGCACTATGCATCACGAAGATGCGCCGGCGGCTCGTTGCCGCCCACACCTGCGCCGCTTCAATCATGGCGATGAGGATAGCCGCAACGCCAAGCACTCCCGCGCACACACCGAAACGCGCCTGGTTGCGGTATTCACGTGCGGCAATGATCATGCGATCCGCAGCGTTATCGACAGAGGAGGTATACGGTTCCAGCGAATACTTGTGGATCAAGGCGCGAACCTCAGCGGCGTCGCGGAATACGGTTTGCCCGTTGACAATGGTCGACTCCAGCAGGCCGGGTTTGAAAGTTTCCATGGCGTCGTCGACGTAGACAACGAGTTTTCCTCGCAAGTCGGTGCTCTGGGCATCCGATAGGGTACCGCTGATAACAGGGACACCCTTCTCCCCGTGGTACTGGTACAGCCGAAGATCGCCCTCGTGCCCCTGCCGGGTAAAGCCTGTCAATGTGCCGTTACGCGGATCGAAATACTCGTCGCGTATTCCTGGCGGCAGAGCTTCGCGATCCACCGGTGTGAAATCAGTGTTGGTCACAGGTGATTCAACACCCACCAAGGTGAGGAAGTTCCCGTCGACGACGGCAATCCCGTCATAAGGTTCCAGCGCTCCTTCCGGTAGGTATGAGCTGTCCTGCAACACGGAGGTGGCAGCAAGATCGTTCGCCGCGGCGTCGTCGATAAACGAAGCCAGCTGTTGCTCGTACTCGTCTCGTCCGGACTCGGCATCGATCAAGGTGGTCATGGTGACCGTGACCGCATTGCGTGCGTTCGTCCATGCCGTGACGGTGCTCTGGGCCTCTTGCGCCCAAGTGACGTATTGGGCGGAATAGGGGATCACGACGACGGCGACTAGCACACCGGCGGCGCGAATCACCCATCCCATGTGGACAAAAGAGCTCAGCGGCGGAGTCCTCCTGGCGAGGGAGTCAGTATCGGGTCTCCCCAATAGCGCGATAGCGAGAATCACCACCGCTAACACCAGCGTCATCACGCCGAGTACACCGGCAGACCAAGCGGCGTAGAGCGGCAGGCGCGTGGTGCCGTAGCGCCATGCGACCACCGCCAGCGACGCCGACCAGGTCAGCCACAAGGGTACGAGTACTAAGCCGTAAATGCTGCGCAGATCTTGGCCGATAATGCGGTGCAATGGTACTCCGGCCAGGAGGCGAAGGGCTCCGCTTCGTGCCCGCGACACGTACCAGACGATGACGCATGCCAGTAGGGTGACAAGCACGCTCAGTGCCACCATGCCGATTCCGTTGTTGAGCGTGAAAGAGCCGATGAAGGAGCGGAGGTGTCGGCTTTCTTCCCATTGCAGGTCGATGCCGTTGCTCTCCGCCCAGGCGGCAACGGCTTCTTTTTCGGCTTCGCCGCCCGTCATCATGAAATAGCCGGAGAACGGGCGGTCGCCCAGCTCCGTCCACGGCACCACTTCTCCGCCTGTTGCCGGATCGAACCACGGAGCCTCGGCCGATACGTTGTCCGCGCCCAAGCCGAAGGCAATGAGATCCTGCGCGTTTTGTGTGGATTCTTCGTTGATGGCCCGTTGATAGATGGCAATGCCGTGCTGGTGGGCGAGGTCATTGAGCTCACCCACCAACACGTCTTTCGGTTTATCACTGCCGGTTATCGCCTGGCTGAAACTGCGGGAAGTCCCCAGCGGAAAGGCCGCATTGTCATACGTCACCAGCATGACGCTGAGCACGGCGGCAAACAGCGCCGTGAGCGTGGCTAGTAGGCGAAGTACGTTTTTCAACATGGGGCACAATCCTCCGGGGAACCATGTAGTCTGATCTATTTATTAGGATGGAGACCCTCACCCGCAATGATCAAAACGGTAATGGTAACGGTAAGTGGTCCACGGTGCGCCCTGCTTCGATGCACGCGACCACTTTCCTGCGGTTGTTGCTGCAGATCTCGCCTGAATCTTACCCTCTCGCGTAATTGACGAGCCATGGCATCTTGAGCCGTGGTAGTAGTCTGAGAATGCCACGCCAACACCTCGCTTACCATAAACCCATTCGCCACCGCTGGCGTACTGTCGCTCGGCTAGTGCGGCGCTGCCGGTTCCGAGCACTAATCCAACAGCAAGAACGACGGACTTAATCCGTTTTCCAACTTTTATCACACACTCCTTTGTCTTGAGTTCAGTCAACACCGGTGGTACGGGATTGTGTACCTAACAAACCAGCGTTGAGGCGATTCTACGCTGAGTATCCTCTTGCAACAACCATTGTGGCGAAATCTCTAGACAACTGCGCGAGAAACGCGAAGACTCGTCCGGCACCTGAATCTGCAAGGTTTTCCGGGACACACCGGAGGCGAGTATGTCACGTGTACGGTCGAATGCTGCGATACAGCAAGACCACGAGGCTAACCCGGCCGGAACCGGAACCTCTCGCAGCCTCGGCATCGCCTAATGCCTCAACCGATGCGCGGTTTGCTCCATACGCTCGGTAATCCAAGCGCGCACCGGGCTGGGAACCGCATCAATCTCTTCTCGCAGACCGAAGAACCTCTCCACCGTGTCATCGACGACGTCGAGCACATCCGCGGTGCCAACCGCGAGTTTCTTCTGCAACTCGGCGAAATGTTCCCGGGTGACATCCTCCAGTTGTCGTGCACCGAAGAAGGGCAGCCCCAGTTCGGGATTCTCAGCAGATGGCAAATAGACTCCCGTGCACACCAGATCATATGCGGGTGAAAGCCGCGCACGCCTACCATCCGGATAGATCAGGGACCAATTCTTCAAGTGCGCATCGTTGTTGCCAACGAGCAGGTTGAAAACGGTGCGGCGCACCACCTCCTGCAATGAGACGTGGTCCTGCCCGCGGTAGGCCAAGCCAGCGACAGTTTCCATATTGGACTGGTATTTTCCCGCGCCTGCGCCGTACCTCCCAAGCACTTGGGCGAAATCCTCTATGTGAATGCGTCCCGAAGCGGATCGGTCAAAACGACGAATGGAATACGCCTGATCCTCATCCGAAACCCAAGCACCCGGACCAAGATCATCAATGGCGTCTCGCGTCCGCAACATGGTTTGCGGCACGTCGATTCCCACCTTGCGGGCCAATCCCATAACGGTGTGCTCGTTTGCGGGCAGATTCGGATAGGAGACACTCGGTATCTTGACGATCCAATCACCATCTTCCCCATGCGCAGGCAATGTCATGCGGTCGCCCTCCTCCCGAAGTGAGAACTTCACCGCCATACCCGCCAGCGAGAAGCGCAATAGCCCTCTTGTCTGTGCTGGTTCTTCGTTCTCTACCACATCAGACATGTCGGCGGTGGCCGTCGCCTCCGGGTCCGAAACTACTGCGACGGCGCCGGGAAGATCGTCACCGATCCGTTCCAGCAGGTCAATCTCCTGGTGGACGTTAACCTTTTGATCCCGTGCGATGATTTCCCGCAACCGCCCCTCGGGTAGCAGATTCGAGAACCAGGCCGGTACTTGATCGGTAGCATGGGGTTGCCTGCGCGGATGATCCTCGAACCATCGTCCGAGCACCATGCGCTCGGGCCGCTCCCAATAGTCCCGATCGAACACCAATTTGGTGAACCGGTCCCGCCGCTGAATAGAAGCCACATGTTCGCCGTGCAGTAGCACTGCGTATACAGCCTCTTTCATTACTCAGCTCCGTCGTCGAAAACAAAGTCCGACAGCGGCGGGGTGTCATCCTGCCCCCACGCCGTTCGCACCCGCAAGAAGGTCTCCAGGTACTCTTTCAAGGCGTACTCCCTGCGGCGGGCGAATTCGGAGAATCGGTTGTTCTGCAAGAGGTCAATCATCTCGGCATCCAGCAGCAGCGATGCAAGGTCCTTGGAGCTATCCAATAAGCTCAGCGCGTCGCGCCGATCCATAACAGATATCATCTTCGTGGCGGCTACGGGCTCCTCAGCTTCCAGGGAGGCAGGTGGAACCAAATCAGCCAGCACAACACGCGGTGTCGTCTCTCCCTCCAGTTGTTCCGACAACTCCTCAATGGTGATGGGTTCGTTGGAACGAAGGTCTACCGGATGAAGGTTCCACAACGCCGCCATGATCATCTTGCTGTCCGAGCGAGTCGCGCGGAAAACAGTTAGATCCGGCAAGTGGAGGTCATCTTGTAGATCAGCAGCCGCCAGCAACCGCTGCACCGATTCGGATTCTTTCCCTTGCCTCACGCGCGCCGCCATATCGCGCAGGTCAGTCTGCGAACCGCTGATCCCCAGCACATCGGCACCCACACTCGTCCGCCAGACCCAGCGGGAGAGAAGTTCCAAGTTACGATCGGACGGCTCGGTGAAAAGCGCGAAGAACCGCGTGAGAACTAGCAGCTGGAAACGGAAAGGAAGAAAAACTACATGCGGAATGCCGCATTTCACCTGCAGGAAGCGCGCCGCTTCGACGAGTGCACCTTCAGTCGCCTCGTACGCCTGCGCCTCGCTTTCGCCGGGAAAGTCACTTACCCGCCGTCGACTATCTGAAAACTCGCCGTGAACATCTCGTGTGATATCGGCATGGCGCCGCACCAGAATCGCCTGCACCACGATTTTGTCATCCAGCACGCCAAAACGAGTCTGGGCATCGACACTAACGGCAATACCGGAGGTTGTAGCCCCTTCGTCCGGTCCTCCATGAATAGCATTGAAGATCTCGGCCGCATTCAGCCGCTTGCCACGGGAATTGATCCTGTCGAACACCTCACGCAAAGTCTTCTCGTCGGTATCCTCCATCACTGTCGCCGGGACAGTAACGCGGTTAAGCCTGCTCGTCACATCCTGGATATGCTCAGCGTAGTCAGCCGCAGCAGGATTGTCCGTCAACCATGCAAAGGCCCGCGAGAAGTCGAATAAATCCGGCAGCGGGATGGCCAACGGGTCCTCCAACCAGCGGCCATTCACCACTTCACGACGACGCAAGGAGTAGCCGAGGGCAAAACGTGGATCCTGCGCTCCCTCGGGGTCAACAGCATTCACCAAGCTAGTGACGCGCTGTTGGCCATCCACCACCCACAGTGCGTCGGGCCGTTCCTGCGCCCGCACGTGCAAGGAGCCGATGCGCAAGTTTTCAGCCGGTGCCTCGCGTTTCCACAACAACAGGCTACCGAAGGGATAGCCGCGCATAATCGAATCGAAAAGGCTCAGCACATCCTTCGCATCCCACCGGAAGGAGCGCTGAAACTGTGGAACTCGCAGGCGACCAGATTTCACTAGCGCACGCAATTGCGCAATCGTATAGGCTTCACTGGTCGATACTGCCTGGAAGTCATCCATGCCTCAATCATGCCATGTGCTGTAGACTCACCCGATAACTAACTCCGTGTCATCAGTGCTACAGCATTCCGCTCAGACTCCTTGCAGTACAAGCTCGCTGTCGTCACCTTCCTCGCCGCCACCTGTTTTCGCTGGCCACGCCGACAGCTTTCGTGTCCAAATCCCGTCCAAACGGGAATCGCAAGCTTCAGCCGCTCCACCAAAACCGCATGATTCCGCCATTCCTAGAATGGAATCAATCCAGTTATGCGCCCTTTGGACGGGATTTGGACACGTCCGTCCCGCCACGGGCACAATCCGCAGCACGACCCGAACGCTGGACCGGATTTTGACACACCCGCACCACCACAGGCATCCGCCCTACCAACCACCACAACACACACTGGCGGGGCCACCCGAAGGCAGCCCCGCCAGCAACAAACCTCACCTACAGCGGCACATCCCGCCCACTGCGGCGGATCCCGCTTACTCAGGCCACTTACTTCCGGCCATTACTCCAGGCCGCGGAAGAACTTGTCCCACGGCATCTCCAGCGGCGCATCTTCCGCCACCACCGAGTAGAGGAAGCGGCACAGCGGGTACTCGTCCTCGCCGATCACGCCTCGCTCGGTAAGCGGACCAAGCGCCTTACCAATCACCTTGATAGCCGCCACGCCTTCCAGGGTCACGCCCTTCATGAGGCGCTCCTGCACGTCGGAGAAAGGAATGCCCTCACCCACGAAGGCGCCGGCGCGCACATTGCGCCCGCCCATCGAGGTGACGAACATATCGCCCACCCCGCCTAGGCCGTCGCCGGTCTCCGGATTGCCACCCATCAGCTTGATGAAGGACCGCAGTTCCTTCTGCCCTTGCGCGAACACCGCGGCGCCATAGTTGTACATGACGTAACGGTCGTTCTCCTTACCGGCCTTGCGCAGCATACCCTGCGCAAAACCGGCCGCGAAGGCGTACACATTCTTCGTGGCGGCACCCGTCTCATGCCCAACGAAATCCGTGGATGTCCACACGTGGTAGTAATCGGTGCGGTAGAGGTCGGCCAGGTACTCCAGGTCCTCCTTATTCTCACCGCAGAACACCACGCAGGTGTCATGGTGAACGGCCAGCTCGCCCGCAATGGACGGGCCTACAATCGCATTCCAGGAAATCTGCTTGTCCAACTCAGGGTCGAGGTAGGAGCGCAGGATATGCGGAATGATATGCATCGTGCCGTCGTCGTCGGCCCGCATACCCTTGGTGACCACTAGAACCTTCTGGCCCGGATGCAGCAGCTTGGCCAACTGCTCCCCCGCCCACTCGACACCGAAGGAGTTGACGCCGCACATCACGATATCGGCGTCGGCCACCACTTCGGGGGCCTCCTCCAGCTGGTAGGCCCGAACCGTGTCGTTAACCTTCAGGCCAAGGTCTGGGTGAATACCCGTCTTCTGGATCGAATCGATGATCTCCCGGTCAAGGAAGGTACCGATGAGGCGAACGTCGTTTCCATTCTCCGATGCCGGGAATGATAGGGCTGTCGCCATAATTCCCGACCCCAGCACAGCAATTTTTGCCATCGTTTTCCTTTCACATAATTGTAGGTATCAGTGCTGGCCGTATACGTTCTGGTACCGGTCATACAGTGCATCAATATGTTCTTGCGCCACGGGCACCGGCTCGCCCAACTGCTGGGCGACGGCGACCGTACGCGCAACTTCTTCCACCATCACCGCAGCCTTGACCGCCGCCTCGGCATTCTTCCCGATGGTGAACGGGCCATGATTAGCCATGAGCACGGCGGGCGAGCGCGAAGAACGCAAGGTCTCCACGATCCCTCGTCCAATCGAGTCATCGCCGATAATGGCGAATGGTCCCACCGGAATCTCGCCGCCAAACTCATCCGCCATCATAGTCAACACGCATGGGATGGGCCGATGCAGCGATGCGAAAGCTGTCGCATAGGTGGAATGGGTGTGGACCACACCGCCTACATCCGGCATATGCCGGTACACGTAGGCGTGGGCAGCCGTATCCGACGACGGCGTCAGCGACTCCGGAGTTCCGTCGTCGATCTTTTCGCCATCCAATGTGCACACCACCATCACGTCCGCGCTGAGCTGGTCGTAGCGCACCCCGGAGGGTTTGATGACGAACAGATCAGCACCGACCACACGTTCGGACACATTGCCTGCGGTCCACACCACCAGTCCGTTCTCGGGTAGCTCGGCATGCAGCCAAGCTACCCGCTCCCGGGCCTCCTGGACTTCCTCCTGAACAGCAGGAGAAAGGTCAGTCAGCTTGATCATGCCAGGCCCCCACGGACCCGGTCACGGATGTTCTTCAGCCTGTGCATCGGAGAGACTCCGTTGTAACGCCCGAAGAAGTCATGCAGCTCCTTGTAGATCTCGTACAGGCCGTCGTACTGCTCGGAGTTCTCCGGGGTCGGCACGTAGGCATTCTTCCGCACCGACGCCATTGCATCGGCAGCCGCGAACACATCCGGATACACGCCCGCAGCCACCGCTGCGAACACCGCCGATCCCAGGGCACCCGTCTGGTCAGACTCCGATACTGTGATGGGGCGCCGGGTAATATCGGCCAGGAGTTGCATGTAGAACTGATTCTTTAGAAGACCACCGGCGGCAACGATCTCGTCCACTTTCACGCCATGCTCTTCGAAGTTGTCGATGATAACGCGGCAGCCGAAAGCCGTGGCCTCCAGCAGCGCCCGGTAGGTATCCTCCGGCCGGGTGACCAGTGTCTGGCCAATCACCATGCCAGAGAGGCGCGCATCCGCGAGGATGGAACGGTTGCCGTTCTGCCAATCCAGTGCAACAAGCCCATGCTCACCCACCTTCTGCTTCTTCGCCTTCTCCACCAGCAAGTCATGGATCGAGATACCGCGATTCTTCGCCTCATCGAAGTATTCGCCGGGCACCTGGGTATCAATGAACCAGGCGAAGATATCGCCCACGGCTGTCTGGCCGCCCTCGAATCCCCAGTAGCCGTCCACGGCGCCGCCGTCGACAATGCCGAACACGCCCGGACAATCCCGCAGTTCCTCGCCATTGACCACATAGCAGGATGAGGTGCCGAGAATGGCGGTTAGCTGTCCGGGGCGCACAGCGTTTGCACCGGCGACGACGACGTGCGCGTCAATGTTGCCGGAAGCCACCGCAGTGCCTTCCTTCAACCCCATGAGCTCTGCCATCTCAGCGGTCAATCCACCAACCTTGCCACCGAGCGGCAGGATAGGCGCCGACATCTTCTCATCAAAGACGTTTCCGAAGCCCGGCTTGACGGCCTCCAGGTACTCATGCGAGGGGTACTGGCCATCCTGATACATGCGCTTGTATCCGGAGTCGCCGGCCGCTTGGGTCAAGGTGCCGGTCATCTTCCAGGTCAGCCAGTCCAGAAGGTTGCAGATAACGTCGGCTTCCTCGTACACCTCGGGGGCCATCTCGAAGACTTCTAGCACCTTGGGCAGAAGCAGCTCTGAAGAAAGAACGCCGCCATAGCGTGCCAGCCACGGCTCACGGCGTGCCTTTGCAACCTGAACTAGGCGATCCGCCTGGTCCTGAGCACCATGATGCTTCCACAACTTCACCCAGGCGTGAATATTGTTCTCGAAGCCCGGCTTCTGGCACAGAGGCGTGCCGTCCTCATCGGTGAAGAACACCGTGGCCGAGGTGGCATCGACGCCGATACCCACAATATCCGCCGGGTCAACACCGGCATCCTTAACCGCACCGGGCACCGCTTCCGCCAGCACCTTCATATAGTCGGCCGGGTCCTGCAGGGCGAACTCTGGGGGCAGTTCGCGCCCGTCACCCGCAGTTAGCGTGCGGTCCATAACCGCGTGTGGGTATTCCGTGACGGCTGTGCCCAGCTGGGTTCCGTCGGCGGCGTCGACGACGATAGCGCGACCGGACAGCGTTCCGAAGTCGATGCCGATCAGGTACTTCTTGTCACTCATTGACATATCTCCTTATGATTTCGTTGTCAGGCCTCGGGGTGCCGATGTTGACCCCAGAAGCCCTCGGGTGAGAACAGATACTCGACCGCCTCGTCGAACATGCCGAGATCCGTCAGGATGTCCAGCACCGTGTACCGATCCCGGATCATCCGCGCCTTGAGATGGGTCTCGCGGAAGCGATCCCAATCAATATCGATCAGCTCCGGATGGTAGGGAGCGCCGACAGTCTTCAGCCGGTCCATCACCTCCTGTGGTGTCATGATCTGTTCCTGGCAGCGCTCACGCAGCGAGGGCCAGACCTCCTTGAGTAACTCAATCCGTTTACGTAGCGCGTCGCCTTCTATACGCTTAGTCAGCGAGTGCTTCACCGCCTCATCCTGCATCTGCGGCTTGAGTGTGGAGCGAACCTCCGCTTCCACTTGTTCTGGAGTGCGCACACTTGCCAGCGCGCGCTCCACGTCGAAGTCTTCCACCGATTTCGAAAGGAAGAACTCCCACAGCGCGCAGGATGCGATCGTGCCGATACCGACCTTGAAACCGTGCGACAGCGGTGGCTCCCAGTCCAAGCCGTGTCCTTCCATCTCCCAGGTGTGGGAGAACTGGTGGCCTGCACCCGAGGCCGGCCGGGAGGATTGCAGCGATTGCATGGCCAGACCGGACATAATCGATCCCTCAGCCAAACCTTCGATGGCTTCCGGATCACCGACCCCGATGGCCGCAGGATCGGCAAGCGACTCGCGCAAAGGCCCTTGCACCAGATTCCAGGTGTACTCGTCGATGGCTTCCACGCCCAACGCGTCCGCCAGAATCCAGTCGGCACCAGCGGGAACCTTCTCAATGAGATCCCCATAGCCTGTGGCGGTCAGACGCTTGGGTGCGTCAACCATCACGGCGATATCAGCAACAAGTCCAGCGGGCGCCGGGCAGGAACGCGTGATTTTGAAACCATCCTTGGCGATGGAGGCTCCGAAGGAGGCGTATCCGTCCACGGAAGCCGCAGTACACACGTTCATGTAGGGGCGCTTCAACTCGCCAGAAGCGAGTTTGGCGATGTCGTTCAACGTGCCGGAACCGATGGAACACACGACGGTGTTCTCCAACGGAGCCATATGCTCGCGCAGCTTGATCACGTTGTCATACCCGGCATACAGGGTGGGCGTACCGGGGAAAATGTATGGATCCTCAGCGAATTCCACGCCGGACGCACGCAGTGACGCGACAACAGGCTCACCCGCTGCGGCAAAGGTGTTGTCATCGGCAACGACGAGGACACGTGCACCGGGGAATAGCTCGGTGAACATGGGGCCGGTTTCACCCAGCACATCGTCACCAAAGGCAATCGCCTTTGTCTCGGTAGCAGTACTGAGAGCCTGAGTTATGAGTTCGCTTGACATTAATGTATTCCTTCTTTCTTCTCTTCTGCTTCCGGCGTTGAGTGGGGCGGCGAGTTAATGTCCTCGCCGCCCCGGGCGTCGTCCTATTGGGCGGCGTCGCGTTCAGAATCCACGTGATCCACCGTGCGGTGGATGAGGTCCTGCATCAGCGGGTACTGCTCGCAGTACTGGTCAGCGTAGAACGCGTAGCGGTCGTGCTTCTCCATATCGGGCTCTATGTGCTCGCGCTCGTGGACCATCGCATCCGCCGCATCCTGTACCGAGGGGTACAAACCGGCGCCGGCTGCCGCCAGGATGCAGGAACCAAGCGTAACTGCGTCGCCGACTTCCGGCAGCGTGATTGGAACTCCCGTGACATCCGCGTGCATTTGTGCCCAGGCGCGCGACTTCATCGCCCCGCCGCAGCCGACGAATTCCTCGACGGCGAAGCCCGCGTTGCGCAGCATACGCAGATTCGCCTCCACGCCGTAGCACACGGCCTCTTGGATCGCCCGATACATGTGCTCGCGACTGTGTGCCAGAGAAAGCCCCGACATCACACCGCGCGCCTTGGAATCCGAATAGGGGGTGCGGTTGCCCTGGAAGTACTCGTTGATGATCAGACCGTCGCAGCCGATCGGAATGTCCGCAGAGCGACTGTTCATAATGTCGTAGGCATTCAAGCCCGTCTGCTCGGCTGCCAGGGTGATATCCGGGCAGAAATTGTTCTTGAACCAGGCCAGAACCGATCCCGAGGAAACCAGCGAAATCTCCACCGTGTACTGGCCAGGGACGACTCCGTCGGTATACCCACCGAAGAAACCGGGGCCGGAAACCGGATCGGGTGACTGACCCGACATAACGTGCGAAGATCCCGTCACCAGCGACATCTTGCCCGGCCGCAGCACGTTCAGGCCGATCTGACCATGCCACGCATCACCGCCGCCCTGGGCAACGGGCGTGCCTGGGATGAGCCCGAGCGCCTCGGCCGCGGTCTTTGAGAGGCCTCCCACCGGCACCCCGAGATCGTTGACAACTGAGGGGAGCTTGTCGAACACGTCGCCGGCCCCTGCCTCTTCGTACAGGTCAACCGGCCAGCCGCCGTTGTCACGGTCGTAGTAGGCGCGATGGGCAGCGGTATTGATGTTCTGTGTCCACTCCCCGGTGAGTCGGAAGGTCAACCAATCCGGCGCATCGACCAGGCGATAGGCCTTATTGTAGGTCTCCGGCTCATTCTCCTTCAGCCATGCGGCCTTGAAGGGATACCATTCGGCGGTAGGCGGAAGCGTACCCCCACCGGTGTAGCGGCGAGCGGGCGAACTGGTATTCACCACACGGGCCGCCTGCTCGGTAGCGCGCACATCCATCCACATGATGGCTGGCCGCAGCGCCTCCCCTGCCTCATCGAGTGCGACGACTGTCATCGTCGTGGCATCATACGAAATTCCGGCAATCTCATGTGGTTGCAGACCGGAGCGCTGCATCACCTGATGTGTGGATGCGATAAGTGCATTCCACCAGTCCACCGGGGACTGCTCCGCCCAACCGGGTGCCGGATGCGTGGTCTGATAGCCCGTTGCGGCGAAGGCGACCGGGGAACCGAGAAGGTCAAAGATGCCGACTCGGCACGACTCTGTTCCAAAGTCGATGCCCATAACGTAGGGACCGCCGGTCAGAGAATTAGGGTTGTGAAAAGTGGACAAGGCAACCTCCGTGTTGCAGTTGTAGGTTTACGCACGAGTTTACTGACATCGTTGTCACCGTATGTGTGCCGTTCGCGCCAGCCCGCCACTGGCCGCGCACGACGGCGGACACACATGATTCCTAGCGGTCAGTCGTTGTCGCTCCAGCCCCATTGCTTCCGAATCTCGTCCGGGATGAGGTGGTCGACGCGTGAAAGCGCGTAAGTGGGCTGAGACGCTGGGTCGAGCGCCTCGGCTTCCTCCAGCGTGGAATCGCCCGTCAGCACAAGTGCCGAGGGGATTCCCGTCTTGATGGCCATGCCGATATCGGTCATGAGCCGGTCGCCGACCATAATGCAGTTGGCTGGATCTACATCCAGACCTGCAATAGCGGCGTCAAGCATGATTGGCTCCGGTTTACCCATGTTCGCGACGCAGCGAGTACCGGTGCACGCCTCGATAGCGGCAACAATTGAAGCGGCATCAGGTTCCCCACGTCCCCCCGGGAACGGGCAGTACCGGTCCGGGTTGGTAGTAATCAGGAATGCACGCTTGTGGTACCAGATGGCGTCAAAGGCGATCTGTAGTTTCCGGTACTCGAAGGTCCGATCATAGGAGGCGATGACGATGTCAATCTCTTCCGGATCTTCACTCATGGCAATGCCCGCCTCAGCCAGCGCATTCTTGAGCGGCTGCTCGGAGATGGGAAACACCTTCGCATCGGGGTGATTGGTTCGCAGCCAGTGGACCGTAGTGACAACCGTATTCGTAATGTCCTCGATGCTGGCGGGAATATCCAGCCGGTTGAGTTTCTCTACGTACAGTTGCGGGTCACGGGTCGGATTATTCGAAAGAAAGCGAACCGGTTTGCCGAGGCGACGCAGACCCTCGATAAGGCGCTTGGCTCCCGGGAGGAGATGATCTCCCAAGTAGATAGTGCCGTCCATGTCAAAGATGTAGGCGTCGAATAGTTTTCCGGGCGAGGTGTACTCCACGTGAACTGGCTCCTTGCGCTTCCGATTGTGACGTGCAGTGGCGGTGTTTGACAGGCGATATACTTTGCGGAATTCCATCCGCGTTGGCTCCCGTCCGCCGGGTGTCGCCGCACCCGGCGGACGGAGTTCTGGATAATGCGCTATGCGATTAACCCGGCGAGGACCCACACCAACGTGTTGCAGATCCAGATGGCGGCTGCCGGAGGATCAATGTGGGAGACGCCGCGGTTGTACCACATGCGGGCGAAGAACTCTGCCAGCACCGCTGAGATGATGCCGAACACCGCAGCGATGACAAGGGCAAGAACCGCCATCGTCCAGGTACGAGAATCCCAGGTCGAGGTCGCCGTCCAGTGGAAGGTATCCAGCGATTCGCCCATGAGAATCGGGAAGAAATTAATGGCCGCCAGACCGGCGATATTCGTGACGTGATGCTGCACCGGCATATTCCGGTTGGTGATCAGGAAGAGGATGATGACGGCCGAGATACCGAATCCGAAGGTATTGGCCTGCCGCGCAGCAAGATCGAAGGCCACTTCCGGATGGCTCTCCGCCAGAGCTGCGCCCACGTTGGATGCCAAGAACAGCGAAGCACCGGCTCCGAAAATGCCGAAGAGTGAACCGATTGTCAACAGCGGACCGGTCTTCTCCTGCCACTCCAACCAGTGACCGTTGGGGCCGGGCTGAATCTTGCCGAACAGGCCGCGTGCACCATCGTTGAACTTCTCCGGGTTGTGCAGCGAACCCTTGCAGACACCCTTTCCAGGTGTGCCGCCGAACATGATACGAGCGACAATACCGGAGGTGACCACGGTCAAGGCCACCGAATCAGTGTGGCTCCCGAACCATGGTATCTGAGAAATTCCAATCTGCAGGAGGTAGCCGAACACGCCGAAGGCGGAACCGACAAGCATAACGTCTGCTCGTCCGAGACCCGCGAGCGGTGAGTTGACATCCTTGCCGTCGGTATGAGCTCCCCTGTAGCGAGCGTAAATGGCGGCCGCAGCGCCACCGGCGAATGCGATATGCGGACCCATGAAGGGACCAAAGGCCAGGTAATCGAGGCCAAACGTGCTACCGGTAGCTGCGAACACGCCCCAGGAGGCAAGTACACAGAAGCCGGTGAGAACGAAGGCGTAGTTGCCTCCGATGGCGGCACCGACGGCTCCGCCGGCGATGGCGGCGAGGAGGCCGAATAAAAAGACCCCAACAGACGTTATGAACATAGACGTTCCTTAACTCTTCTTCGAATTGGTATCGGACATTATTCCCTTGGTGTCGATACACGACCGACATACCCGAAGTAACCTCGGCCGTTACCCCGCTGTATCCGCACGTCGCCGTGCACCTTACGAGGCAAGAGCGTAACAGTGAACCCCCAGCCCACATCATGAATTGAACACTCTTGCACATACTTCGAGCACGTGGCGCGCCTGTGAGAAAAGTTGCACGCACGTGTCCGCGTGGATGAGCCCGCGACGGATACCCGCTCTTTCGCCCTGCGCATGCACAGGTGTGCGCACTAGTGACTATGTGCCACCGCTCTGGAAGGATGAGGTGTGGAGCACAACACCTCCACAACCAGCAAGTTTAGTAGACAGGCGCGCCGAGCAAATAACTGGACCGCACGAAAGTGCTGCTGACCAGAACATTCGAGTGACCAGAGCATTCGAGGTCGGCAAGATCAGTCCGAAGATCCACAAGGAGTGAGAGACGTTGCCACTAGCCAAACTTTCGCAAAGAGAACGCCAGCACGCACTATCAGACATGGCCACCGATGATGACCTGGACATACTCATTATCGGAGGCGGGGTGACGGGCGCTGGAATCGCCCTGGACGCCGCAACCCGCGGATTACGCGTAGGTATTGTCGAGGCACAAGACTGGGCATCTGGAACATCGTCGCGCTCATCAAAGCTTATCCACGGCGGCCTGCGCTACCTCTATCAACTCAATTTTGCTCTTGTCGCCGAGTCGCTACGGGAGCGCGGCCTGCTGTTGACCACCACGGCGCCCCACCTGGTCAAGGCCCAGCCCTTCCTCTGGCCACTGAAAATGCCCGTGATTGAACGGACCTATTCCGCGGTCGGCGTGGGCATGTATGACGCCATCGCCCAATTCGCCCACCGCGGCTCCGTGCCCATCCAGCGCCACTACACCCGCCAGGGCTCGCTCGCCCTGGCACCCGCACTGAAAAAGGACTCTCTTACGGGCTCGATTGTCTACTATGATGCCCGTGTTGACGACGCCCGTTTGGTAGTGAATCTGATACGCACCGCCGTCCGGCACGGGGCACTTGCTGCCAACCGCGTGCAGGTGACCGCTCTGACCAAGGACGCCACCGGACGAGTCGCGGGGGCACAACTGCATGATCTGGAAACCGGCGACGTCGTCGCCGTCAAGGCACGTACCGTCATCAACGCCACTGGCGTGTGGACGGAGAAAACGCAATCCCTAGCCGGCACCACCGGCGGTCTGAAGGTCCTCGCCTCTAAGGGCATCCATATAGTCGTTCCCAAGGACCGCATCGATTCGAAAGTCGGCATTTTCCTCCGCACGGAAAAGTCGGTCCTTTTCATTATCCCGTGGAAGCGGTATTGGATTATCGGCACCACGGATACCGCCTACCACGAAGATCGCCGCGAACCAGTGGCAGATAGCGCAGATATTGAATACGTCCTGGAGCAGGCTAACTCAGTTCTCGCCCAGCCGTTGACGAAGAGCGACATTATCGGCACCTTCGCCGGACTGCGCCCTCTTCTACAACCCGGCACGCTCGATGGCGACGAATCGAAGTCAACGCAGGTATCCCGCGAGCATACCGTCACCGAAGCTGCACCGGGCCTGGTCGTCATTGCGGGAGGCAAACTAACCTCCTATCGCAAGATGGCCGAGGACGCCGTCGACTTTGCGCTCGGCAAGAAGAGAGCGAAAGAGAATCCGTCGCTCACCACCACGACCACGCTGTCTGGAGCGGCGGAATACGAAGTGATGTGGAGTCGCCGCCATACCATCGCACGGCAGAGCGGCCTGACCCTTGACCATGTCGAGGATCTTCTGAATCGATATGGATCAGATATAGATCTACTTCTGCAAATGATCACGGAGCGCCCCGATCTTGCGGGAGAATTGGAGGGAGCCCCCGAGTACCTACGCGCGGAGATTGCTTTCGGCGTGGAGTACGAAGGAGCGCTCCATTTAGAAGACTTGCTCGCACGCAGGACGCGCCTGACGTATGAGCATCGTGACCGCGGCTTGGCGACTGCCGACGAAATCGCCACCCTGGCGGGCGAACTACTCGGATGGGACGAGAGGAAGAAGGAAACCGAGATCGCCTCCTATCACGCAAGGTGCGAGGCAGAGGAAAAGGCAGAGGGTATACGCGACGAAGCGGAGGCTCAGCGTGTACGCGCAGAGGCTCCAGATGCCACGCCTTTCCTTGATGTCGCGCCGGAGATTCACGGCTAAGACGACTCGGCGGCAACACAAACAGAAGACTGTGATCAGCGCTGGGCAGGGCGTCACTCCGTTGGGGCGATCCCTCCCGCCACTGTCACCGGCTCGGCAAGTTCGAGTGTTGCTAACGAATTGAGCGAAAACGGTGCCACTGGCTTCGCGACTCGGCTAGAATCACCGGCACTACTCGGGAGCCCGATTCTTCCCGCCCGCCATCAACGAGAAAGGAATAGTCCATATGAGCGACACCGAACGCAAGTACGTTCTCGCGATCGATCAAGGCACCACATCAAGCCGAACGATCTTGTTCAATCACGCCGGGCAGGTCGTTTCCAGCGGCCAGTTGGAACACGAGCAAATCTTCCCCCACGCCGGCTGGGTGGAGCACGACCCGGTCGAAATCTGGGGAAATGTGCGCGAAACGGTTGGCATGGCCTTGGCACAGGCCTCCGCCAACCACCACGACATCGCAGCAGTTGGCATCACGAATCAGCGCGAAACCACCATTATCTGGGATCGAAATACGGGCGAACCCGTATACAACGCCATCGTCTGGCAGGACACCCGGTCACAGGACATCGTTGACCGTCTCGCGGCCGACGGCGGCCTGGATCGCTTCCACGAGATCGTGGGTGAGACGCTGTCCACCTATGCCTCTATCACCAAGATCATGTGGATCTTGGAGAACGTGGAGGGAGTGCGCGAGCGTGCTGAACGCGGCGAGCTGGCCTTCGGCACCCCGGACACCTGGTTGATCTGGAATATGACCGGAGGCGTCAACGGCGGTGTTCACGTCACTGATGTCACCAATGCATCCCGAACTATGCTGATGGACCTGCGCACGCTGAGCTGGCGTGAGGATATCTGCGAAATCGCCGGCATTCCCATGTCGCTGCTGCCGGAAATCCGGTCCTCCTCCGAGATTTACGGCTACGGCAGGCAAGAAGGTCTCCTGCCGGGCAAGCCGATCGCAGGTGACCTGGGCGACCAGCAAGCCGCAACCTTCGGGCAGGCCTGTTTCCAGCCCGGCATGGCGAAGAACACCTATGGCACCGGCTGCTTCATGCTGCTGAATACCGGTACGGAGCCACAGCTCTCCAAGAACGGCCTCATTACAACCGTCTGCTACAAGATCGGCGATCAGGCCCCGGTATATGCCCTCGAAGGCTCGATTGCTGTAACCGGTTCACTGGTGCAATGGCTGCGTGACAACCTCGGTATCATCACGTCGTCGTCGGAGATTGAGGCACTGGCCGAGACCGTCGATGACAACGGCGGCATGTACTTCGTCCCCGCATTCTCCGGTCTATTCGCACCGCACTGGCGCAGCGATGCGCGTGGCGCGATTGTCGGAATGACGCGATACAACACCAAGGCACACCTGGCACGCGCGGCACTGGAAGCCACAGCCTTCCAGACGCGTGAGGTGCTGGACGCCATGGAAGCCGATTCCGGGGCGAAGCTCGAGCAACTGCGCGTTGACGGTGGCATGACCGCCAACAAACTGCTGATGCAGTTCCAGGCGGATATCCTCAATACCGACGTCGTTCTGCCCGTCGTGGCGGAAACCACCGCTCTCGGCGCGGCGTACGCCGCCGGCATCGCCGTCGGATTCTGGGAGGGCGAGGACGACGTCATCGCCAACTGGGAGGAGGCCACGCGCTGGAGTCCGCAAATGGACGACGGCGAGCGTGAGCATCAACTCCATCAGTGGAATAAGGCGGTAGCCAGGACACTGGACTGGATCGACTAATTCCCCGAACCTCCGGCTCAGGGGCCGCTGCACCCTCTCTTTTTGGTGCGGCGGCCCCTTGCCATGTTGGTGCGGCGGCCCCTTGCCACGCGCACGACTGCGGGCGTACGGACCGCGCATAGCAATCCTTGCTGCCGCCATCTGCCTGCCCTGTGACCCGTCCGCACGAGCCTAACGTCCCAACTCACCCGCTCCCTACCGGCCCGGTCAGAGCCGAGTGCATATTCCCACTGCGTGTTCCCCGGCATCATCTAGCGGCACAGCCTTACGCCGCACCCTCCCCACGCCGGACTTTCTCCCGAAGTTACAGGTCAAACGACCACCCCGGGGCACAGAACTTTTCCGCGGAATCTCAACAACTCCCGAAATTGAATTACGTGAGACCTTCCTTGTGTATGTCGATTTCCGCTAATGTACCGAATAGTGGCTTGTAGACTTTCGTCCCATAAAGTAGCGGGATGCAAAGCGAGCAAACCACATGTCAAAACTAGCCCATGGTGCACAGGGTTCGGACGGGCTAACACCCGGCCACCCACACACCATCCGTACTCCAATGAGGGAGCGTTCATGCTACTAGCCGCCTCTTTCACCCCATCAACCACGGCGGTGGGGTCCAGTCTCGTCCTCAGCGCACTACTCGGTCTGCTGCCGCTTGTGGTGTTCTTCGTCATGCTAGGCGTTTTCAAAGTCCCAACTCACAAATGTGCCATCGGCTCCTTAGCGGTGGCGTTACTCATTGCCATGCTCGGCTTCCACATGCCGGTTGGACTGTCAGTACTGTCCGCCACGCAGGGGGCAGCGTTCGGCCTCTTCCCCATCTTGTACATCGTCATTATGGCGGTGTGGATCTACAACCTGACCGAAACATCAGGGAGATCAGAGGACGTCCGCGCCGTTTTCTCCGTGGTTGGCAAAGGCGATATGAGAGTACAGGCTCTTCTCATCGGCTTCTGCTTCTGCGGTCTGCTCGAGGGTCTAGCAGGCTTCGGCGCCCCGGTTGCGATTGCCTGCGCCATGCTCCTCGCGCTCGGCCTTCCGCCCATCAAGGCAGCAATTGTCACCATGGTGGGAAATGCCCTGAACGTCGGCTTCGGCGCCATGGCTATTCCCGTCACCACCGCCGCCCAGCTGGGTGGCTCGCCCGCCGATATTGTCGGTGCCACCATGGGTCGGATCACCCCGTTCCTGCTGTGCTGGCTGCCCATCCTACTTCTGGGCATCCTTGACGGGATGCGCGGTATCCGCCAGGCCTGGCCCGCAGCACTGGTCGCCGGCCTCGGAATGGCCGCCGGTCACTTCGTCGCCTCCAATTTCCTCTCCTACCAACTCGCAGCTGTATTCGCCTCGCTCATTTCTTTCGCTCTCGTAGCCATTCTGTTGCGCTTCTGGCAGCCGACCACCCCCGAAGAGCAGCACTCGTCGACCGAGGCGGAAGGCGGACTATCGGCGTCCCGTGTAACACTCGGCCTCATGCCCTACTGGCTGGTGGTACTAATCTTCGGTATCGTCAAACTGTGGAACATCGGTGTGGACATCCCCGCCTGGCTCTCCTCTACCGACATCGCCATCAAATGGCCCGGCCTATACGGCAACCTGCTGACCGGTTCCGGTGAGGTGTCCGCCTCCGCCATCTTCAACCTGCAATGGCTCTCCTCCCCGGGCACCATGCTCCTACTCACCGGACTGATCGTCTCCATCGCCTATGGAGCGACGTCATCGGGCGGTCGCTTCACATACTCCTTCGGTCGTGGCATTCGCACGCTGAGCAACACGATTTACAACCTGCGCCTGACGATCCTGACCATTATGGCTGTGATGGCTCTTGCCTACGTCATGAACTTCTCCGGGCAGACGGTTGCCATCGGCACCTGGCTGGCGGCCACCGGCGGCGCCTTCGCCTTCCTCTCCCCGCTGCTGGGATGGATCGGCACCGCAGTCACCGGGTCCGCGACGTCGGCCGGTGCGCTCTTCGCCAACCTTCAGTCCACCGCCGCTGCACAAGCACATCTCAGCCCACAGCTGCTGCTGGCAGCCAACGAGATCGGTGGTGGCATCGGCAAGATCGTCAGCCCACAGAACCTTGCCATCGCGGCAACGGCAATCAAAGAGCCCGGGTCAGAGTCAACCTTGCTACGCAAGTCGGCGCCATTCTCAATACTGCTCATCGTATTGTTGGGCATCATCATCTTCCTCGCCTCGCGCGGGGTTCTAGGATTCGTCATCGTGAGTTAACAAGGAGGTTCCATGAGAATCGCTTTATTCGCGACGTGCATCTCCGACGTCATGTTCCCGCAGGCTTCGCAGGCTACAGTCCATCTGCTGGAGCGGCTGGGGCACGAGGTAGTCTTCCCTGAGAACCAGGGATGCTGCGGCCAGATGCACATCAACACCGGCTACTACCCGGAGGCCATGCCGCTTATCCGCAACCATGTGAATACGTTCCAACCCGTCCTCGACGGCGAGTGGGACGCCATCGTTGCTCCCTCGGGTTCGTGTACGGGTTCACTACGTCACCAGGCATCGATGGTTGCTGCCGATCAAGGAGAGGAACAACTCTCCGCCTATGCAGCGGCTATCGCAAAGAAGACGTATGACCTGCCCGAACTCCTGGTCAATGTGCTCGGCATGGAAGACGTGGGCGCCTATTTCCCGCATCGGGTCACGTACCACACCACGTGCCATTCCCTGCGTATGGCACGTGTGGGTGACACTCCAATCCGGCTAATCAAAGCCGTTGATGGTATCGACTACGTTCCGCTTCCCGATGCCGAGATCTGCTGCGGTTTCGGCGGAACATTCTCCTTGAAAAACCCGGAGGTCTCATCATCGATGCTCTCGGACAAGATGTCGAACATCCTCGCAACGGGCGCGGAAATCGTCGTCGCCGGAGACTACTCGTGCCTGATGAACATCGGCGGGGGGCTCTCGCGCACGCGTTCCGGAATACGTGCCATGCACCTGGCCGAGGTGCTGGCCGGAACAAGGGATGAACCGTGGGTGGCTCCCGCAAGCACAACAAAGGTGGGGGCATGATGATCGATTCACTGCGCAATCTTGCAACGAAGCTGAAGATCAACCCCTCCGAGTGGTCCGAGAAGGATCTGGAGGCGGCAGAACTCGGTTGGTATCCCGGCCATCCGATTCCGGAGGACCCGCTGCGGTGGGGGCAGACCTTCCAGGAAGGCGCACATGAAACCCTGCGCAATACGCAGATGCGCCGCAACCTCGGCTATGCCACCACAAAGATCCGCACCAAGCGCGGCACCCGCGTAGACGAAATGCCTGATTGGCAGGCCCTGCGCGACGCCGCCTCCAATATCAAGCGGAACACGATGGCGCACTTGCCGGAGCTGCTGGAGCAATTCGAGGCGAATGTGACGGCCCGCGGCGGTATCGTGCATTGGGCGCGGGACGCTGAGGAAGCCAACCAAATCGCCTACTCCATCATCAAGGAGAAGAACGTTGATGAGGTGGTCAAGGTAAAGTCCATGGCCACCCAAGAGATCAACTTCAATGAGTACCTGGCCAAGCGGGGCATCCAGGCGTGGGAGACCGACCTGGCGGAGATGATCGTGCAGCTGTCGAACGATATGCCGTCGCACGTCGTCGTTCCCGCCATTCACCGCAATCGCGCCGAAGTGAAGGCAATCTTCGAAGCGCGCATGGGTGATGCTCCGCCGAATATGGGCAATGAGCCCCGCGAGCTCGCCATGGCGGCTCGTGCGCACTTGCGCAAGAAGTTCCTCAGCGCAAAGGTAGCGATTTCCGGTTCCAATATGGGCATCGCGGAGACGGGCACACTATCTGTGTTCGAGTCCGAGGGCAATGGGCGCATGTGCCTGACTCTGCCGGAAACGCTGATCACCATTATGGGCATCGAAAAGCTCGTACCGCGCTACCAGGATATTGAGGTGTTTAGCCAGCTGTTGCCGCGATCAGCAACCGGCGAGCGGATGAATCCCTACACGTCGTTCTGGACAGGCGTCACCCCGGGTGATGGCCCGCAGGAGTTCCATCTCATTCTGCTGGATAACGGCCGTTCCAAGGTGTTGGCGGATCCCGTTGGCCGCGAAGCCCTGAAGTGCATCCGCTGCGGCGCCTGCATGAACATCTGCCCGGTGTACCAGCACGTGGGCGGCCATGCCTACAACTCCGTGTACCCGGGACCGATCGGAGCGATTCTGACGCCGCAGCTGTTGGGAGCCTTCGACCACCACGATCCGGCCTCCACGCTTCCCTTCGCCTCGTCACTGTGCGGCGCCTGCTATGAGGCGTGCCCCGTGCAGATCGACATTCCGACCATACTCGTTCACCTGCGGCACCGGTACACGGAGGAAAACCGCGGTGGAATCCCCAGTATCTGGGACGTCGGCATGAAGGCGACGTCGAAGATCATGGGTTCCGGAAAGAACATGGCTGCCGCGGGCAAAGCGATCCATCCCGCACGTCTGATTGCCGGGTCGGATCGAAAGATCGGGCATATCCCGTTACCGATAGCGCAGAACTGGACACATGTCCGTGATATCCCCGCTCCACCGGCGCAGAGTTTCCGTGAGTGGTGGAAGGCACGCGATAAGGAGGAGCAGGAATGAAAGCCATGAACGAGGCCAAGGTGGAGATTCTGCGGCGTGTTGCCGCCGCCGGGCCAGTGGAGGCTCCGGAAATCCCTCGCGAGTACCGTACCTCCGGCAGCGGTGACATCGTCGCCGAAATGGAGCAGGCACTGATCGACTACACGGCAACCGTTACGCACTGCACGCCGGACGGCATTCCAGAGGCTATTGCTGCCGCATTGAAAGGCGCTTCGTCCGTGGTGGTACCACCAGGCCTGGAAAAGAGCTGGCAGGAAGCGGCGGCGAAAGGCTGCGAAGTGCGTGTGGATGATCCGCCGCTGACCAAGGACGAACTCGATGGCACCGATGCCGTGCTTACGGCATCCAGGGTGGCCGTGTCGCTATCCGGCACGATTATGCTCGATGGCGAACCCGATCAGGGCCGCCGCGCCATTTCCTTGGTGCCGGATATGCATGTGTGCGTCCTGTACGCCAGCACGATTAAGGCGACGGTGCCGGAGGCCGTCGAGGTGCTTTCACAGCATCCGACCCGACCCACGACGTGGATTGCCGGTCCGTCGGCGACTTCTGATATTGAGTTGGTGCGTGTCGACGGCGTGCACGGCCCGCGTACACTGCGCGTCATTATCGTCGACGACGTCGGTTAGCACTGCGAACAGTCGATATGCAGCGGTGGGTGTGCTCGTATGCAGGGCACACCCACCGCTATGCCGAGGATCTTCCTCACTCCCCATTCCCCAAAACTTCGCCGCGTCCCGCACTGGCACACGATGGGCCGACGGCGGCCCCAGTCCCCGTTGCCCCAAAAACTCCGCCTTTCCCCAGTTTCGCGCGCATATCGCGCAAAACTGCAGAAACCCAGAAAACCACGACACCCACGTCCTGAAGACAAAAGCCCACCCATGTCCTGACCGGTCACCCATGTCCTGACCGGTCAGTCCTGACCAGCCACCGGTCAGTCCCGGCCAGGAATCCACCACCATCCCCACCGCTCACGCGTTTCCCCTCGCACTTGCCTTCCCATCACGCGCTTCCCCTCGCACACGGCCCACCGCCGACCTATCCAGGATTGGGTTGCCGACCCGACCGCATCTCCTCTCGCACACACCTGCCCTGAAAGCCCAGGTCGGCAGACCCGGGCGACATCACCCCCTCGCACACACCTGCCCCGCTATGATCGTCAGTGATGCATCCCGAACAAATCACTGACGTAATCGCCTACCACGGCGAGGGACCCGTCTGGCACCATTCCTGGGGAGGCCTGCGCATGGTCGATATGCTTGCCGGAGACATTCTCACCATTGATCACGCTGGAGCCGTCCAACGCCTCGCCACCGGTTCGTCCATCGCCGCTTTTGTCCGTCCGCGCACGCGCGGCGGCTACGTCGTCGGCCTCGAACGAGGCATTGGCCTTGCCGACTCTGCATTTGTGCCTCCCACGGCGCTACCTGCCATGTGGGAGGATCCGACCGTGCGCATGAACGAATGCGGTATTGATCCACACGGCCTGCTGTACGCGGGTGGCATGCCCTATGATCGGCGCCCCGGGGGAGCGCAGTTGTTCCGAATCGCGGCGGACGGGTCCTATGATGTCGTTCTTCCATCAGTCACCACGTCGAACGGAATCGAGTGGTCCCCGGATGGTAGCCGCGCCTATTTCAACGACACCGCCACAGGCGGCACTGACGTTTTCGATGTGGCCGACGACGGTCACCTCGTGAACCGTCGGCTCTTTCACGACGGAGACGGGGGACGCCCCGACGGCTTGGCCGTCGATTCGGCAGGGAACGTGTGGTGTGCCCTTAACCGGGTGGGCAGGGTGCGGCTCTATTCTCCCGCTGCGGAGATCCTCGGCGAATGGCAACTGCCAGTGCGAGGGGTAACAGCGGTGACACTCGGTGGAGAGGACAGGCGGGATGTCTTCATCACGACATCGCGCGAAACCTCCGATGAACCACGAGCCGGAGCAGTCTTCCACCTGCGTGCAGAGGTGCCCGGGCAACCCACTCGCGAATACGTTGGGTGAAGCGCATGCCTTAAAGCCATCTGCGCAATCCCCAACGGTGCAGTGCCCGTCGGCGCAATCCCCAACGGTGCAGTGCCCGTCGGCGCTATGCGCACCGCGTGTACACAAGGCTGCGGGTTGCACGGCCCCGCTGACGTCATGCCAACCACCGGTACATGAACTCGGACCGGTACCGCGCCCCAAACCCCGCTGGCGTCGCGGACTATCCCTGCGGCTTGATGAACGGGAAGATGATGGTCTCTCGGATGCCCAAACCTGTCATCGCCGTCAACAGGCGATCAATACCCATTCCCATGCCACCCGTGGGCGGGAAACCCTGCTCCATAGCTTCCAGGAAGTCCTCATCCAGCTGCATCGCCTCCGGATTTCCGCCGGCGGCCTCCAACGACTGCGCGACCAGCCTTTCACGCTGAATCACCGGGTCGGCAAGCTCGGAGTAGGCGGTACCGAGTTCCAGCCCCCGCACGTACAGATCCCACTTTTCGGTCAGCCCCGCCTTGCTGCGATGTTGGCGGGTCAACGGGGAGGTGTCCTCCGGAAAGTCGCGCACGAAAGTCGGCTCCCAGAGTTTGTGGCCCACCAGCTCTTCGAACAGCTCCTCGGCGATCTTTCCATTGACCCAGAACGGAGCCACCGCGATACCGTGCGCCTCGGCCAAAGCCTCCAGGCGTTCACGCGGCGTCTCAACCGTCACTTCTTCGCCTACCGCCTCACTCAGCGCGGTGTACAGATCCAGGCTTGCCCAAGTGCCACCGAAGTCGTACTCCGTGCCATCCGCCAGCGTAACGACGGTTGTTCCCAGGGTGTCGAGGCATGCCTGCTGCACCAGATCGCGCGTCAGCTCGGCCATGGTGTCATACGTAGCGTAAGCCTGATACGCCTCCAACGCCGTGAACTCCGGAGAATGCGTGGAATCTGCACCTTCGTTTCTGAAGTTGCGATTGATTTCGAACACCCGATCAATTCCGCCGACGACGGCGCGCTTGAGGTGCAGTTCCGTGGCGATACGCAGGTAGAGGTCCTCGTTATAGGCGTTGATATGCGTGGTGAAGGGCCGGGCGGCCGCGCCACCCTGGACGGTCTGCAGCATGGGTGTTTCGATCTCGGTGTAGCCACGCCGATCAAAGTTCGCCCGCAAGGACTTCAAAACCCCGGCACGCAAATGCACCATCTCGCGTGCCGCCGGGCGCATGATGAGATCGAGATGCCGCTGGCGTACCCTTGACTCTTCGGAAAGCGAAACATCTTCGCCCTCCGCATTCTTGTATACCTTCGGCAGGGGGCGAATCGCCTTGGAGGCAATCCGGAAACTGTGCGCGAACACCGAGAGCTCGCCCCGCTTGGACGCGCCGATATGCCCTTCCACGAAGAGGTGATCACCCAGATCGACGTCGGCCTTGAAGCGGTCCAGTCCGTCTTCCCCTACGTAGGCGAGCGAGAAGATGACTTGCAGGCGGTTGCCCGCACCATCCTGCAGGGTGGCGAAACAAATCTTGCCGCCGGTACGAGCGAGCATCACTCGACCCGCCACACCGACCCTATCATCGGCCAGCTCAACTCCCGGTTCCACGCCCCGATAGTCGGCCCGCACCTGCTTGATGGTGGAGGTAATGGGGAGCTCAACCGGGTACGGCTCGATGCCTTCATCCATGAGCCGCTGACGCTTCGCCAGGCGCACCCGAATCTGTTCTGGCGTGTCATCGGCTGCGGCTAGGTTTTGCTGGTTCTTCTGAGTCACGAAAACAAGCCTATCGGGCGCGGTCCTCCAGCGCATTCTGGGCGGTGGTGATTTTCATCAGAACTGGGGATTCTCGTGCCCCGCCGCGTGGCTGTTTCACACCGGTTGTACCGGTTCGTCGGGCACGGAATAATACCGACGACGGCCGGTGCACCCGCCCATACACGCAGTTCCGAACAGAGGGTTGGGTACCAGTAGATGAAGCGGCCGATGTACCGCCCATATTCACGGTTCCAAGCAGGGGCAGGGTGCCGGTGGATGATACGGATGGTGTGCCCGCCCATATGTGTGGAGCAGTTGGAAGGAGCGCGGCGCAACCTTTCTCAGTTCCTCACACCCGAACGGCAGCCTAAGACCAACCCCACGCTGGCGGGGATCCCGCGGCGCTGACCGCGTTGGCCCATGAGATCGTGCAGCCAACTCCACGCAAGCGGGGATCCCGCTCAGCTCCTCGCACCCGGATGGCAACCTCGCGCGAACTGGAGGAGCGCCAGCCAAGGTGCGCCCGCTTCGTCGTCGTCCGCCTACGGCAGATACGGCCCGATAAGAACTGATCGGAGCGCTCCTTTCGGGTAGACTGCCGTGCGGAGCCCGATTCGTTGCGAATACTCACACGGGTAGAGGTTGAGGTGCTTATGAGAATAGAACTTCCAGACTCCTGGCAGGAAAAACCAGCCACCGGCATTTTCGACGGCGCCGCCTACGTCGCACTTGGGCCCGCCGGTTATCGTGACTACGCACCGTCCGTCGTCGTTCTTCGCGTTGAAGACATGCAGGATTCTTTGGGGCAGTGGACGAGCCGATCCCGTAATGATATCCCCAGCGATATCGCGACCTACCGTCTCCTTGATATCGGCGAACTGACACTTGCCGGCAATCCGGCGACCGTCAGTATGACCGTGCTATCGATCTCGGGGGTGAGTGTTACCCAAACTCAGGTCCTGACCATCACGCCCCGCGGTGACGGCTACCAGATCACAGCCTCGTGCGCGACGCCGGATTATCCGAAGCTAGTTGACCTGCTGCACAGCATTATCGCCACTTTCAACCCGGAAGAGGATCCGCTGGGCGCCGATGAGGAACCGGCCACCGCCTATGTCCACTCCTTCCCTGGGCGTCGGCTGCCCTCCAGTTGGCGCGAGCAACATCGGCCTGCTACACCCGGTACCGCCAAGCGAAACGTGCCAGCCCCGCAACCGGGCCAACGTTCCAGCGAACGCACCGGAACTACGCAGAACCGTTCGAAGGCTCCCGCCGCGAATGCTTCAGTTCCTGAGCCGCCGACGGATACAGCTGCGCCGGAGCAGTCGGCCGGTGGTTCCGTGTCCGCGACGCCGACGAGCACTGCAGCGCCGGAAGAAGCACCCGCTGCGACGCCCGGCGTCATACCCCCGGCAGGACCCGATGGTGACCACAATCCCCACAACGTCGCACCGTCATCCGGGGCGGCCACGAATGGCGGCATGCCGGCTCCGCCTGAGCAGGCGGACATGCACCGCGAGGAGCCAGGAGCCGCGACAGGTAGGACCGCTACACCAGGGGAGGACGCATGAAGGACGCACGAAGAGTCTCCAGCCGCGAAGCGGACTGGGATGCCTTGCAGGGATTCATCGACGACGAACACATTCGGGCTGCTCATCGTCGCCTGCTGGAACTAGGTGCGCGGCCCCCTGATCCACGAAGCATGGCCGACCGATTGGACCGAATGTCGAACTGTTATGAACGGCTCCAGGCCAACGGCTTTATCGACGACGGCCGCCTCACCCGTGGTGCACGCCACCTCCTTGAGGCCTACCTCAATCCAGTGCAGGGCTTTCGCCTCGAGCTTGCCATCTCAGACAGGCGGTACGAATCACGAATCTGGGTGGCAGCCAATCATGTGGGATTCATCGAGGAGCGGACCCGCATCCAACTGCTGCTCCGCAGAATTCATCCCGGTGTTCTTCCGACGGTGATTGTGGACATGCTCGGGATCGGTCCCCGCCGTCAGATCGATACCGACGCCACGCTCGACGTGCCAACGCAATACATCACCGACCTCATCGTGAGTCCCTTCAGAGGTCGGCCAGGCCAATTCGCTGAGCATGTGGAAAGCACCTTTCCCACCGTCGCCGCAGACCTGCGGAAAAACCGCTGGAGTTGCTGGATGCTGAGTCGGCTCGATATCACGCCCGATGACTTTGTTGGTCGCGGTTCCCTTGCCGCATTAGATACACCGAGCGCTCTTCTGGGTGTAGAGCTTCGCGGGAAGAACTCACGCCTGGTACCGCTGAACTCGCAGCGCTTGTGGATGCTCCTGGCAGATGGTCTGGGGGTCGCATCCTAGTAAGCGCGTACTCATTGGCAGCCCAGCGATTAGCGGAACCGGCCCGGGCGGGGAGCACGTCAGGCAATCGTCCCTCTTCCGCTTCATCGCCGCCCATCGCCCCTATGGCAGCGGTAAAAGGAAGGAGTTGACTAGGTCCATGATGGTTGCATGTGCGGTGCCATCGGTTGTTTCGAAGTCCTCGGCTGTGCTTCGCAACGCGGAGGCCAGTTCTTCCAATCGGGCAATGCTGGCTTGACGCCCGTCCGATAATGCCGCACCGGCATCCATGGACTTGCTCGAGAGTTTCGCACTGGGCACAGCCGACCAGCTACCGATTAACGACGTAGAACCCGGCGTGTTACCGA